>NZ_CP092370.1:1969382-2297612 GCF_028473145.1 Flavobacterium sp. CBA20B-1
TATGAGAATTTTTGGATTATTTTTAAAGGAAATACCGTTCAATTCATTCCAAAATCATTTTTTAAAATCAAGCATTACAGTTATAATCAGCTGTTAGGAGATCATAATTACCATATTAAATCGGCGTTTTTGTATGAGCATTCGCTAATTGCATTAACAAGTACAAATGAGGTGTTCCAAATTAATTTTAAAAATAAATCTAAAAAATTGCATACGTTTAATGATAATACATCTGCTATCTATCGTTCTGGTAACCAATTGATTGCAGTGCATACAAACAAAATTGCATCTTATAAAATTCAAGATAATTTACTGGAATTTTTGAGCTTTCAAGACCGATTAATACCCCATAAAAGAACAGGAGGTATTAGAAATAGTTATTTTAAAAAGGATAATATTTATACAATTCAGAAAAATATTATACAAAACAATACTTCGAAAAATTTGTACGAAATAAAGGCCGATTTGCGCTTTAATAACATTTTGGTGACCGATAATCAATCGGTGGTTGTTTCAAACGAAGAACAATTGGGTATTTATCATCTAAATAGTAAACAATTTGTAGCATCGTATTCCATAAAATTTACCAATACTATTAATCATATCAACGATTTAATTTTGGTAGGTACACATTCAAATGGTTTGCTTTTGGTAACGCAAAATTTTAAAATTTTACAAAATTTGCTTCCTAATGACAACATCTATAAAATTATCAAAGATTCTGTATCAAACCAGCTATTTGTGGTAACCAATGCCGGATTATATGTTTATAATTACAACAATAAAAAATTACATTTAACGAGGATAATACCATTGGATAGTGGCATTATAAAAGGTAAAATTAATGATATTCTTTCCGATAGCAAAAACCTTTATATTATTACGCAGCAAGGAATTACAACAATAGCAAAAGATTTCATCAATATAAAAATTTCGGGTGAAATAGAAATTAATCATATCATTGTTAATGACCATAAAATCAATAATTTAGAATTCTTATTCTTAAAAAGAGATCAAAATAATATAAGCATTCAAACTTCTTTGAAAACAATGAATAATACGGCTGATTTTGTGAAGTATTATTCCTTATCAAGAAATAATCAACTTGAAGATTGGAAAATATTTACCGAAAATGAATTATATTTTAAAGAATTAGCTCCGGGTACATACACTTTTAAAACATATAGTCAATCTTACAATGATAAAACTAAAAATAGTAAGAGCTTTCAATTTACAATAAAACCATATTTTTGGGAAACAACTTTCTTTAAAATACTTGTATTTATCGCAGTTATTTTACTAACCATTTTGGGGTTGTATATCATTCGATCAAAACGTGCAAAAAAATTTAACCTTCGTTTAAAACTTATAAATTTAGAAATGAAAGCCTTACGCGCACAAATGAACCCTCATTTCATTTTTAATACTTTAAATAATATGCAAAGTAGTGTATTGCTTGATGATGAAATTAAAGTAAATAATTATTTTGCAAAATTTGCAAAATTACTGCGCTCAACGCTTGATATTGTAAATAAAGAACACATAACTTTAGCCGATGAAATGGCTTATATCAATTCGTATATTGCTATTGAAAATATGAAAACCAACCAGCCAATAAATCTCACTTATACAATTGATGAATCCATTGATACAACCACAACAAAAGTACCTGTGATGTTGTTACAGCCATTTGTAGAAAATGCGGTAATTCATGGCTTGTCGGATATAAACGATGACAAACAATTAAAAATCACTATAAAAAAACAAACAGATGCAATCATCATTGCGATTACAGACAATGGAGTAGGGAGGAACGTAAATAAAAACATAGATCATTCCACCTTACACACCTCCTATGCAACAAAAATCGTTCAAAATAGGTTGCAACTATATAAAGACCTCTTTAAAAAATCATTCTCATGCGAAATTGTTGATTTGGTTGATGCTAACAACCAACCATTAGGTACAAAAGTAATTCTTAATATTGCTATTATTGATTCATTTAATGTACATAATATTTTTAAATAACTGATTTATAGTATTTTAAATAGTATGATATATTTCAAGATTAATAAGTGTTCATAACCGCTATTTGTATATTCATAACTTGTGTTGATAACTGTGAATAACTTTAGATAACTATTTGTTTACAATTTCATAAAAAATACTAAGGCATTATTTTTATCAACAATACCAAAAAAATTATTGAAAATAGTACACGCTTCATTGACAAATGAAACACAGTTATCAACACTTATTAACCATAAAAATTATTAATATTTTTAGTTAACAAGAGCTATTCTATATCAACAAAAAATACAAATTTATTTGATTTATAAGCCATTAGAAGGGTAGGGCAGTGTTAACAACTTTTTATAATTCACATTTACTATTGTTTCACTAAAAACTTATGCTATATATTAACAAGCATTATAAAGAAGAAAGCTTTTTTTAAAATTTTTAAAATTAATTTCTTTTATAATATAATGTTGTTGACAACCAAAATGAGTATAGCTGATTTATAAGCAATAATTTGATTAATTCTTATTTAATATATTAATTATCAATGTTTTAAATATTTTAATACAATATTGTATACTCTTTTTTTAGTTTCGTTGTACCTTTGTAAGTATTTTAAACATTAATAATGGTTATATTTAATTACGAAACCGATTTTCAGTTAGAAAACGAGCAACAATACGAAGTTTGGATTGATGCCATAATTGAATCGGAAGGTAAAGAAGCTGGTGAAATTAATTATATTTTTTGCGATGATGAATATTTGCACAACATCAATATGCAGTATCTAAATCATGATACTTTAACCGATATTATTAGTTTCGATTACTGTATAGGCGACTTAATTTCTGGTGATATTTTTATATCGATGGAACGAGTAGAGGAGAATGCAAAAGAATACGAGGTATCTCTCCAAAACGAACTACTTCGAGTGATGGCTCATGGAGTTTTGCATTACTGCGGATACAAAGATAAAACCGAAAAAGAAGCCGAATTAATGCGTATAAAAGAACAAGAAAAAATTAATATGTTCCACGTGGAACAATAATTTTTTTATTTATTAATTAAATGTTTCACGTGGAACAATGAGTATATTTCAAGATAAATATGATGTGATTGTGGTAGGAGCCGGACATGCGGGTTCAGAAGCTGCTGCTGCTGCTGCAAACATGGGAATGAAGACGCTTTTAATAACTATGAGTCTTCAGAATATTGCACAAATGAGTTGTAATCCTGCAATGGGTGGTATTGCAAAAGGACAAATTGTTCGTGAAATCGATGCAATGGGTGGTTACTCTGGAATTGTATCTGACCAATCTGCTATTCAATTTAAAATGTTGAACGTTTCCAAAGGACCTGCTATGTGGTCGCCAAGATGTCAAAGCGATCGTATGTTGTTTGCAGAAACCTGGCGCTTGATGTTAGAAGGTACTCCGAATTTAGATTTTTATCAGGAAATGGTTTCTGGAATTTTAATAGAAAATCATAAAATAGTAGGTGTAAAAACCAGTCTTGGAATTGAAATAAAATCAAAAACGGTTATCCTTACAAATGGTACTTTTTTAAACGGTTTGATTCATATTGGCGATAAACAATTCGGCGGTGGTAGGGCAGGAGAGAGTGCTTCTTTTGGAATTACGGAAGATTTGATAAAAGTAGGTTTTGAAGCTGGAAGAATGAAAACCGGAACACCGCCTCGCGTAGATGGACGTTCGTTAGATTATTCTAAAATGGAAGAACAGCCAGGTGATGTAAATCCACAAAAGTTTTCGTATTCTGATAAAACAAAACCACTTACAAAACAGCGCTCTTGTTATATGACTTATACTTCGCCAGAAGTACATAATTTGTTACGAGAAGGTTTTGATCGTTCGCCTATGTTTAACGGTAGAATAAAAAGTTTAGGACCGCGTTATTGTCCTTCTATTGAAGATAAAATCAATCGTTTTGCAGATAAAGACCGCCATCAATTATTTGTGGAACCTGAGGGTTGGAACACAGTAGAAGTGTATGTAAATGGCTTTTCTACTTCGTTACCAGAAGATGTGCAGTTTAATGCATTACGTTCTGTGGTAGGTTTTGAAAAGGTAAAGTTTTTCCGTCCGGGTTATGCGATTGAATACGATTATTTTCCACCAACACAATTGAAACATACCTTAGAAACAAAGTTAGTGGAAGGTTTGTTTTTTGCAGGTCAAATTAACGGAACTACAGGTTATGAAGAAGCAGCAGCGCAAGGTTTAATGGCGGGTATAAATGCTGCTTTAAAAGTGCAAGAAAAAACACCATTAATCTTAAAAAGAAACGAAGCATATATTGGTGTTTTAATTGATGATTTAATTACAAAAGGTACAGAAGAACCATACCGAATGTTTACATCACGTGCAGAATACAGAACCTTGCTGCGACAAGATAATGCAGATTTTAGGTTAACTCCCAAAGCTTTTGAAATTGGTTTAGCAGGTGAAGATCGAATAAAAAGAATGGAATACAAAAAAGAATCATCCGATCATTTTGTTCAGTTTTTTAAAGAAACATCTGTGCAGCCGAAAGAAGCAAATCCTATTTTAGGAGAAAAAGGAAGCGAACCAATGAAGCAACCCGATAAAATGTTTAAGGTTTTTTCACGTCCGCAATTAAAAGATGACGATATTTTACGCTTTGAAAAAGTAAAACAATACATCTCCGAAAATAATATAGATAAAGAGATTGTTGATCAAGCAATTATTCAAGTGAAATATTCCGGGTATATCGAAAAGGAAAAAAACAATGCTGACAAATTGAATAGATTAGAAGATGTGCGTATTCCAGAACATTTCGATTATGATAAAATCAAATCTATGTCTTATGAGGCCAAAGAAAAATTGAAAAAGATTCGTCCAGTAACTATTTCGCAAGCATCAAGAATAAGTGGTGTAGCACCGTCTGATATTTCTATTTTACTAATTCACATGGGTAGATAGTTTTACGTTCCACGTGAAACAAAACACCTTTGCAAAGGTGTTTTGTGTTTTATATATTCGCACTATGAAAAATAAAACCATTAAAGATTTTAGTATTACCAAAGAAGATTTTGAGCTGGTCTATCATGAAAAATATGATATGTATCAAACAAAGTTTTCGGCATTTGACCAGTTGGGAGCTTATTATAAAAGTGAGAATTATATTTCACACACCGACGGTAAAAGAAATTGGTTTGAAAAAATGTATCAGTTGGTAAAAAATCATACCATAAAAAGTAAATGGAACTTGATAAGTAATGTTACCAATCGGTCATACCTAAATGTATTAGATATTGGATGCGGTACGGGTGATTTTTTAAAATATGGTATTCAAGAATTAGCAGTTAATGGAGTAGGAGTAGAACCCAACGAAACAGCGCGTGGTATTGCACAATCAAAAAAAATGGATGTTTTTAATTCTATTGATGAAATACCTGCAGAAAAATTTGATGTAATTACATTATGGCATGTGTTGGAACATGTAACCGATTTGAATATTTATTTTCAATTTTTTAGTGAACGTCTAACCGAAAATGGAACACTCGTAATTGCAGTTCCTAATTTTAAATCATTCGATGCAAAACATTATAAACAACATTGGGCAGCTTGGGACGTACCCAGACATCTTTGGCATTTTAGTAAAATATCTATAAAAAAATTAGCCGAAGAGCATCAATTCAAATTAATACATATAAAACCTATGTATTTTGATAGTTTTTATGTTTCATTATTATCGGAAGAATATAAAACAGGATCAAAAAATATTTTAAAAGCATTTTATATCGGTTTGCTATCCAATTTAAAGGGATTTTTCTCTAAAGAGTATTCTTCACACATTTATATTCTTAAAAAATAATTTTAAATAGGTTATTTTAAAAGATGTTTATGTGAAATGTGGCTTTATATTCAAATTTTGTAAAAGAGGCTTAAATCGAATATTTTAAATACATTTTTTATAATTAAAAGTAATTGATTTTTTAATTTGCATATAAATTTTCTATAATTCAACAATTTCGATAATTTTAAATACTTTTGTTGAAATTTCATTTTCAATAGAAATTAAAAAATAATTAAGTAATATGAAAAAAATAATGATGTTGGCTGTTGTAGCACTTAGTGTGGTGGCTTGTAACAAAGAAACGACAGAAACAGCGAAAATAGAAAAAGCAGGTGCTGATAAAGTGGCTTTAAAAACAGCTTATATCGATACGGAAGTTTTAATGAAAGATTATCAAGAATTCAAAGATTTCGAGGTAAAGTTTAAAACCATGTCCGAAAAAATGAAGAATGAATTAGACAGTGATGCACGTAAATTTCAAAACGATGTGTTGGATCTTCAGAAAAATGCCCAATCAAAGGGTATGGAATGGGCACAAAAACGCCAAGCTGAATTAGAACGCCGTCAACAAACTTTAACAGAGAAAGAACAAAACTATATGAAAAAGTTCCAAGAAGAAAGTGCTGTGGAACGCGATTCAATGGTTTCTAAAATGAAAAAATTCATTAAAGAATACGGCAAAGAAAAAGGTTACGATTATATTTACGGAACAGGCGATGCGGCTTCGGTTCTTTATGCAAAAGAAGAATATGATTTAACCAAAGAAATATTAGCATTGTTGCACAAACAATACGAAGAAAAAACCGGTAAAAAAGTAGAAGCTAAAGAAGAAATTACTACCACTGAAACTAAAAAAGAAGCGGATAAGAAAACTGAAGCTAAAAAATAACTCTGAAAAATAGGATGTTAAATTAAAATTTTTACAAATGTAAAAATTTTAATTTAACATATTTATGAAAAACAAATTAGTATTACTGATGCTGAGTGCATCTGTTTTATCTTGTAACTCTGATGAAGTTGTTACTAATGAAAATTCTTCAAATGAAAATTATGTAAAATCAGCTCGTTCTTTAAGCTATTTGCCAGAATTAAGAACATTTGAATTAAGTAATGGTGAAAATGTTCAAATTTTATCATTTTCTAGTTGGAAAGATTTTCAAGAATTAGCTGACAATTTAAGTGATCAAGTAGAAATTTACGATGATAATTTTCTCAGAGACCATGAACATTTGTCGGATGAGTCATTAAGTAATTTTGAAGATGAAATTAACTATACTGATCAAATTCCATTGATAAATTTTGAAAATTCTATCTCATTCAATCAAGCTTTACGTAAACGTTTTAATGCTGAAAATAGTAAAATGTTAGAAACTGAAAATTTAGATCCAAATTTAGATCCAAATATTAATTTAGCGTTTTCAAATGGAGAGTTATCATTAGTAAATTTAAATCAAGAAGTAATGGTAGCAGATACAATTTATGTCTTCAATAAGGAAAGTATTGGTAGAATTTATGGTGATTATGAAAATAATTTAAGTGCGGCACGTACTGCTTCTGGATTAAAATTCACTAGTACTAGTAATATTTTTAGTCCTAATACACCTGCAGCAGCAGAATGTGTTGGTTGGAGAGCAACTGAATCAGATCATCATTATGCGAATGGTAAAAATGCAAGAAGAGTGGCTAAGATTAGAGCTGTCCCTGGATGGACTAAGTCCGAGAAAATGACAATTAATTATGAGAAAGGCAGAAGATGGAAGGAAAAGCGAACTAGGATGGCATTAGACTTAAGTGTTTGGTTATGGGAAAAATGTAGTGAAGATAATTCGCCAGGAGATGCAAATCATTATGGTCGAAATACATTTAAAGATAAAAAAAGAAGAGATATGAAACATCATGAATATATAACATCTAGAACTGTAAAAACAAGAAAGGGTTTTTTAGTAGGAAATCATTATTATGCGGGTACTTCAACATACTACAAGTTACAATAGTTTTATCAAGAGTGCAATTATTGCACTCTTGATTTCTTATAATAGCTTTTCACAAAATATGAAGTATTATCCAGAGTTTAATAATTATGGTTCATGGTCTTTTGGAGGATCATATTATTTCCAGCAAAAAGACAAAAAAACTGCTATTTACGGCGATTATGATTATGATGAAAAGCCTATGAACGGCTTTGCTTTCTCGGTAAGAAAAACCTTTAATAAAGCAGGTAGGTTTTCATATATTACAGGTATTACCTTAAATTTTAATACTGTTTATAAGTTTTCGGTTGAATTACCTCAAGAAGATATAAATTCGACAGTATTTACAGAAGATTTTAAAGCTACTTATACACCAATGGATAAAAGGATGAATTTTTCCATACCATTTTTAGTGCAATATAAAACTCCAATATCAAGAAAAGTTTTTTTTAATGTACAAACTGGCATTGATTTGCTTTACATGCAATCTGGTGGTGCTGATAGAACACTGATTATAAATGATATTAATAACAATGAGATTCCACGTTTTTATTATGAAAGTTATAGTAAAAGCGATATAGGATTGTATCAAAATGCTGTTGTTTCACCAGGTTTTTACTTTATGTTTGAAAGTTTTATGATTCAAACGAATTTAGTCTATCAAAAAACTTTAATTTCTCATTATGAAGGCTTTATGTATTTTGATAATTTGAAACCTAATGGAAAAACCCTTATAGAAAATAAAAGATCAGGAGATTATTTAGGAATATCTTTACAATTATTTCTATCAAAATAACAATTAAAACCACCAATTTTGGTGGTTTTTTTATTAATCATTGTAGAGTCCCATGGCAGAAACCACATAAACCATTACAATTTCTTCTTCTACGCGTTAAAAAATTCGGTCTTTTTGATTAATTCTTTCTTGACCAATATCCAGAATAATTATGTTTTAGTTGTTCAGGTTTTCCTTCACCTGAAAAAGGCGTTTCAGTTAATTCCAATAATATTTTTTCTATCTTTTTAATAACAGATTTATTCCCAGATTTGAAATGATTTTTTTATTCTTTTCTAGCTTTATCGGTTATTTCTACAAAATACTTTCCTATATATTTTCAGCATCTAAACGGGTAGTTTTACCATTTTTAATATCATTTTCTGCTTCTTTAATTTTTTCAACAAATGCAGGATTGTATTCGCTTTTTGTATCCGAAACAATTTCAATACCTTTGTGTTCTTTAGAAAAAAATTCAATTAAATTTTTGAAGGCTTTGCCAACTTTGGTAGGTTCGTTTATTTTTATGGTTATAGTTGTCATTAGTTTTGTATTTTAGTAAACAAAATTAAAAAAATTTCGCACGTTCCAATATATCAGCATTTTAGTTAAATTAGTACTTATGACACCTGAAGCAGAATTAGTTTTACAATACATACAGCATACCAACCGAAATGTTTTTTTAACCGGAAAAGCAGGAACTGGTAAAACCACTTTGCTCAAAAAAATTCTTACCACCACACACAAAAACACAGTTGTAGTGGCACCAACGGGCATCGCGGCTTTAAATGCGGGCGGGGTAACCATTCACTCGTTTTTTCAGTTGCCTTTTTCATCCTATATTCCTACTACCGATTTTAAAAATAACAACAATGGGTTGTATTTTGAAACCAAACAAACCATTACCCGCCATTTTAAAATGCAACAATCAAAGCAATCTATTATCAAAAGTTTAGAGTTGCTGGTGATTGATGAAGTATCCATGTTGCGAGCTGATGTGTTAGATGCCATGAACGAATTATTGCAGTTTGTTCGCAGGTCATCGTTGCCTTTTGGTGGCGTTCAGGTGTTGTTTATAGGCGATTTGTGGCAATTGCCTCCTGTTGTGAAGCCAAACGAATGGGAAACTCTAAGGCATTTTTACCAAGGCATTTATTTTTTCAACGCCTGGGCCATGCAAACAGAACCTCCTGTTTATGTGGAACTTAAAAAGATTTACCGCCAAGACGATGCCGATTTTATTCGGTTGCTGAATAATTTTAGAACAAACAACATCACTCCTGCCGATTATGAAGTTTTGGCAAAGCAAGTTGATGAATATTTCGATACCAACAAAAACAAAGGCTATATCACACTTACCACACACAACCGAAAAGCCGACGAAATAAATGAGCAACAACTGCGCCATATTAAAACACAAGAATTTGTTTTCTTGCCTGAAATTATTGGCGATTTTCCCGAAAAACTATTTCCGTTAGAACCTGAATTGGTTTTAAAAAAAGGCGCACAAGTGATGTTTGTAAAAAACGATTTAAGTTTTGAAAAACGCTATTACAACGGAAAAATCGGAACGGTTTTTTTTGTGTCTGAAAACGAAATAGAAGTTTTTTTGCCCGAAGATAATGTCAAAATTACGGTTGAAAAATACGAATGGCAAAATGTGCGTTATGTGCTCAATGAACAAACCAAAGAAATCGAAGAAGAAGTTTTAGGAACATTTGTGCAATATCCTTTGAAACTGGCTTGGGCCATAACGGTGCATAAATCGCAAGGATTAACATTTGATAAAGCAGTGCTGGATATCAACGATGTGTTTATGAGTGGGCAAGCCTATGTGGCATTGTCGCGTTTGCGCAGTTTAGATGGTTTGGTTTTATCAAAACCAGTAGCAATCCGCCAAATTTTGGCCGATGAAAACATTCTGTCTTTCACCCAAAAGAATGCAACTATTCGGCAGCAAGATCAATTATTGCAAGCTAAATTAGAAGATTTATGGCAACAAGTATCCGAAACATTCAATTGGCAGCAAGCACATGATGACTTTTATAAATGGATTGCTACTTGGGTTCCCGAAAAAAAATCGACCCGAAAAATTTATCGTGCTTGGGCAGAAAAACAAGAACGTTTGCTGTTGCATCTCAAAAAAGTGGGATTACAATTTTTACAAGAACTACACGCTATTTTTACCGATACCAATTTTAGAACCGATCATTTGGTGCAGCGTTTTTCCAAAGCATACAACTATTTTTATCCAAAATTAGATGAATTGGGATACGACACACTTTTTGTGTTGGAACAAGCAAAGAAAAAGAAAGGTTTTGTGCTTTTTGTGGAACAATTACGTGTATTTGAGGAGCAACATATAAAAATGGTTTTAAAGTTGCTTAAAACGAACAAAATGATTGAATTGTTTGGCAAGCAAATGGATTTCTCAACCGATAATCTAAAGCAAACCGATGCCGTTTCTTTCCGATTGAATCATTTAACGGCGATTAAAGAAATTTTGCGCTCCCAAATGTTAGATGTTGCAGAGGAAGATGCAATAGATACAGATTTAAAACAAATTGAAAAACCTACTAAAACCACTACAATAGACAAAACGTTTGAGCTTTTTCAACAAAGATTAACCGTGAGCGAAATTGCCGATAAACGCAAACTTTCTGTTGCAACCATTTATCAACATATGGGCAAATTAATAGCAGCGAATAAAATAGCAATCAGCGAAGTATTGTCAAAAAAGAAAATAGCAGAATTGCAAAAATTATTCAGTGGGAGTGAAGATAAAACCTTAACCGAAATTAAAGCCGATGCTCCTGAATCAATTACTTGGGAGGATTTGCGTATTTATAAAGCTTCTCTTCAAGTGAATAACTGATAGTCAGTAGAATATGATGTTCCAAAGAAGCAGAGATTTATACATTGAAAGTCCTAAAACATCGAACTATTTTTAAGCATCTTTTAAAACAGAATGATTTCTACGAAGTTATCAAATGTTAAAAAAATGAATTAATTATGTTAAATTTTTTAACTCATTTAAAGTTTTATATTTTCATGAAATGACACAAATGATTGAATAGTAGTATATTAAAATTTTTATTAAGCTTTATTGTTAATTTTTCTATTGAAATATGCATAAAAATCTATTAAAAATTTATGATAATAGATGCAACGAAATAGAAAATTATATACTATATTTATGTTATTTATATCATATTTAATACGTTTATGTTAAAATATAAAAATATGTTACAAACAATCTCATAATCAATATCATAAAAAGGAATAAATAATTAAGTCGCTGGTGAATTATTATTAATTTATATATTTGTGCATTAGAAACCACATGGTATACACGATAATTTTAGATCAACTCACCAAATGTATATTTTGGAAAAATTATTAAAAAAATAGCGATAATAGAATGTATTTGTTATAAAAATAGTCGTATATTTTAGGTATTAAATATTTAGGAGTTTTTTTTAAGAATAAATGTAAATAAAAGATTATTTTGAAAGAAAAAAAAGTTGATGAATTAAACTTTACAACCGGTAGTTTCAAATACAGAAAAGCGGTTCATTACACGTTGGTTGTAAGTGTGATTTTTTTTCAGATACTATTGCTTGTAATTGTTTACAATGAAATTTTTAATGAACCAAAACTGGAAGAGTTAGAAGCCGAAATTCATATTTCTGAACAAGCCAAGCAATTCAGTGACCGCACAAAAAGCGATTATATTGCTGCGCAGTTTAATTTACAACAATATCTTCAAACCAAAGATGAACAATATTTGGTGAAGTATAATGATGCATTAGACAGCTTAAATAAAAACATTCAAAATTTAGTAAAAACAACCGATAAAAGTGCGGGTTTTTCCATGTATTTGCGCAAAGATAAAAACCCAAAATTATCAGTAGAAAACATCAATTCAAAGATTGATTCCCTTCGAAATATTGAGATTCCTCCAAATATTGATTTTAAGGAAGAAGTTTTTAAGTTAAGTAGTATTCAACTTAAAGATGTAATTGATAGTTTAAATGTTGAAACCAGTGTTTCTGTTGACAGTGTGCAACGGAAAGGACTTTTAACTCGGTTAGGAAATGCTATATCTGGAAATGTGGATGTTCAAAAAGAAAAATCGAACGTGGTATTAACCCTTCGTCAAGGAAAAAAAGTAAGTTCAGGAAGCATTGAAGAACAAATAGAGAATTTGTTCCAATCAACCAATGAATATTATCAAAAAGCATTTGAAAATTATAAGCGAAAATTAGCCGCTGTAAACCGTAAAAATTCTAAAAACAATTCTGACTTTTTTAATGCCAATACCGAGTTGCTCTCATACAGCAATATGTTGCTCACCAAATACAATGATGCATTGGTATCGTTTACCAACGACGCCCGCAAAAAGTTTCAAGAGCAATACCACGCCAATAAAAAAATTAGAAATTACGCTGTTATTGGATTGATATTTTTAATGGTGCTTATATCTATTTTGTTGGCATTTTTAACCCGATTGGCATTTGTTTATGAAAAAAGATTAGAACAAGCAAAACAAAAAATTCAGCAAAACTTGAATTTTAAAAACCGTATCGTGGGAATGATCAGTCATGAAATACGTTCCCCATTAAACATTATTTCTATTTACACGCGCGGAATTAGCCGACAGGTGCAAGATGAAGAAGTAAAAGATTCATTAAAATCAATCGAAGCCACCACACAATCACTCTCGTTAATGGCGAATCAAATTTTAGAATTTTCAAAAAATGAAAACAAAAAGCTAATATTAAACAAAACCACATTCAATCTGAAAACAGAATTAGATGAAATATTAAAATCGTTAGCGCATTTTGTGAACAATAATGGTAATAAATTAGTAATTAACAATACCATTACCCACGATGTGATGCTGCACTCCGATAGTGTGAAAATACATCAGTTGTTCTACAACATAATAGGAAACGCTAATAAATTCACCAAAAAGGGCGAAATAGTTGCAAACATAGCTATAGAAAAAATAGACGAACACACACAAAATTTAAAAGTATCCATTAAAGACAATGGAGCAGGTATCAGCGAAAAAGATTTAAAACATATATTTGAAAGTTACCATCAAGGCAAAATAGCTGCAGATGTTCAGAATTTAGGAGCAGGTTTGGGATTGAATTTGTGTAAGGAAATAGTGGAATTATTCCAAGGAAAAATTTCCGTTACTAGTAAACCCAACACCGAAACTGTAGTAACATTCAATTTAATTCTAGATACACAAAATAAGGAATCAAAACAATAGGGCTAATCAGAGAAAACATTTAGAAAGAAATGAAAAAAAATGAAAAGAATTATAAAATCATAACAGCTGATGATCACAGTGTGGTTACAAAATCGCTTGGTTTTATATTGAAAGATATGTTCAGCAATGCAGAGGTTTATGAGTTAGACAATCTTAGCGAGGTAATGAAAAAGATAGAATCAACAAGCATAGATTTGTTGATATTAGACGTTTCTTTCCCCGACGGAAATTCTTTAAACTTAATTCCAACTTTGCGAAAATTGCAACCACATTTAAAAATTTTAATATTTTCAGGGCACGACGAAGACATCTATGCCATTCGTTATGTGCAAGCTGGCGCAAGTGGGTATTTGAACAAATTAAGCAACGAAGCCGAAATTCAAAACGCCATTCATACCGTGATGAATTCAGGAAAATATTTTAGTAAATACATTCAAGAAAAAATTACCGACAGCTATCTTTTCAGAAAGCCCATAAACCCTATGGATCAACTCTCAAACCGCGAGTTGGAAATAGCCCGTTTAATGGTAGAAGGATACGGGAATATTGAAATTTGTGCAGCTTTAGATTTGCAAAAATCAACAGTAAGCACCTACAAAACCCGCATCTTTGAAAAGTTAGAAGTAGAAAACCTATCCGACCTCATACAACTCTTCAGCCTTTATAAAGAAGTTTAAAAAAATCTCAAAATCCGCTTTTAAAAGCGGATTTTTTGTAGAACTTATTCTACAAAATTTATCGAACATATTCTACTCATCGACAAGAACAAGTTCTATAAAGAATTGCATGTGAAGTCCTTACTTTTGTTCACGATAAAATAGGTATAAATACTCTTTTCACAGCAACATTTATGCCATAGTAATTAAATGAACCTAATATTATGAAATAAAGAATGACGTATTTTTTACTTTCTTATTTTTCTTTATTATTCACAATTGCCCATGCAGTACCGCTTACAAGTGAAAATACTGCAATGGATAATACAGAATTAAAGAACGAATCGGCCATCAATGTCTTTAACATGACATTAACGCCCGTAGACGAAACCTGTACTGGTAATGGACAGATTGTCATTGATATTGACAATACCGAAGCTGGTGCAGTATTTGAATTTCAGGTATTTCTGTTACCCAATACATCTATACCTATTCAAACCACAACCGGAATTGTAGCAACAGGTAGCACATTAACCCATACCGAAACCTCACTCGGAAGCGGTGATTATCGAATAATTGCCACACAGGTAGTAGGTGCAGAAAACAACCAACAAACTGCCGATGTAACCATTACAGATAGCATTGAAGACATTGCTTTTGATACCGATGTAGCGCTAATTTGTGATGGTGGTGAAGTTACCGTTAATGTAACTGCTGGTAACCCAGCTACGTATGAACTTCGCGATACTTCTAACAATGTAGTAGTACCAGCACAAACTTCAAACGTGCTTTCAGCACCATATGGTGAATACAATGCAGTAGTCGTTGATGTATGTGGTAATGCAACCTCTATCGGTGTAAGCGTTATAGATGATTTTGAACAATATACTGTGCTAAGATCAAGTAGTGTAGGTAGCTTTAGATCTATGATTGATTGTAACACCATAGACCATGTAGAACGATTATACTATAACGGCAATACAACAGTACCAAATTACAGATACCCAATAGATGTAGTCGTAACTATAGAAAACCCTACAGGTGGCGCTGATACCGTAATTAATGATACGTGGACTCTAAACCAAAACAACCGCCATTACGACGTACCTTTTTATTATGGCGAAACCTACAACTACACCATTACCTTTACCGATGCTTGTGGTGAGGTATTTACTAAAGTAGATGAAATTACAGCTATACCATCTTCTAGAGTTTTGGCTCTAGCAGCAGATTGTGGATCTAAGTATATACGCTTTGATAATTTCTATTTTTATGAAGCTCCGATAGATGTTACTTTTTTAAGTTATCCAGCAGGGTTTGACCCAGCAGATTATAACACTAACTTTGCCCCAGGAGCATATACGGGCACTATCGACCCTCATAATGGCCCTATAGCCTTTGGTGACGCTTCTTCTCCTGGAGTCCCTTTAGGTACCTACCAGGTAGAACTATCTACTTGTGGTAGAACAGAAATAAAAACCATTACCGTTAGTAACGAACCAACACAAGACATTCGAATTGTAAGAAACTGGCCTGGTTGCGCCGATGATGAAGGCTCACTTTGGTTATATATAAAAACAATAGGAGGTACAGCTGCGCAAACAGACGATATTACTGCTATCAACATACTTAGTGCACCCGCAGCTTATACTGGGCCTACAGATGTGTCGTTTGGCATCTCTCCTGATGGCGGATTTAGAATAAACTCTTTACCAGCTGGTAATTACACCTTTGAGATTACAGGTAGCTGCGCACCTTTTACTACAAGCGTAACGGTTTTAGGCAAAAACTTAACATCCTCAGTAACTCCCACCTTTAATTGTGGTGGCAGCTTTAACGTAGAAGCTACTACATCTTCGTATTTAGGAGGGGAAAAAGCACATTTGCAAAAATTCTACCCAGCCTCTGGACAATGGGGACACCCTACAACTGGCACATTATATACTGAAGGAGACCCATTAGGGAACGCAACAGGTATAGAGATCTTCTTTAGCAACACTCCTGTTGGCTTTGAAACAGTAACAGGTACCGTTAATAATGTTGCAGGAGGTAGCGGCGAATACAGAGTTATTTTACAAAACGTAATTATAGCGACTGCAAGTGGTAGCAACCCATTTTGTCACGAAGTTATAGACACTTTTAATGTATCTGCAACAGGAATTAACCTACACAATTATTATGTAGCCAACTGCGTAAGCGGCAATACAGAGTTAATTATTGACGCAAGCGGGGTTGCTCCTCTTAATTATACCATTACATCGTTTAATGGCACACCTATGGTTATTGATAACGGCACAGACCCTATTTTTTCTGAATTAGCTGCAGGAGAATACACCGTAGAAGTAGAAGACGGTTGTGGCAACGTTGCAGTTTTCCAATTCAGAACAGACGTAGTAAAAATGCCTGTAATCAGACCAAGCAATTTATGTGATGGCGAAAACGGATCTTTGTATGTTACAGGTTTGTCTTTTCTTGATATTGAATGGACCAAAGATGGCGACCCAACAGTTATCGGTACAGGTAACACCCTCAATTTTGCTCCTTTTAATGAAGCAGCAGATGCAGGAACTTACTATGCAACATTATCCTACAACCCTAATCCAAACGCATGTATTTCTCAAACATTAAGTTTTGAAATACAATCTCCTGCACCACCACCAGAAGCAGGTACAGGACAAACGGTTGATATTGTTCAAGCCGATGCAGGCATCACAAATCTGTTTGACTATGTAACAGGCCCTTACGATAATTGGGGAGATTGGACAGACTTGTCAAGCACAGGTGCCTTAAACAATGAAGTTTTAGATGCAAGCATGTTGACAGTTGGTTCATACCAATTCCAATATGACGTTGAAGGACAATGTACTGATTTAGACAGCACTATTGTCACCATTAACATTATTTCATCTGGCCTAAGCGGGGTACAAGACGATGTGGTAGATATTTGTCCGTTTATTGCGCAAACAAACATTGCCAATGTAATGGATAATGATAATGTGAGCGGCACACCAGTTGTACCATCAGATTATACCATTTCAGAAGAAACCCCTGACACAGAAGGCATAATTTCTGTAAACCCAGACGGTTCTGTAGATGTAGCAGAAGATGCTCAACCAGGCACTACTTATACATTAGAATACAGAATTACAGAAAATTCTAATGTAAACAACTTTGCTATTGGTATGTTAACTGTTACTATTATAGTAGATGATATTAAGCCAGTAATCGCAGCAGCACCAGCAAACGAAACCATAGCGTGTATTGACGACTTACCAGCCGCTATGGATTTAGCGTGGACAGACAACTGTGATGCAGGAGGCATGGTAACTAGCGTAGACGGATCTTTAGTAGGTGGCGCTTGTGGCGGAACCATCACCAGAACTTGGAATGTTGCAGATGCTAGCGGAAACAATGCCGTAGAAGTAACACAAGTATTCACTATTAAAGATACTACAGTACCAGTAATCGCAGCAGGACCAGCAAACGAAACTATAGCGTGTATTGATGATTTACCAGCGGCTATGGATTTAGCATGGACAGACAACTGTGATGCTGGCGGAATGGTAACTAGCGTAGACGGACCTTTAGTAGGTGGTGCTTGTGGTGGAACCATTACAAGAACTTGGAATGTTGCAGATGCCTGCGGAAACACTGCTGTTGAAGTAACACAAGTATTTACTATTAATGCAACGCCACCAACCTTTGACACTACACCACCAACTAATGCTATCGAGGTAGCTTGCGCAGAAGATATTCCAGCTGCAGCAATCATCACTGCTACAGATAACTGTGGCGATGCAACCGTTTATGTAGATGAATTACGTACTGATGGAGCTTGTTTTGGGCAGTTCACTATCGAGCGTCGTTGGGTAGCTATAGATGCTTGTGGCAACGTAGTAACTTCAGAACCACAAATCATCACAGTTAATGACCAAGAAGGCCCAATATTTAATGAAGGTGAAGTCTTACCAGTAGACATTACATTAAGCTGTGAAGACACAATCCCTGATGCAAAAGCGTTAACCGCAACAGACTGTACAATTGATATTGACAACGATGAAGATGTTAACTTCCGTTTAGACGGCAGTTTAGTACTTAAAATACAAGAAGCTATGAATGGGTACGACACCAATAACGGAGCCCCATTTGGAGTAGTAGGTACTTGGCTCGTAAATGACTACTTATACGAAGGAAACCCTGGAGTTCTAACTCCTCTCCCTGAATACGACGGAATTACCTTTACCATTACTACAACAAGCTTAGCTACAGGTACAGAACCTAGCAGAATTAGACCAAACAGTTTTGGTAACGGTGTTGATTTGATAAACGCAAGAATCGAAATTACTTTTTCTGACGATGTGTTTTTCACTGCTAATGGTGCCAATTTCTTAAGAGCTCAAGCATATGTCGAGGCTTCTGGTGATATATCTATGTCGGTTCCATATCCAAATAATGGGGCTACTCATGATCATCCAAATTTGATCTCATCTGTAACAGGGCCTTACGTATTGTTCAACCAAAGCCCTTTTAACCCAAGTAATATAGAAGAAAATGCGATACGAACTCCTACACCTAGAACTATTTGGGGCGGTGTTGGCACACAGTTCACTTTAGATCATACGCATCCAACAGGGCAGCATGACTTTAGAATATATGAAATACAACTCTTCCCTCAACAAGATTTAGTAGAATTTAATGAAGAAATTGTTGAAGGAGACTGCCCAGGTAATTACGAAATCGTAAGAACATGGACTGCTACTGATGCTTGTAACAACATCACAGAGCACGTACAAACCATCACGGTACAAGATACTACGGCGCCAACATTTGACGTAGCTCCGCCAACACCACCACTTACCATAAGCTGTAGCAGCGATATGCCAAATGATTTGGTTGTTACTGCATCAGACAATTGTGGCGAAGCCGAAGTATTTATTCGTGATATAGAAACCCCAGGCAGTTGCCCAGGAAACTATGTAATTGAACGTACATACATAGCAATAGATGCTTGTGGCAATACAACAGAATCTGCACCAAGAACAATTACCGTTGAAGATACAACAGCACCAACGTTTAATGAAACCCTTCCTCAAGATGCCACACTAACATGTGAAGACACCATTCCGGCAGCAGTTACATTAACAGGTACAGAAAGTTGTGTATTTAACACAGATGCAGCATTTTTAAGTAATCCATTGGCTAAGTTTATCAACTTAGGAGACGCAATGGCAGGATACGATACCAACAACGGATCTCCATTCGGAGTTGTTTTCCAAGACCTTCCTGTGTTAGACTATATCGATAATCCAACAGATTTAGATCAAACCTATTTTACAGGTGTTACCTTTAGCTTAGAAACCTATGTATTAGATTCTTCTTTACCTAGTAGCGTAACAACTACTCCAAATAAAGGTATTAGGTTTGAAAATTCAGGATACAGAATAAAATTGTCAAGCCCGCAATTTGCATCAACTGAAGGAAACGTGCAAATGGCTGCAGGCGAAAAAGTGAACTTTAAGTCAAATAATCCAAATGCGAATCTATTTTTCGATAGCACCTATAGTACCGATTATCCACACCCTGATTTTTATATAAAACCAACAACAACCGGTTATGAAATCGAAAACAGAGGTACTGCCAATATCAACTCTATCTATCAAATATTCTCAGGAGCAGATATTACTGAGTTTGAAATAGAAAATATTGGTCAAGGTAACGGAAGTACTTTCTTCTTGTATCTATTTAATCCTTTAATGGAAGCAGATTTTGAAGAAAACAGAATTGACGGTACATGTCCTGAAGACTATACCTTAGAAAGAATATGGACATTAACTGATAGCTGTGGAAACACACAAAGCCATACACAAAACATTTTTGTAACTGTAGAAGATTTCACATTACCATCAAACGAATCGTCAACAGTAGCATGTATTGCTGATGCAGTAGCACCAGTATTACCAGAAGTTACAGACAGTTGTGGAAATATCTTAACACCAAGTGCGCCGGTAATTTCTACAGCGCCGGTTTGTGAAGGAGATTTAAGCTACACCTACACTTATACCGATTGTCAAGGGAACAGCCATGATTGGGTGTACACCTACACCATTGAGCGTGCAGATTTCAAGATGCCAGCCAATGGAATGTCAGCGGTAGCATGTCCTGCAGACGCAATAGCACCTGTATTACCTTTAGTAACGGACAACTGTGGCAATGTATTAACACCGAGTGCTCCGGTAGTAACCGAGTTACCAAGCCCAATATGTGAAGGAGTAATCAGTTATACCTATACCTACACAGATTGTGAAGGCAACAGCCACGATTGGGTTTATACGTATATAGTAGAGCGTAAAGACTTTAGTGTACCAGCAAATGGCTCATCAACGGTAGCATGTATATCAGAAGCAGTAGCACCAACTAGTTTACCAACAGTTACCGATAACTGCGGAAATGTATTAACACCAATTAGCTCGTTTATAGGGGGCACTTATGACGGATGTTCAGGTACGCGTACCTACAACTACCAATACCAAGATTGTGAAGGCTATAATCATATCTGGACTTACGAATATACGATAAATGCACCGGTAGTGACCCTACCAGTAAATGGATCATCTACCGTATCATGTGCATCAGAAGCACTAGTAGTACCAGTAGCCCCAATGGTAACCGACAACTGTGGAAGATTCCTAATAGGATTTTTAGCCAATGTATCGGCAACACCATCATGTGCAGGCACCAAAGTATATACCTATACCTATGTAGATTGTACCGGAACGCCATACACTTGGGAATACACCTATACAATTAGTAATCCGGTAGTTACCATGCCTGCTGCGGGATCGTCAACAGTAGCTTGTGTTGCTGAAGCGGTAGCCCCAACTGCACCAACAGTAGTTGACAACTGTGGCCGAGCACTAACAGCAGTATTAACAAATACAGATGCAGACCCTGCATGTTCAGGCACAAAAGCATACACCTATACCTATACAGATTGTACAGGAACACCATACACATGGACATATACTTATACAATAAGTGCACCAATGGTTACTATGCCAGCCAACGGATTATCAACGGTAGCATGTCCGTCCGATGTAGTAGCACCAACTGTACCAACGGTAACAAACAACTGTGGAAACGTTTTAACACCAAGCGCAGCTGTAATTTCACAAGAACCAACGTGTGAAGGAGATATAACTTATACCTACACGTTTACAGATTGTGAAGGAACTACGCACGATTGGACACACACGTTCACCATTGAAAGAGAAGATTTCTCCGTACCAGCTAATACTGCATCAACAGTAGCATGTGCATCTGCTATTACGGCACCAACAGTGCCAACGGTAACAGACAATTGCGGAAACGTATTACCACCAAGTGGTCCTGTAATTTCACAAGAACCAGCGTGTGAAGGAGATGTAACTTATACGTACACGTTTACAGATTGTGAAGGAAATACGCACCCTTGGACGCATACCTTCACCATTGAAAGAGAAGATTTCATCTTACCTGCCAATGGTTCAGAAACGGTATCATGTATAAGCGCAGCAGTGGCACCGGTATTACCAACGGTAACCGATAACTGTGGCAATGTATTAACACCTGTTTTCAGTTTCGAAGGAGGAACCTACGACGGATGTGAAGGCACAAGAACCTTTAATTATGAATATAAAGATTGTGCTAACCATACACAAACGTGGGTATATACCTATATCATTGAAGCAGAAGACTTCACTTTGCCAGCCAACGGATCATCAACGGTAGCATGTGCTTCAGAGATTGTAGCACCAACTGTACCAACGGTAACCGATAATTGCGGGAATGTATTAACGGCAAGTGCCCCGGTAGTTTCAGCTCTTCCAAGTTGTGAAGGCGATGTAACTTATACCTACACGTTTACCGATTGCCAAGGCAATAGCCACAATTGGGTGTACACCTACACCATTGAAGATACGGTTGCGCCAACAGGAACAGCACCATCCGATTTAGTATTAGAATGTATGAGTGCTATACCAGCGGCAGATGCAGCAGCTATCTTAGACGAAGCCGACAACTGCAACGGAAGTGTTACCGTAACGGTATCCGACATAGATAATGGAGGCAGTGGATGTTTAGGCAATGCTTATATCATCACCAGAACCTATACGTTAACAGATTGTGCAGGCAACCAAACCGATTTGGTACAAACCATCACGGTAGAAGACAGCACCGGTCCGGAATTTGTAGAAGTTTTACCAATGGATATCACCTTGGAATGCAGCGATTCGTTACCAGCGGTAGCAGAACTCACAGCCGTTGACAACTGTGGAGCAGCAACAGTAAGCTTTAACGAAGAGCGTACAGAAGGTTCATGCCCTAATAGTTATACATTAGAAAGAACATGGACAGCAACCGACGCGTGCGGCAACACCACTACACACACACAAGTGATAACAGTGGAAGACACCACCGCTCCTGAATTTGTAGGCCCTATGCCAAATAGAGAAGTATTCATGCGATGCGAAGACTTCGAACCGGCAGAAATCTTAACAGCCGTTGACAATTGTGGAACAGCAAGTGTTCGCTCATACGATGAGAAGATAGAAGGCGATTGTGAAGCGAAGTATGACATTTTAAGAACATGGGTTGCAACAGACGCATGTGGAAATGAGACCAGTTATACGCAAACAATTCATTTATCGTGTCCAGTAGAAATATTTAATGCAGTAACTCCAAACGGTGACGGCATGAATGATGAGTTAATTTTGAAAGGAATCAATTGTTACCCGGGCAACGTTGTAGAAGTATACAACCGTTGGGGTGTATTGGTTTACGAAACGAAGGATTACAATTCCCAAGGCAACACCTTTAAAGGACATTCCGAAGGAAGAGTCACAGTTAGTAAGCAATCAAAATTACCATCAGGAACATATTATTACGTAGTTAAGTACACGTTTGATTTAGGCAATGGAATCCAATATCCAACCGAACAAGCCGGCTACTTACATTTGGAGAATAACGAATAATAAATGGATATGAATATTTCAAAAAACATAAACAGATTATTGTTGGGAGTATTATTGTTGGGATGTGCAAAAGCACATTCCCAACAAGACCCCCAGTACACGAACTACATGTACAACACCATCAACATCAACCCGGCTTATGCAGGTAGCAGAGGCGCGTTAAGCATCTTTGGCTTGCACCGCAGCCAATGGGTAGGATTAGAAGGCGCACCAACGACCAATTCGTTTTCCATAAACACCCCTATAGCCGAGAGTAAAGTAGGTTTGGGAGTAAGCTTTGTAAACGACAGGTTAGGAGTGACCGATGAAAACACGTTAAGTGTAGATTTCTCGTACACCTTAGATTTAAACAACCGCGGCAGCAAATTAAGCTTCGGTTTAAAAGGATCGGCCAATATGCTGAATGTAGCCTATTCCAGGCTGAACAAATACAACCCGAACGATCCGCAGATTCTTACAGACATCAACAACCAATTCACTCCAAACATAGGAGCAGGTGTTTATTGGCATAACGAGCAAACGTATGTAGGATTATCGGTACCCCATTTTTTAGAAACCACGCGCTACGACGACAACGTACAAAGCACGATGCAGCAAAAGATGCACTATTATTTAATGGGAGGTCACGTATTTGAGTTGAACCCAATGTTGAAATTCAAACCGGCATTTTTGTTAAAAGCAGTAGAAGGCGCACCATTACAAGCCGATATCACAGGGAACTTCTTAATCAACGAGAAGTTTACTTTAGGAGCCGCTTACCGCTGGGATGCCGCATGGAGTGCCTTGGCAGGCTTCCAAGTAACCGACGGATTATTCATAGGCTATAGCTACGACAGCGATATTAAAGCCTTGCGAAATTACAACAACGGCTCACACGAGATTTTTATGCGCTTTGAATTGTTTAACAAATACCGCCGCGTGAACTCGCCGCGTTTCTTCTAAAAATAAAGAAAAATGAAAAAAGGGATATACACAGCCGCTTTGTTCACGGCCTTTATGTTGGGGAACACGGGGGCACAAGCACAAGCGGGATTAAATACAGCCGATAAAGACTACAACCAATGGGCTTATGTAGATGCGATTGGCATTTACGAGAAAGTAGCCAACCGCGGTTATGCGGGGAAGGATGTACTAGAAAAGTTAGGCAACGCCTACTATTTCAATGCGCGCTATGGCGAAGCCCAAAAGCACTACGAACGCTTGTTCAAAGAATTTGGCAACGAAAACATAGGCAGCGAGTACTATTACCGCTACGCTCAAACCTTGCAACACGTGGGCAAAGAAAGCGAATCGAAGCGCTACTACGACCAGTTTGTAAGCAAAGCCGGCAGCCACACCCAGCGGTCAAAAATCCGCCAGAACGAAGCCGCGCTTAAAAAGCAGATACAAGCCAATTCAGGTCGCTACGACCAGATTAAGAATTTGGAGATCAACACGCCTTATTCCGATTACGGGAGCTATGTACACAACAACCAGTTGTACTTTACCAGCGCACGCGACACAGGCAGCTTGCACAAACGCGAACACACCTGGACAGGTGATGCCTTTACCAGCTTGTACAGCGTAGCCGAAACAGCAACAAAAGACGACAAAGTAACCCGATTAAAAGGCAAGGTAAAATCACCACTTAATGAATCAACAGCGGTGATTACCAAAGACGGCAACACGATGTATTTCACACGCAACAACTACATCAACCATACCCGTAAATACGATGCCGACAAAAACACGAAGCTTAAAATCTACCGTGCAGAAAACGTGGAGGGCAAATGGGAAAATGTAACGGAACTATCGTTCAATATGGATGGCTACAACACGGCACACCCCACCTTAAGCCAAGACGAAGCCACGATGTATTTTGCGAGCGACCGTCCGGGAGGCTTCGGCGGATCGGATTTGTGGCAGGTGGCGATTCATCCCTCAGGCGCTTTTGGCGGACCTGTAAACATGGGCGAAGGAATCAACACCGAAGGCAGAGAAACCTTTCCGTTTGTAACCGAAAGCGGGGAATTGTATTTTTCAAGCGACGGTAGAGTAGGACTAGGTGGGTTAGATGTATATGCCACGAAATTAGACAGAAACAGCAACCCCGGGGAAATCCACAACGTAGGAACACCAATCAACGGAAATGCAGATGATTTTGCGTATTATATCGACCCAAACACCAAACAAGGTTTCTTTTCAAGCAACCGTGAGGGTGGAAACGGCAACGACGATATTTACAGTTTCCATGAAACCAAACCGTTGCAACTAGAATGTATCCAAAAACTACTTTTAAAAGTAATAGACGGCAAAACCCACAACATTATCACTGATGCCAACGTAACGCTTTACAACAATTTGTACGGCGAATTAGAAAGCAGTAACCGCTACCAAAACGACGGTTATGTGTTCAACAACACGTTCAAATGTGGGGAAACCTACCGCTTAAAAGCGGAAAAAGAAGGCAATACGACCCAAGAAGACGTGGTGCTTTTGCCCAATGAAAGCGGTGTAACCGAGCACACCATTGTATTGGAACCGGCGAAAACCCCTGTAAAAGTAGGCGACGACTTGTTTAAAGTATTAAAACTGAATCCTATTTATTTTGATTTAGACAAATACAACATCCGTCCGGATGCAGCAGCAGAGTTGGCAAAAGTATTGGCGGTATTAGAAGAATATCCAACGATGAAAATCGACATTCGTTCGCATACCGACAGCCGTGCATCACACAAGTACAACGACAGATTGTCTGAGAACCGCGCAAAATCGACCAGAGAATGGTTGATTGACCAAGGCATCAGTTCGTCACGATTAACCTCGAAAGGCTATGGCGAACGCCAATTAGTCAACGAATGTGCCGACGGCGTGAAGTGTAGCGAAGAAGCACACCAAGCCAACCGTAGATCAGAGTTTATTATTGTGGAGATGTAGAACTCATAAGGAACTATTATTTATAAAAACAACCCCGTTATTTTAAAATAATGGGGTTGTTATTTTGTTAAAGGCAGGTTAAAACACATCTTTTATTTTAGAGCGGTTACGCACCGATACAGGAATTTCGGTTTGGTCTTGCATCACCAAAGAATTTATTTTCTTATCATACTTTTTTACAAAATCTAAATTAACTAAATACGATTGATGCGATCTGAAGAATTGATTTTCAGGGAGCAAGTTTTGGTAACTTTTTAAGGGTTTTGAGATAATTAAATTTCGGTTTTCGGTTAAATGAAAACGCGTATAACTACCATCTGCTTTGCAAAATATAATCTCATTAAAATCAAGATGATAAATATGTTCAGTAGTTTTTAGCGTGATTTTCTGAAATTCACGATTTAATTTCATTGCTTGGAATTGTTCGCTGGTAGTGGTAATTTCAGTTTTTAATCGGTCAATAGTTTGGTTTAAAACTTCTAAATCAATAGGTTTTAGTAAATAATCAAATGCACTATATTTAAAGGCTTTTATAGCATATTCACTATATGCTGTTACAAAAATGAGTTTAAATGTAATGTCTAGTAACTCATCTAATAATTCAAAAGCAGTGTGTTTTTTTAGTTGGATATCCAAAAATACCAAGTCAGGCTTTAATTCTTCAATAAGCTGTATCGCTTGATCTTTTGAACTGGCTTCACCTACAATTTCTATATCATTTCGTTCAGCTAGTAATATTTTTAAGCTATTTCGTATCAAGCTTTCGTCGTCTATTATTAATGTTTTTAGCATTATTTTTAAGATGGTGTTAAGTTGGGTATTTGAATAATCGCTATTGTTCCCGTTAGTTGTTCATTAACGATGTGGTCTTTAATGGTTAAAGTTAATGGTTTTTTTTGTTTGATGCTGAGTAAAGCTAATCGTTCATTGATAATTGTTGTAGCATAAGATTTCTTTTTTTGTTTTTCTTGATTAAATGTGCATGAAAAACCTACACCGTTGTCAATTACCTGACATTCAAGATAAGTTGTGAAATTTAAAAAATGAATGCTAATCTTTGGTGATGCATTATTCTCTAAACCATGCTCTATGGCGTTTTCTACCAATGGCTGAATAAGCATTGCCGGAATATAACATTCTGAAATGTTAATTGTTTTATCTACATTAAAATAAAAATTTAGTTGATGATCCATCCTCATTTTTTGTAGTTCAAGGTAATCGATTAAGCTTTGTATTTCGTCTTGTAGCAAAACAGTACTGCTTCGGGTTTGCTCAATATGATGGCGAAGCAATTTTGAAAACTTTACTAAATAATTTGAAGCTTTTAGGTGTTCTTTACTTAAAATATTGCTTTGTATAGCTGCTAATGCATTGAAGATAAAGTGCGGATTCATCTGTAGCCGAAGCACTTTACTGTTCATTTCCAATTCATAAATTTTAGCTCTTTTGTCTTGATTTACTTTCCATAAAATAAACACTACAATAGAAATGAGAAACAATAATACACTGATAAAAACAAGTAATCTATTACGGGCAATAACTTGTTGTTGACTTTGGCTGATGAGTTTTAGGCTCTCTATTTCTTTTTCTTTTTGGGCGGTATTGTATTCAATTTTTAACCGTTCAATTTCTTTTAGTTTGGTTTCGTCTAAAAGTTCTTGTGATAGTTGGTTTAGTTGCTCTTGGTATGTTAAAGCTTTTTCAAATTGTTGTTGGGCTTTATAAAGTGTTACCAACTGACTTAAAGCGCTTTGGGCTATTTTTTTGTGTTCACTTTGGGTTAAATGCACTAAAAATGATGCTGCTTTTGCGTGTTCGTCATTATTAATTAAAAGTTCTGCATAATTGTTCAGCAGGCTTTCTGTAATGTATTTATCAGGAAATTCTAATGCTTTTTCGTAATGTAATTTGGCTTTTTCTATTAATCGATGCTTAAAATAAGTTTGCCCAATATTATTCAACGATTTTACAATTCCTGTGGTATCCTTTATTTGGATATTAATGTTTTGTGCTTTTTCATGATAGTACAAGGCAGAATCTAATTTGCTTTGCGCATTGTATAAAATGCCCAAATTATTGTATACACTCGCGTTGTTTTGGGGCAAGTTCCTTTTTTCAAATAAAGTAGCTTCTCTTTTTAGGTAAGCAAGTGCATTTTCATAATCTTTTAAATAGTAATGTAATCTGGCATACGCATCGTAATAATGAGGTAGAAAAGAATAATCTGAACGTGTTATTTTGTCTTCTAAAGACTGAAACAATTGCATAGCTTCTACATATTTTCCTTTGGTTGTAAGGTAATTGGCGTACTGAAATCTAAAATTGGCAATATATTCTTTGTTATTTAATATTGTGGCTTTGGCAATTCCTTGTTGATAATAATATATCAAAGAATCTGAATTTTCTTGGATGTTTGCGTAAAATTCTACCAACTTTACGTATGTTTTAAGTAACTTTTCTTTATTTTTCTGATTAGAGTTTTGATGCTGTTTCTGAATTTTAACCAATTGATTTTTATAACCCAAAAAGTTGCCCGTTTGTAATAAGGAATCTGCTTTTGAAAAAGTGGTGTCTTGTGCAAATAGTAAACTAGGTGAAATCAGTATAAAAACAAGGTAGAAAAATGATTTCATAAAATATTTTGGTGTTGGTTTTGCATTTCAAAAGTAATAACTAATTGTGAATTGTTATATAGATAAATTAACTTTCCTGAAAATTTCACGAGCTATTTAGCTGTGTTTTAAATAAAAATTGGCAGCATCTTATGATAACTGCCATTTTATGTACTAAATGAAATTGTATTTTATTCTTTATAAAAACTTTCATGGGAATCGCTTAACAAACCCGATTGATAACTTGGATGTGCTTTCAAAATTGCTAGTATTTCGTCTTTAGGTTTGGTAAACGGATACACCTCTTGGTCTACTTTACTCATTAGCGGTCTCATTTCAGTATAGAAATATTTCATACTGCCTTCGCCACTTTCTTGTCTAATACCCTCAATAAAACAATTGGCAAATTCTTCTGTAATTTCGCCTACTTTAAACATAAGACTCTCGTTACTTGGTGTAAGGCTAACAGATACTTGGTTTTGAACCATGATGTACGGAGCATCTGTAATTCCTTTAATGTCAATGTGCGGACCATTTGTTCCCATAATGCCTACATATTTGCTTGCTGTAAGATTACCTCCTGTGGCAAACGACTGATCTTCTACTACAAATTTTTCTACCGAAACATTTCCTGTTACCAAGATAAGGTTATGCAAATGCATATCGCCATTCACAGTTAAATTGCCATCAATTACAATAGCCATAATTTCGTCGGCTTCATTAAAGGCATTTTGTTCCCACGTTTTCCAATCGTTTACAGTTACATCGCCCTTAATGTACAAAACGTCCTCGTCAATGTCTTCTAAAATCACGTCTATAGCCAAATCACTAAAGGCTTTTAAACATGATGCAAATTCTTCAATAGGTGCTACTTTACTGTTCATATCTTTTAATTTTTTAGGGGTTATATTTTTAGATTTTCCAAAACTCAATAGAAATTCAATAATTTGAATAATTCTGTTAAATACCATAAATAGGTTATTTTAATAAGTTAACTTGTTCTTTTTCAAATATATAAATATTTTGTCAGGTTTTTTTACCAAATACAAATTCAATAACAACGAATACTGTTTGGTGTACAAACAGATACTCGTAATTTGTAAATTGCCTTAGATTTAAAAACATTTAAAAAAAATTAAATTATGATTTTATCTATTATTGCACTTTTAGGGGGTATCATTGCTGCATCGCCAGTAATTATTGCTAAAAAACCAAATGCCAAAGAACTCATTGATAAAATTACACCTTACCAAGGTTGGATAGGTGTGTTACTTGCTGTTTTGGGACTAATAGGAATCATTCAAATGATTTTGCATCTTAGCGCATTTAGCTTGGTTTGGTTGATTGGTTTAGCATCATCTGTTGTGCAATTTGTGGTAGGATTTTTATTAGGCTATGGTTTGATTTCCCAATATCTTTTAAACAAAAATGAAACTGCGAAACAAAAAGGGCAACAATTAAGATTAAAACTTATGAAGTATCAAATTCCTACTGGATTTATTTTGATAGTTTTAGCTGTTTTATCTCTTGTACTTTAACTGATGCGATTAAGTATTGAGGATTTATGAATGATGACCTTTTGAATTTATGATTTGTGATTTTTGAATTATGAATTAATTCCGAAATCATCAATCCGCAATCATCAATCCTAAACCTTTAGTTTGTAAAAAATGAAAAACCTATTCTCTAAAATCGCCAATACGGCAAAGGACAGCAAAAAGGAATACGGCACGGAAAAAAAAGAATCCAAGACCGATACCAAGCGTTGTGAAACCTGTGGTGCAGCACGACCAAAAGATACCAATTTGGTGATTTGTGATTATTGCGGTACACCATTTATGAACATCGATGTAAATATAAAAGCGGATGAGTAATCCTGTGCAAAATACGAGCCCTAATACTGCCGAACAAGCGCTAATTACACGCTGGGAAAGCTTTGTGCAAAAAACCGAAACGCGCTTTCAGGAAAGTTTGCAACAAAGTACCGAAATGTTGGTGCAGCAATTACAAGAAACCGATTACGACTACAACACCACCTTTAGAACGTGGCAAGCCGTAAAGGATAAAATTTTCGCTCTCATAGACACCATAGGCACTACGTGGAAGCACAAAGTAGAACCTTTAATGAAAAAAGAAGGCGATGCTTGGGTAAATGTTCGTGATTCGGTATCAAGCATTGAAAACAGGTTGCACAATGAGCTCGAAGTCTATCATTTGAGCATACAGGGGCAACTGGCAGAACTAACTTATAATCATCTGTTGCCTTTGGTAGACAAGGACTATTTCTGCACGCAATGTGGTGCGCCCATTCGCATTAAAACAACCATTTTTCGGGCACAATACATCACCTGCAATGCTTGTAACACCACGAACACGATCGATTTGGAAACCAAGTTTGTATTCCTATTGCACAATTTAGATGACATTGCGGCCTATCGTTCTATCGATGCCTATAAAACGATGCAAAATGCACTTACAAAAATTCAAGATTGCAGACCACCTGCACCTGATGCGCTTTGGCAAGATTATGAAACGACCTACTATGCCTACCATCATCAAAAATTGGATGAAATAGCAAAGCTGAAAGAAATGACGACGGAAGAAATGGAGGCGAAAAAAGAAAAAATAAAAGCAGAATTAACCGAATATATAAACATTCAAAAACATAATAAATATGGAGAAAATTAACGGAATATCATTTGAAGATTGGGCAGCAGGTTGCGGACAGTTAACCCACGGAATGCCAGAAGAAGATGTCATAAAAACATTAGGTGTTGAACTTCCTGTGTGGCAAGATACGATGGAGAAATTCACCGAAAAATTGTCTGACCCAGATTTGATTATGAAATACACCGAAATTTTCAGCAACCCAAATGTGGGTCCGTTTGCCAATGCTGGCGGTGCTACGGGGGAAGAAGAATGGCGAAAAGTAATTCCAGACCACGGTGCGTTTATCCGTTTGCAACGCGAAATGGGTATTGCAACGCAAAATGGTGTGGATGCGGCTCAATTTTTAGAAGAAAAAGGCTTAAACGTTGGGCAATATTCGCAGGCGAGTATGGCATTTATGCAAATGCAAAACGAAATGGATTCTGAAGATGTCTATAAAGCTTACAAGGAAAATAGCTCTGATTTAGACCAAAAGGAATTGATGGAGAAATACTTTCCGGAGTACGACCAATACATCGCCTTGTTATTTGCACTTGATGTAGCAGAACACCAAGCAATGGAGCAAGACCGTTTTAAGCTGCAATCTACGGCACTTCACGCGCGTCGGGATAAATTAACAGAACTCGGCGTTGACCAAAACTTGTACAGCTATATGGTGGAGCATTACAATGCCTGGGAACAAGAACAATTGGAAAAGCAAGGCGAAGACGCTTTCAACACTTACCGTAACGGAATTATAGATAATGTTCGCGCTGGAAATGTTTCGGTACCAAATGTTATTGAACTAGAAAACAAGAAAGATAGCTTAACAGACGACATCGAATTTTAAGGAAAAAATCTATGGGCATTAAAGAAAAATTAAACAATCAATTTCGTTCGGTAGTACAGTGGGAAAAACCACATCCCAACGAGCTGTTTTATCGCTTTACGGAGCGTGGAGACGAATTGAAAAATGCATCCAAATTAATTTTGCAGCCTGGACAGGGCTGCATTTTTACGTATGAAGGTAAGATTGTAGATGTTTTTGAAGAAGAAGGGATGTACAACCTTGAAACAGGAAACAAACCATTTCTTACTTCCCTAAAAAAGATTTTATACAATTTTGAAAGTAATCACAAGGTAGGTCTTTGGTTTTTCCGTAAAGCCGATATGGTCAACATTCGTTGGGGAACACGTATTCCGATTACCTACAACGACCCGGTTTATGGCTTTCCAGTGAACTTGCGTGCATTCGGAAACTACTCGGTAAAAATCACCAAAACGCGTCAGTTTTTTGAGCAAATGGTGGGCGGACAGGAGTTTTACTGTGTTCATCATTTACAAGAAATCTTCTTGTCGAGAATTACACAGCCCATTTCTAATTTCTTGGCAAATGCAAAGTTTTCCTATGCCGAAATCGATAGTAATATCGAGCAGATTGCAAAAGATGCGCAAGAAAAGACAGTTGACATCTTCTCAGATTTAGGTTTTGAATTACTCGATTTTAGAATAGAAGGCACCTCGTTTGACGATGAAACCAACAAACGGATTGCCGGTATTAGCGATATGCAAGCCGATGTACAAGCTGCAAAACTAGCAGGCATTGATTTTGCTGAATTGCAAAAATTACGTGCAATGCGCGATGCTGCCAATAACGAAGGAACAGCAGGCGCCGGAATGGGATTGTTTGCCGGAATGGAAATGGGAAAAAGCATCAGTAATCCCCAACCAAACGCCACACCAGAAGCGCCAAAATCTGACTTAAAATCGAAATTAAAAGAACTCAAAGAACTCTTTGATGAAGGTTTAATTGATGAAGACGAGTTTAAAGCTGCGAAGGCGAAACTTTTATAGTTATGAGTTTTAAATTTTAAGTCACTTAAAACTCACAACTCAACACTTAAAACTTAAAAACATTTGGTTACAACAGAAGCGTATAAAAAAGAAGAACAGAACATGCTAAAGGTTTTTGATATTGCTATGGATGCCTTTAACCGTTTTCCGCCACAAGATTGGTCTGAAGAAGAGTTTAAACAAATCATTAGCGATTTGAAAAAAGACAAACTTCGGATTGAAACGATGGATAAAAAGTCTAGTTCTGTAGCTGGTTTAAAAAAATACACCATTCCAGCATTGTTTGCCTTTTTTAGAAGGTATGATGATGAAACAGTTCGTTATTTCTGGCAGCAAATAAAGGAACACCAGTTGCCGTATCAGTTATGAGTTTTCAATGTAAATATAATATGAAGCCATTGCTACTTGTCATTTTTGTATTCGGAATATTCATTTCCTGTGGGAATTCAAAAACTGCCATAAAAACAACGATGAACAAAAAAGAAAAGGACATTTCAACTCAATTTTCGGCAAAAGAGTTTACACAACTCAGAGCGTTTGTCTTAAAAAATGGAGATCGGATGTCTTTCCGAAATTTTGATAATGACAATCCACATTACAAATTGGATACTATTGATCTTTACTTGGGCACTTTCAAACAAAATTTGGAGCAAACCCAAAAAGAAAACGAATACACCGAACTCATCATTCGTGTAAAAGAGGAGAAAATAAACACCATAACCTTAAAGCTAGAAGACGATATGGTATTTCTTGTAGATGTGTATGATAATGGATTTGAAGAATTGGAAACCGTATTAAAAAATCATCTGAATAGTCTAAAAAACATCAATCAAAAATCATAAATAACAATGGTGGACCAAGACTTAAGAACAACCGTTACCAGCAAACAATTTGACCAAGCGATTGCTATGTTAAAAGAACATCCGGAATGTTTTTCAGAAATGAATAAATGGAACCAGAATTTCATTATCGCTGAATGTATGCGGCAAAAGGCATATACTGTGATTAACACGCTTATAGAGGAAGAATTGGTGATAACCGATGTGTTCGAGCTCGATACTTTTTCAGGAAGTTTTATAGAAACAGTGATGAGCAATCTCCCTTTCTATGCACAGCCTTTGACCATTTATAATTCTGCGCAACTTTCACAAGAAACACCAGATGCAGAAGCCTTAGCATTTTTAGAAAAATTTGTCGCCCAAATCGAAAATATCGACGAATGGATGGGACGAGAAACACTATTACTGTGGGCTTTAACAAAGCAGTTACCGCTTCCAGCAATCGAAATTTTAATTAACGCCGGATGCGATATCAATCAATATGATAACGTAGAAAACAGCTTACTCCATCTCAATTTGCCCGCAAAGTATGCCGAATTTCTACTGAATTCTGGTCTGGAAGTCGATATGAAAAATAAAGGAAATGTAACGCCGCTACAAAAAGCCATCGATAATGGAAATGTAGAGGTGGTGCGACTCTTACTCGACAATGGTGCGAATCCTCAGCATAAAGACAAAGATGGAAATTCACTGTTTTACGTCGCTCTATACGATAAACTCAACTTTGAAATTTATGATGTCTTGTGCGAATTCGATACGCCAAACTTTGAAGAGAAAAATCAATTTGGAAGAACTTTATTGTTTGATTTTGTGAACCGAATGGATGCCTATTCGAGCAAACAAGCGATAAGCTATCTTTCTAAAATACTCGAACAAGGAGCGGATATGCTGCAACCTTGTACCATCTACAACGAATCAAAATCACCATTGGATATTGCCATTACCAAACCACAATCTGTATTTGAAATCTTTTTTAATCAGTTACCAATAGATATCAACGATCAAGACGATAATGGCGATACCATTCTTCACAAACTATGTGGCGTCAACCTCAATTTTGAAGCGAATAAAGCCAAAGACCTTTACCGAAAAGTGAAATTAGTCTTAAAAAATGGAGCCGATAAAGCCATCAGAAACAACCAAGATCAATTGCCGCTAGACCTCGCGACAGACGATAACTTGAAGGAGAAAATTGTTATATTATTGATGAATTAGGATTGAGGATTGCGGATTGGTGAATGCGGATTGAGGAATAAATTATAAATTAATAAGATGAAAGAAGCACTTAAAAGGAGAACAAAATCATTTGCAATTCAAATTGTGAGAATGACTGATGGTCTACCTAATAAGCAAATTGGGTGGACAATTACCAATCAGATTGTGCGTTCAGGAACATCGGTAGCTGCAAATTATCGCGCAGTTTGTAGAGCTAAAAGCGATAAGGATTTTATTTCGAAAATGGAAACCGTTATTGAGGAAGCTGACGAAACTATATTTTGGTTAGAGTTGATTCTTGATTTGGCATTAATTCCTGCAGAAGAAATTGAACAGTTAATGAAAGAGGGAAATGAATTAATTTCAATTTTCGTTTCCTCTGTTAAAACGGTAAAAAAACGACTTAACAATTAAGAATTGCGGATTGATTATTGCGGAATGCGGAATGATGAATTCAGATTTCGTATTAAAATCAAAAAGTGAGCAATCAAAAATCATCAATCAGATGAATCATAAATCCGCAATCATAAATCATAAATCATAAAAAGTGAGCAATCAAAAATCATAAATTCAAAAAGAGCAACAAATCATAATTCAGCAATCAAAAATCATCAATCAGATGAATCATAAATCCGCAATCATAAATCATAAATCATAAAAAGTGAGCATATCATTTATTAAAGCCTGTGAAAATGGCAAACGAAAAATAGCAGAACTTCTTCTAGAGCAGGAAGTCACCGACGTAAACTACACCGACGAAAAGGGGCGAACAGCCTTGCACTACGCAGCGCATCGTGGGTATGTAGAAATTTGTGAACATCTTATCAGTAAAGGTGCAGATGTTGATTATGAAGACCAAAATGGAGAAACGCCCTTGTTTTTCGCTACACTTCAAAATCAATTGCGGATTATTGAATTACTGATTAAACACGGAGCAAATACTGAAATTACAGACTACCAAGGGAACACGCTTTTACATATCGCTGCGAGAAATGGACAAAAACCGATTTGTGACTACTTGTTGCAGCAAGATTTCGCTATAGAACGTGTAAATAATGAGGGGCAAACACCGCTGATGCTGTCTGTAATTTATAATAAAAAACCTGTGGTGGAATTACTGATTGCACACGATGCCGACCTTTCTGTCAACACGAAAAAAGGAAACAATTTACTGCATTTAGCGATGCAAAAAGCCAACCTGCCAATCATTAAATTATTGCTTGAAAATGGATTAGCTGTAGATGAAAGCGATGAAGCTGGAAACACGCCATTATTTAAGGCTTGTGCCGCGAATAATATTATGCTGATTAAGCTATTTCTTGAATATGGAGCAGATGTGTTTCAAACCAATCAGGAAGGGATTTCGCCTATTTTTTATGCCTGCGCTTATAACCAGAAGCAGTTGGTGAAGCTATTTATTGAAAAAGGAGTGGATGTCAATTTCCAGACACCATCGCAAGGCGCTGTAACACTAGGCAGCTACCTAGATTTTGTAGAAACAGCACAAAATTTATCTTCAGATAGTTTGTACAATTTAAGTAGCAGTTACACCGCAGGAGGTGAGAGTTTGCTGCATTTAGCAACAAAAAATGGGCATTTGTATATGGTTGATTTACTCCTAAACAATGGCGCCGATGTTAATATTCAAGACGAATCGGAAAACACAGCCTTACACTATGCCGCAGCTAGAGGAAAGAAGGATATTGTAGCCCTATTAATTGCGAATGGTGCAGATGTAAACCTCACCAATGCAAGAGAACAAAAAGCCTTGGATTATGCAAGTCACAGAGGTTTTAACGAAATTGCAGCACTGCTTTTAGGCGAAGATTCGAATAACGATGCCATGCCAAAACAGAATCCGTTGGCAAATAATAAAGTTACAGATCACACAGCTGAAGCAAAAGACGTCCGTACTAAATTAAAAGAACTCAAAGCCTTATTTGACGATGGCTTAATCGATGAAGAGGAATATAAAAGTGCGAAAAGAAAGTTACTTTAGTCGTAAGTGTTAAACTTTAAATTGAAATTAATCAGATAAAAACCAGAAATGAAGACAATCTTTTTCCTTTTTAGCACTCTGTTTATGAGTAATCTATTCGCACAAAACTTGAGCGACCAACTCTGGGATAATGTACGTGCTTGTAATAGTCTTTTAATCAATGAAGAAGGTGAAGCTGACTATGACGTGCTTATTGATGACGCAGAGAATGGTTATTTAAAAATTTCGGGTAGTTATCCAACCTGCGGCTGCTCCTGTGAATCGACAGTTGGCGCCTACAAAACTGACCAAGAAACCTATGTGTTTTTAAGCACGCAAACCTGGAACTGCAGTTGGAATGAGCAGTTCACCGCTACAAAGAATATGAACGATTTGTTTCCATTCGATTTTATACAGGATGGATTTTTCTCTCCTCAATTTACGGATTCTACCTCCAAAGCAAGCTTTCATTTACGTGTAGAAATTCCACAAAATGGTACAGATACAAAGGTGTTTGCCAAAGCAATTCCATTGGGCATTCAGACCGATAGCGAGTCTGTTTTCACCTTTAATTATTCTGAAGAAGATCGACTAGAAAACACAGACCAACTTCAACAAATACAATACTTAGCGCGCGAGTTAAATGACGCTTACAGCCTTTCCTGTATAGAAGAGGGAAGCTTTTCCTCCATCCCAGAGAAGCATCTACAGGTCATTCAAAGTTATGTTGGCGACGAAACAAAAGCCTTTACTTCTCTCCAACAGCTGCAAGCCACTTTACATCTGTTTAGTGAACGCTATGCACTACAAACTCAAGTCCAACATCAGTGGATTCTTTTGGGCTGGAATGCCTCTGAGGCATCATTTTATCTAAAAGAAAAAGGACCACAACCCAAACAATTCAGTTTTCTAGAATTTGTTCAACAAAGCCCAATTTGGATGGCAGTTTGCTAATACAGATGAACGAGATTTCCATACAATCGCTCAGTAAAAAAGAACAAGAGCACTATCATACACGATCACCTCAAACATTTGGTCCAGCACTGGCATTGGCCGTTGCTAATAAACTAAAAACGAAAGAGTTTTATAATTTTCATCGCGATTATTGTGGGCAAGGCCTCCGTTATGAAAACAATCGCTACATTCTCGCACTTTATTATGATGGTTATCCGAGAACAGATTTACAAAGTTGGAATGAAAAAGAATTTATACAATGGTTCAGCCAACAAAGTAACCAAAGCATGACTTTGCTTGGCGATCGGTTTGCCAACCAAAGTATCGATATGGTGAGAATACTTTGGTTTCTGCAAGATGATTATAATGCCAATCATAACAAATATGCAGCATTTACGCATATTGCACAGAGCATTATTCAGCAAGATCAACAAGTTTACAACATAGCTAATGAAAACGGAGAACCCTGGTTAAAACTGTTTTATTTAGACACTTCACAGCTCGAAATTTCAACAGAAAACCAACGCTTCACCGCTTTAGATTTCGCGTGCTTAAACGAATCCAGATATTTACCAAATAACGATGATGTGCCTGACGATGCCATCAACTTGCTACATAACAAATGGTATAACGTTGACTTTAACGATGCAAAAACATTGTTTTCTAATGCCTTGCAATTTGATTTAGCATACACCAGTTCCCGTTTAATGTCCGAGCAAGAAGCCCAGAAGCACGTAGAGAATTTATTAGTCGATTTTTCACCAGATAACACGTATGCTTATACAAATTATGACCGCAGTCCGTTTGACAGAAAGGGGTATTCTGGCGTTTGTTTATTTGATTGGGTGACCTTCGATTTAGGCATTGTATTTCTGAATAACAAACAGCTCTTGTTCGGCTATTTTCTTTCGGAAGATTAAAAGAAGGCAGAGTGTGGATTTATGATTGTGGAATGCGGAATAAATCATCATTCAAAAATCACAAATCATCAATTAGATAAATCATAAATTTGGATACAACACAAGCATACAAAGAAGAAGTAAAGCGGGTTAGTAAAGTATTTGATATTGCCATTGATTCCTATACCAAGCACCGGCCACAAAATTGGTCTGAAGAAGATTTTGACCAATTCATTAGCGATTTAAAAAAAGACAAACTTCGGATTAAAACGATGGCTAAAAAATATGATTCTTTAGCTGATTTAAATAAATACACCATTCCACCATTGTTTGCCTATTTTAAAACGTATGATGATGAAACAAGTCGCTATTTCTGGCAGAAAATAAAGGAAGAACAGTTGCCGTGTAAGTTGTGAATTCGGAGTATTATAAACCTTTTCAATAAATTAGCATTCATCGATTAGAGAAATTTATCTTAAAAATAAAAAAACACTCCAATAATGAAGTGTCTTTCTATTATCTAAAAGCTATCAACTATAAACTGAAAACTAATTAATCATTCAATTTTAAAACAGCCATAAATGCCGATTGCGGTATTTCTACGTTACCCACTTGGCGCATACGTTTTTTACCTGCTTTTTGTTTTTCTAACAATTTTCGCTTACGAGAAATATCACCACCATAACATTTTGCGGTAACGTCTTTTCGCAACGCTTTAATGGTTTCACGTGCAATAATTTTTGCACCGATTGCAGCCTGAATAGGAATGTCGAACTGTTGACGAGGGATTAATTCGCGTAACTTTTCGCACATTTTTTTCCCGATATGATACGCATTGTCTTCGTGAATTAAGGCTGAAAGCGCATCCACATTTTGTGCATTCAACAATACATCCAAACGCACTAATTTAGAAGAGCGCATACCAATTGGATGGTAATCAAACGAAGCATATCCTTTTGAAACCGTTTTTAATCGATCGTAAAAATCAAATACAATTTCTGCCAAAGGCATATCAAAATTCAATTCAACACGACTTTCAGTTAAATAGGTTTGGTTGGTTATTAATCCGCGTTTTTCAATACACAAACTCATTACTTGTCCCACAAAATCAGATTTGGTGATGATTGTGGCTTTAATAAAAGGCTCTTCAACTCGGTCTAGTTTCGATGGTTCTGGTAAATCAGAGGGGTTATTTACTACAAACGGTGTATCAGGTTCTTTTTTGGTGTATGCAAAATACGAAACATTGGGAACGGTTGTAATCACCGTCATGTTGAACTCACGTTCTAAACGTTCCTGGATAATTTCCATGTGCAACATTCCCAAGAATCCACAACGGAACCCAAAACCTAAAGCCGCCGAACTTTCTGCCTGAAAAACCAACGAAGCATCATTTAATTGCAATTTTTCCATCGAAGCACGCAAATCTTCGTAATCTTCTGTATCAACAGGATAAATTCCAGCAAAAACCATCGGTTTCACGTCTTCAAAACCAGTAATCATATTTTTGGTAGGATTTACCGCATCAGTAATGGTGTCTCCTACTTTTACTTCTTTTGCTTCTTTAATTCCCGAAATCAAATAACCAACATCGCCCGCAGAAATTTTTTGTTTAGGCACTTGGTTTAATTTCAACGTACCCACTTCATCGGCATAATATTCATTGCCCGTAGCCATGAATTTGATTTTTTGATTCTTTTTAATTTCTCCATTCAAAACACGGAAAATAACTTCAATTCCACGGAACGGATTGTAATGTGAATCAAAAATCAACGCTTGTAAAGGTTCATCTGGATTTCCTTTTGGCGCCGGAATTTTCTCGATAATAGCTGCCAAAATATTTTCGACACCAAAACCAGTTTTACCCGATGCATGAATAATATCTTCTAATTTACAACCCAATAAATCAATAATATCATCACTTACTTCTTCAGGGTTTGCAGATGGTAAATCAACTTTATTCAACACAGGAATAATCTCTAAATCGTTCTCTAATGCCAAATAAAGATTTGAAATAGTCTGTGCCTGAATACTTTGCGCTGCATCAACAATCAACAATGCACCTTCGCAGGCAGCAATTGATCGAGAAACCTCGTATGAAAAATCTACGTGTCCCGGAGTATCAATCAAATTCAAGATATAATCCTCGCCTTTGTATTTATATTCCATTTGAATGGCATGACTTTTAATGGTAATTCCACGTTCTCTTTCAAGGTCCATATTATCAAGCAATTGCGCTTTTTCTTCACGAGCCGTCACGGTTTGAGTGGCACCTAACAAGCGGTCTGCCAAGGTACTTTTACCGTGGTCAATATGGGCGATAATACAAAAGTTTCTAATATTTTTCATTGGTGTAAAATGTCTAAAAATAATTTTTCTTTGGGCGTGCCGTTCGTCGTTCCTCCTTCGTCGGGCTATATGCTTCAAGTCCTCATTCTTGCGGGCTTTCCGCTTCTATCCCTCACGCAGCTTCCAAAGGCTATAATGTGCAAATATAGTTTATTTTTTTGGTACATTTTTACGGTTTCATTTTTTAATAAAACAATTTTTAATATGAAAAATTAATAAAAAAGCGTATGTTTATTTCATTACTAATCAATAAATTAACCTTGTTATGAAATTTAAAGCAACTTTTTTTATGATATTGCTGTTTTCACTTACAGAAAATGCAAACTCGCAAGCAGTAGAGTAAAATGTATTCGCCGAAACGGATTATTCCTTTCAAGACGCATCTGGTTTGCCATCGAATCTATTGAATATGTCTATGCCTGAAAAAATCAAAACTACAGGCTCTGAATATGTAAACGAATCGTTCAGTGAAGCAACTGTTAACAATGGCTCTCAATTTTTTGATTTAAGATATAATAATTATACCGGCTATTTTGAATATAAAAAATCTGCAATAGAAACAATTATTATAGCAAAGGAAAAAAATAAAGAAATACAGTTTAAAGATGGTAGAAAATATGTTTTGAAGAATATTGTAGAAAAAAAAGAACAAAAACCAACCTATTTGCTGGCTGTAGGCAATTCTAGCAGTGCTTTAAAATTATTTAAACAAGAAATTGTAACCTATATTGCTTATCAAGAAGCTTTAAATAGTTATCAAGAACAAAAATTACCAGAATATAAATTGCAAAAACCTTTGTATTTTATAGAACATGAAAATACTATAACTGCTGATCAGAAGAGTAAAGACATAGAAAAAATGTTTCCTGCTCATGCCAAAGAAATCAAAAAATTTATTAAACAAAAAAACATCGATTTTAATTCTGATGATCTAATTTTGGTTCAAAATTATTTGAATTCGATTCTTTAAAAGAAGCATAATAGTAGGAAAAAAAATAGAATGGTGAAATTACCTTTCAGATGAGATAAATTAGAAAAGGCTTGGATATTAAAAACCAAGCCTTTTCTAATTCAAATGATATTATAGCTACTTCTTAATGAATTTATGTGTAGTAGTGTGTTTATCCGTTTTAATAACCAAAATGTATGTGCCTGTGGTTAAATCAGCAACATTTATCTGCTGGTCAATTAGACTAGAATTTTGGTGAGAAACCGTTTTAATGAATCTTCCGTTTAAATCAAAAATATTAAATGTAACGGTTCCGGTATCTTTCGTAGAAAAGCCAACATTTAAAACACTTGTAGTAGGATTAGGATAGATTTTTAAATCGTTTAAAGCCAATTCTTCAGTGCTTAAATTTGGATCCCACAAAGTGAACTTTTTAGAAACAGTATAGAAAATGTTTCCAACTGCTTCAATTTTTATACGCGCCTCATACGTGCTGGTTAAATTGGTTGGTATCGTAACTGTTGCAGACCCGTTATTTGGTACGTTGGAAGCAATAGGTGTAAACGTTAATCCTGCATCTGTTGACACTAAAATGTTTACATTAGCTGTATTTATATTATTTGCAGTGGTACCTGCCACATTCCAAGTAATTGTTTTGGTAGAACCCATAAACCATACAGGTTCGGTAGTGTTTGGGTTGTTGTTTGGTGCTGTTATTACAAATGGTCCGGTATTGGCAACCGTGATTGTTGCAGGTTGGGTGTAAACCACTCGTGCACCGTTTGCATTGTTATCGCGAACGGTTGCCACGAAATTGTATGTTCTTGCTACCATTGATAAACGTTCCCATGTATTGCTTACCACACCGTTTGAATTGGTAGTACCAGCTAAAACAGTTTCTAAATTAGGAAACGAACGGTAATTATTCGCAGTAGGCGCTACAGACCTAAATGCGGGACCGGTGGTAGTGGTTGCAACAGGTGGTTGAGAAGCTATTTGTGTGTTAACTTGTTCAAACGCATAGCTTAAAGCATCGCCGTCGGCATCGGTAGCTGTTACACTCAATATAAAAGGTGTTCCATAAGGAATGGTTTTGGGGGTTAATGCCGTTACAACCGGCGCTACATTTGCAACAGTGATTTGTTGCGCACAAGTAGCAGAAAGTAAAAAAGTTTGCATTTCGCGAATACTTACATAATGATAATAAGCATCAACGTTGCTTTGCATGTCGGGTGGGCAAATACCTGCATACGACATAATGGTGCTTCCGCTCCCTGTTTCTACGGCTGTAGAGTTGTTTCTGTTAAATTGGCAAGAATTATTAAAGGTATGGTTTGCACCAAATTGATGTCCCATTTCATGGGCAACATAATCTACATCATAGGCATCGCCCACTGGTGCGGAAGATCCTGTGATTCCGGATGCTTTGCTCCATGAACTACAAACCGAACCTAGTGCTGCCAATCCACCTTGACCTGTACTAAAAGTGTGTCCTATATCGTAATTTGATGAACCAATTACATTATCTATAACCGTTTGGCTTTCATCAATTAAAAAATCGGCATCATTATTTGTGAAATTATCAGATGTGATAAAAATAATATCTTTATTGTTAGCAATAAGATTTAGGTGAACGTTAAGCTCTCTCTCAAAAATTTGATTTAAACGGGTTAATGTAACATTCATGGCTGCCAACACGATGTTTTTCTTTTGATCTACCGTTGTGTTAGGTGTGCCAGAAGGAGCATTGTTAATGTGAAAAGCAGCATATTCTATCGTGCATGCCAAAGCCAATCGGTAGGTTCTTCGTTTGTTATCTAAGCTGAAAGATTGAATAGGATTTTCTAACGAAGTAATGGCATCATCAAAATGATCTCCGGTCACCAAGCATGAAAAATTGCTTTTTGGTAATTCTAAGTTGTTTCTTTGATAAGCAATAACGTTGTTTAAATCGTTGGTATAATTATCAATATAAAAAACAGATCCATCGGTTTTCATTCCCATACCATGTAATCCAAATATGTCCGAAATACTAATACTGATACTATTTCCGGGGTTTTTTATATCAACTGCTTTTAAACTTCGAATGTTTTTCACGGTTGATGCCAATTCTGATTCCATTGCTGGATTGTCGTAAACCCAATAATTAGAAAAATTCCCATTGCCGTCGGGAAATGCCAATACTAAAGGAGAAGGTTCATTAGACAAGGATGGCGCATCTTTCACGCGTTCCAACAAATTTTTTACATCCACTTGATAAATTTCAAAAGTATGTGGAATGTGTTTTCTCACAAATTTTTCTTTTTCCGAAAATTTGCGCTCTGAAGCATTCGAAAATGCATTAAACTGGGCAAATAGGTTTGCGGTACATAAAAGCACCACGAAACAAATCATTTTGTTGTAAAATTTCATGCGGTAGAAATATAATCTTTTCAAAAGTAATAACTTTATCTGTAGCAAACATATTCGAGGCTGTTCAATTTTCAAAATTATTAACCTACATTAAGAACCATAATTCGCTACTTTATGTATTTTATTAATAACTTTGAAGAAAAATTCGATAAAATGAATGTTTTTCATTCGGCACAATCTTTTAAATCTTCCCAAAAAACCATTGTAACGCTTGGTACTTTTGATGGTATGCACATTGGGCATCAGGCTATTTTGAACAAATTAAAATTGCAAAAAAAAGCAAATGGTTACCAAACTTTGGTGCTTACATTTTTTCCACATCCGCGAATGGTTTTAAAAACAGATCATCAAATATCGTTGTTGAATACCATTGAGGAACGCATCAAACTGATTGATCATTTTGGAATTGATTATTTGGTGGTACAAGAATTTACCCAAGATTTTGCCAATTTATCTGCCGAAGAATTTGTAAAAACCATTTTGGTAGATCAGTTTAATATCGGGAAGATCATAATTGGATACGACCACCGTTTTGGAAAAAACCGTTCTGCCAATATTCACGATTTAATAGAATTTGGAAAAAAATACCATTTTGATGTGGAACAAATTTCTGCCGAAGAATTAAACGATGTTTCTATAAGTTCCACTAAAATTCGCAATGCACTAAAAGTGGGCGATGTTGCTTTGGCAAAAAACTATTTGGGCTATCCGTATATGCTTTCGGGCAAAGTGGTTTCGGGCAAACAGTTGGGAAGAACCATTGGATATCCCACCGCTAATATACACATTGCTGAAGATTACAAACTCATTCCTGCAATTGGCGTTTATGTGGTGGGCGTTACGGTTAAAGGCAAAGAGTATTACGGAATGTTGAGCATAGGCACAAACCCAACGGTTGGAGGAACCGAAAAAACGGTAGAAGTGTATATTTTTGATTTTAATGATATGATTTATGAAGAGGAAATAACCGTACGTTTTTTAACTAAAATTCGAGAAGAAATCCATTTTTCTTCGGTGGATGTATTGATAGAAGCATTAAAAAGTGACGAGATTTTTTCTAGAAACTTCCTTTCAACAATGGAATAATTATGTGGAAAAAAGCATTTCAAAAAATAGATAACTCATCGCTGGTAGTTTTCCGGATTTTTTTCGGAATCATTTTTCTTGCCGAAGCGGTTGGTGCATTAGCATTAAAATGGGTTGATCGAAATTTTGTTGATACTACTACCAATTTTACCTTCATAGGGTTTGAATGGCTGCTGTATCTTCAAAACGAAACCATGTATGTAGTTTTTGGTTTAATGGCAGTGGCCTCAGTAGGAGTGATGTTGGGCTATAAATACCGATTTTCTGTTATTGCGTTAACGGTTTTATGGAGTTTGTCTTATTTCGGACAAAAGACATCGTACAACAACCATTACTATTTAATGTGGCTTATTGGACTGATCATGTGTTTTTTACCTGCAAACGCCAATGCTTCTATCGATGCGAAACAAAATCCGTCGATAAAAAAGAACTACATGCCGCAATGGGTTCGATTGGTTTTTATCATCCAAGTAAGTTGTGTGTATTTCTATGCCACCATTGCTAAGTTTTACCCAGATTGGTTAGATGGAACGGTAACGCGCAATATGTTTTCTGGAATGAACAATGTGCCCGAAATCGTGCAAATTTTATTCAAAAAAACCGAATTTCAGCTTTTTATCGCCTATATGGGAATTGCTTTTGACGGATTAATTGTTCCGGCGCTGTTGTGGAAACGTACCCGTTGGTTTGCAATTATTGCTTCGTTAATTTTTCATATATTTAATTCAATTACCTTGCAAATTGGCGTGTTTCCGTACTTTGCATTGAGCTTTTGTGTGTTCTTTTTTCCACCTCATCAAATTCGGAATTTCTTTTTTAGAAAAAGACCAAAAGAAGACTACAACGAAGAAACAACTGCGAATTACAGTACTATTTTTAAATACTTTTTTGTTCCGTATTTAATCATTCAGATTTTATTGCCCATTCGACACTGGTTTTTTAAAGACGATGTATTGTGGACCGAAGAAGCACATCGATTAAGCTGGCGCATGATGTTAAGATCGCGAACAGGAGAAACATACTTTAAAGTGATCGATAAAAATACCAATGAACGCTTAGCATTTAGCAACACAGAATTATTGAACCAAAAACAGCGTTCGCGTTTAAATGCACCCGATGTGATCTGGCAAATGGCACAGAAAATTAAAGAGCATTTTAAAGAACAAGGAAAAGATGTGGCCGTGTATGCCGAACGAAGCAATGTAAGTATCAATATGCACCCAAGTAGCCGATTGATTGATCCTACTGTTGATTTAACAACCGTAAAATGGAGCCATTTTAAACATCATGACTGGATTTTGGAACGAAAACTTTCGAAAGATCCTCCTTCGAAAAGGCACGCAGTTCAAAACCTGAAGCGGTTAAAACACCAAAAGTAAAGTACTGAATCCAATCGCCTAAATTGATGTATAAGGCATTTGCATTGTTTTTCAAGGGAAGTGTCATGGGTAAATGGCGGTGACCAAAAACAAAGTAATCAGCAAATTGTTCGTTCACCTTTTTGTTGGCGTATAAAATGAGCCATTCGTTATCTTCGCCTAAATATTTAGCATCGTCATCGCCTGAAATCAGTTTGTTTTTCACCGATAGATATTCCGCCAAACGCACACCAATATCAGGATGCAACCAACGAAACAACCATTTTGAAAACCGGTTGGTAAACACTTTTTTCATGCGTTTGTAACCTTTATCACCCGGACCCAAACCATCGCCATGACCAATAAAAAGGGTTTTGTTGAATATTTTAAACACTTTAGGTTCATGAAAAACAGGAATATCCAATTCTTCCTCAAAATAATCCTCCATCCATAAATCATGATTTCCTACAAAAAAATAAATAGGCAAACCGCTGTCGCGCATCTGTGCCAATTTTCCTAAAATACGTACAAATCCTTTGGGAACTACCTTTTTATATTCAAACCAAAAATCGAACAAATCGCCCACGATAAACAATGCACCTGCATCTTTCTCGATAGCATTTAACCACTTTAAAAACAAGGCTTCGCGCGGAAGACTTTTTTCACGAGTAGGCGCTCCGAAATGATGATCAGACGTAAAATAAACTTTTTTATCTTTAGGAATTTCGAGTGTAATCATGTTTACGAATTGTCAGAAGCAAACCATTCGGCATACGAACTTTCGGTTTCTTGTAAACGCAAAGAGAACAACTTAATATTTTCGGGCAAACGGTTTTTGATACGTTCGGCAAAATCAATTACTAAATTTTCGCTAGTGGGCTGGTAATCAACCAAAATCACATGATGACCGCGTTGTTCCAATTCTTTAGCCAATTCAACATGCGGCGTGTTTTGATTAAAAACCGTTGCATGATCAAACTGATCTACCACTTCTTCTTTAACAATGGTTTTTAAATCAGTAAAATCGATCACCATTCCGTATTTCACATGATTTTTATCGGTAATAGGTTGCCCAATAACGGTAACCGACAGTTTGTAGCTGTGTCCGTGAACATTTCTGCATTTCCCGTCGTAACCATAAAGTGCATGACCGGTTTCAAAAGTAAATTGTTTGGTGATTCTGATAAAACTCATGATGCGAAAATTTTTAGCAAAATTAGTGATTTAAAATTTAATAGCTGATACAGCTTGGCTAAAAACCACAGATGCACAGATTATCACAGAATTAATTGAAGTATGCATTATGAGAAACTGAATCGAGTGCAACTTGGCGAAACCTATCATTCCGAAGAAGTATGAACCTCAAATGGAAGATTCTTCACTTCCTACAAAGCTTCTAGATTGTAACCACTTAAACAGGTGGTGAATTTTTCGAAACATTTTTTATTCTAAAAAAAAATGTTTTATATTTGGATAAAATAATGGAGTTTTTTTCTCAATTATGTTTTTTAAAAGTTAATAATTAAAAGTCTGTGAATTTTTTTTGCAGACTTTTTTTGGAAATTAAAGAAATCATACTATATTTACAGTATAATTTTTTTCATAAATTTATAAATTTAAAATTAATAAGTTAAAGCCTGCTTTTTTTTGCAGGCTTTTTTTTGAAAATTAAGAAATATATCTACATTTGGTATAATAAAATTTTGTCATAAGAATTTTGTTATTAATTAATTGAATAAGAGGCTGTCCAAAAAGGATAGCCTCTTTGTTATACTACTAACTTTTCAACATCATCACTAAAGTTAATTTCTTGCTTTTTTTGAAATAAAGACCGCTGATAGCATCTAAATTCGACAAAAATGACAAGTTTAGAACCAAAAATACGGCGTTTGAATACCGTTTTTCTTCCCGCAACTGCTACAGCCACCATTTTTCTAAAATTATGTCCAAGAGCCATCAGTAGAAATTCTAATTCTACTTTCTCTAAGCCTTTGAATGTAAATCTATTAAAATCATTATTGTACTTGAGTTGCCCAAAAACAGCCTCTACTTCTATAGGGCGTTTACTGCGATGTTCCAGCCCTTTCTCGCTCGTTAATAAATTTCTCGCTCTTTCTTTAAGCTCATTCAAACGGTGATTGACTTCTATTCTGCGATTACCTTTTGCATTGAAACATTCCTCTCGAAGCGGACAATTATTACAGTTTTTTGCCTGATAATAAGACACTTGCGATTCGTGTCCGTTGCTCGAAATTCGTTTTCCTTTGCCAACATTTTCCATTCGTTGACCCATCGGACAAACGTAAAAATCTTGTTCTTTGTTGTAGAATAAATTCTGAACCAAAAACGGATTATTTTTCATCGTCCGTTTCGTTTCTTTGTGAAAATAATTGTACTTCACGTAGGCTTTAATGCTTTTATTTTCAAGCATTTCATAATTTTCTTCGCTCCCATAACCTGCATCGGCAACCACTTCTTTGCTTTGTTTTCCATAGAGATTTTCAAAACCATCAAGATGCGATTCCAAAGTCGTGGTATCCCCCGGTTTTTGATGGATGGACACGTGGGTAATAAACTGATTTTCAGTTGAAATCTGCGTATTATAAGCCGGTTTAAGCTGTCCGTTTTTCATGTGATCTTCCTTCATCCGCATAAAAGTAGCGTCGGGGTCGGTTTTGCTGTAAGAATTCCTATTGCCTAAAGTTTCTAGGTCTTTTTCGTATTTTTCTAATTTTGGAAGATGCTCATCCTGAAGTTTTTGTAGCTCTTTTGCCTGTTTTTTAGTGGGTTCTTTCAGCTTTTTATTCAAGATCGATAGCTTCTCCCGAAGTTCTTCCGAATTGATGCTTTTAGGTAATTCTTCTTTGTTAATTTCTTGATTATCAGACTGAATAGCACTTTCGATATCTGAAAGAATCGTGTTGATTTTAACTTCTAATTTTTCCTTGTATTTTTCAATCGAACCTCTCCAAACAAAAGTATAACGATTCGATTTGGCTTCGATTTTTGTTCCATCAATGTACTGAATATCAAGACTTACATAGCCCATTTCAACCAGCATTTTCACTACTTCGGCAAATAGTTGTTGAATATGATTTTTTAATATTTTCCCTCGAAAGTCGTTAATGGTTCGGAAATCAGGCGTAGAGTTGCCCGAAATGTACATGAAATAGATGTTTTCGGTGAGTGCTTTAGCTATTTTCCGGCAAGAATAAACGTTTGACAAATAGCTGTAAAACAACACTTTAATCATCATTCTTGGATGATATGCAGAGGTACCACCTCCTTTGTACAACTTAATTATATTGCTAATATCCAACGAGTTAACGACCTCTTCGATTAATCGAACAGGGTGATTATTAGGGATTTTATCAAAAATATTAATCGGAAAAAGTTCAGGACTATTGCCTGTTTGATTTTTAAAAACTACCTTAGCCATTGTTGGTTTTTTGTGCAACTCTAAGATAATTATTTTGGAGAAAAAATACAACAAAAAAAAGCTGTCCGACTTTTCGGACAGCTTCTTTTTATTTCCCCTTAAAAGCATTCAATGCATTCACAGTAAAATCAGACAAAACCAATTTGCCCGAAATCGCAGCGCGTTCTTTTAAAAGTGTATACCAATTTTCGGTGCCTTCCCATAAAACTTTTTTCATTTCATATAAAGCTTCCGGATTGTAACTGCTTAAACGGGTGGTGAATTGTTCCAAGGCTTTATCCATTTGTGCGGCATCGTCAAACAATTCTGTGAATAATTTATTGTCAAAAGCCCAATTAGCAGTTTTCCAATTTTCGGCGTCTAACGTCATTTCGGCTAAAGCAGGTTTTCCAATTTTGCGGCTCACGGCAGGTTCAATCACAAACGGACCAATACCAATTGCCAGTTCTGATAATTTAATCGAAGCATTTTTGGTAGCAAACGTATAATCGCAGGCTGCTGCCAAACCAACGCCACCACCCACAGTTTTCCCTTGAATACGACCAATAATTATTTTGTTCGATTTTCTCATGGCATTTATAACATTGGCAAATCCGCTGAAAAACTGTCCGCCTTGCTCTAAATTGCTTACCTGCAACAATTCATCAAACGAAGCACCTGCGCAAAAAGCTTTTTCGCCCGCACTTTTCAACACAATAACTCGAACTTCGTTATTCGTATTTAAAGCATTAATGGCATTTGTTAATTCTGCCAGTTGCGAACTTGGGAATGAATTACTTGCCGGATGAAAAAATTCTACAAAAGCAATAGTATCCTTAAAAGTAGTTGTAACGTATGATGTTGTTTCCATTTAAAAATTTAGTTTGATAATACAAAGATAAACCATGTTGGCAATTTGTGATTTATTTTTGATAAATATGTACATTTGCACCGTTTTAAAAGCACAAACATGTTTAAATATTTCATAACCTTATTTAGTTTTTCTTTTGCGGTATCGGCACAACAAACAAATACGGTTTATTATGCAGCGCCTTATTTGCAGATTGAAGATGTACAGAAAAAAGCAGTTGCTGATGCCAATGATTTTGGATACAACATTTTAGTTCACCCAAAAGAACACTTTGTGAAAGAAGGTTTTTTTATGTGGGTAGATGATCAATGGTACGAAATTTTAAACAGTAAGGATCTTTTTATACCTTATCAAGATTTTAAAACACTTTTTACCATATCGAAAGATAACAAAAATCCTTTAAAAATAAAAGACGTAAACGATGTGGTTTACCTTTTTCCGATTGAAGCACTTGATAGTTACATTGTTTCACCGTCTGATTTTGTAACACTTTCGCAAACCATTCAAAAACAAGATTTAATTACCTACACAAAACCTGCGGAGGTTGTTGCAGAAAAAAAACCAGTTGTTTTAGATGTGATCGATGTGGTGGAAGTACCAAAAAAAGAGGCTCAAACTGTAATTGAAAAAGAAGGTAATACTTTAGTTTCTACAAAAGAAGAAACAACTGTTACAACAGAATTAACAAAGCTAAATACCAACGAACAGGTTTTGATTACCAGCGAAAACCCACAATCGGTTTTGTTAGATGTGATGGATGTGGTTGAAGTAGTAAAACGTGAAGAAATACCTTTTGATCCAACACAAAATACGGTTGTTGATAATCAGCCTGAAATAGTAGCAGAAAAACCAAAAGTTGAAGAGCAGATAACAGAAGAAGTTCCTGTGAAAATTGCAGCAAAAAACACATTGATTATCCCAAATCCAAGCAACGATTACGAAATTGCCGTTAACGAAGGTTTTGACGGAACGGTAACCGAATGGGTTGAAATGATCGATGCCAAAGGAGGAAAAACGGCATACCAACAAGCGGTTGACAAAGGATATAAAGGCACAGAAGAAGAGTGGATGAAAATGCTTTGGGGACGAGAAGTGGATGTGGAAATTGCCAAACGCGATAAAACCACAGCAATTGTAACCGAATGGATTCAGTCATTGAAAACATCGAAAGGAAGCTCGCCTTACGAAATGGCCTTAAAACACGGTTTTTATGGAACATTTACTGAATGGGTAGAATCAGTAATAGGAACCGATGGCGAAAAAGCATACGAACACGCAAAAGAAAAAGGGTTTGAAGGAACATATAAAGAATGGATTCAAAAACAATTGAACCAATCCAATCAAGAAGTATTGCGAAAAGAGCAATTGTCTAAAACACAAATGTTTGTGGCACCAAATGTATTAATGCCATTGCAAGCAACAGCAAATGAGCCGCTAACTTTTGATTTATACGATTACTACAATCAGTTTTATGGCGCGCCAATGGTTAGTAGTGCCGGTGAAAACAACAATGCTTTAGAAATAAAACCTACAGATTTGGAATATCAAATTACGTGGTTTGAAAAAGATAAAGTAAAAATTATAGAACTAACCAAAGAAGGTGTTTTAAAATACCAACCGTTAGAAGGTGTTTTGGATACCAATACCAAACTAAATGTGCGGTATGTTTTGAAGTAATATCACCCCACCAACTGATCCAAAATTTTAATATACAATTCTACACCTTCTTCAATTTCGTGAACATACACAAATTCATCTGCGGTGTGTGAACGAGCCGAATTTCCCGGTCCTAATTTCAACGACGGAATTTTTAAAACTGCCTGATCGCTTGTAGTTGGTGAACCGTACGTTGTTCTGCCTAAATGTTTTCCGGCTTTTACAATTGGGTGATCTAACGAAATAAACGACGGACGCAAACGAGTAGATCGGGGTTTAATTTCGCATTTGGTATGTGCTTTAATAATATCTAAAACCTCTTCATTGGTGTAAGCATCGGTAATGCGAACATCAACCACAAAATCGCAGCTCGATGGCACTACATTGTGCTGTGTTCCCGCATTTATCATGGTGACCGACATTTTTATCGGTCCGAACATTTCAGACTGTTTAGGAAACTCAAAAGTATTAAACCATAATATATCTTCAATAGCATTGTAAATAGCATTTTCGCCTTCGTTGCGTGCTGCGTGTCCCGATTTTCCAAGTGAAGTGCATTCCAAAACCATCAAACCTTTTTCAGCAACCGCCAAATGCATCTGCGTGGGTTCGCCAACTATTGCAAAATCTAATGCGCCTAATTTTGGTACTACAAATTCCAAACCGTGTCTGCCTAAAATTTCTTCTTCGGCAGTGGCAGCAATCACTAAATTGTATTTTAAATTCGGCTTTTCGTAATAATGCAGAAAGGTAGCAATCAACGAAACCAAGCATCCGCCGGCATCATTTGATCCCAATCCATACAATTTTCCATCGATTATTTCTGCTAAAAAAGGATCACGGGTATAATCGATATTCGGGCGAACGGTATCGTGGTGCGAGTTTAATAAAATAGTAGGTTTAAGCGGATCGTAATATTTGTTAAAAGCCCAAACATTGTTCAGTTCGCGGTGTGTTTCCACGCCAAAATTCTTTATGAATGTGTCAATAATTTCGGCCGTTTTATCTTCTTCTTTACTGAACGATGGTGTTTTTATTAAATCAATCAGCAGCCCAATGCTTTTTTCTTTTAAATTTTTCATTCGTATAAATTCGTGCTAATTTTTGCAACAACTTCTTCAGGTGCTATGCTTTGCATTACATCTTCATAACCAGCTACTATTTTGTTTCCGTAAACCGATGTAGGCAAAAACGGATAGTTTTCTAAATTGGGAATCAAACTGTTTGCTAACGGCTGGTTAAACGGTACAAAACCTGCAAAAGGATGCGTGTTTCCCCACAACGTAACCACTTTTATGCCGTACATTGCAGCAATATGTGCGTTGCCCGAATCCATTGAAAGCATTACATCTAAATGCGGAATAAACTGCAATTCTTGTTTAAAAGTGAGTTTATTGGCAATTATTATAACGTTTTCTAGATTTTGTTGCAGGTTTTTTAACGCATTTAATTCATTTTTTCCACCAAACAAGAATATTTTGTGATTTGGATTTTCGGCAAGATTTAAAATAACCTTTTGCATTAATTCAGTTGGATACACTTTTGTTTGATATTGAGCAAAAGGGGCAATCCCAATCCATTTGTTGTTTAATTTTTCGGTAGTTACTTTTAGAATTTCATCAGACAAAACCGTTTTTTCTGGGAAAGAAATTTTAGATAGATTAACCTTAAAACCTAATTGTGCCAAAGTATCAACATGACGGTCAACCATTGGTTTTACAGGTTTTAATACTTTTTTTTCTAATCGGGTTAATTCTTTTTTCTCTTTTCTGCCTTTATCGGTAAAAGCTGTTTTTGTTCTGGGTAATGCAAAAAAGGTCCGAAGAATTTTTGAGCGCAATACATTATGAAAATCGGCAACCATATCAATTTTTAGTTGTTTCAGCACTTTAAATAATCGGTAAATTCCAAAAAATCCTTTGTGACGGTTTTCCAGATCAACTCCAAAAAAAGCAACCCGATCCATATCATCAAAAAAAGGTTTGAAAAAAGGTCGAGAAACCACGGTGACTTTCACATTTGCATGCTGCTGAACCAACGCCCGAATTACAGGAACTGTCATGGCAACATCGCCCATTGCCGATAATCGTATGACTAAAATATGCTTCATTTTAATTGCCTAAAGTCTGCAAAATATTATACGAAAATTCTAAAACAGGTTTGTAAGCCATTGAAAAAGCCAACAGCGGAATAATCATAAAGAAAATACCTATATAAAACCATATTTTTGATTGATTTTGCTGCAACAATTTTGCAAAAAGATATATTAAAAGGTAATAAACACTTAAAATGCCCAACGGAATAAAAAGCAATTGCGCATAAGCATCGAAAAATTGCCAAATGAATACGCCAATTAAAAGTATCAAAATGGAGAAAATAAATACCTGCGCTATTTTTAAAAGTTTGTTCATAGTAAAAAAAGACTTTCTGTTTTTAAGAAAGTCTTTCAAAAGTACTTATTTTTTATTTTGATACAATACCGGATTCAATTCTTCGTCGTTATACATTTTCATTTGTTTGTACACTTTCATGAATTTGTCGCCGTTTTCAATATCTTCAATCAATTGGCTGATCGATGTAAACATATCTTGTTTTTGTTCTAAAAGCACATCCAATTTTGCTTGACATTTTGCACGATGCTCTTCTGATGCGTCTGAGCGCGTAGCTTCCTCTTCCATGTGGTAAATTTTCAATGCCAAAATAGACAAACGATCCATTGCCCAAGCCGGACTTTCGGTATTGATTTTTGCGTTTGGTTTTACGGGAACGTTTTTGTATTTATCCAAAAAATAGCTGTCGATATATTCCACCATATCGGTTCGCACTTGGTTCGATGCATCGATTTTACGTTTTAAAACCAAAGCAGCCACCGGATCAATCTGCGGATCGCGAATAATGTCTTCATAATGCCATTGCACGGTATCAACCCAGTTTTTCGCATACAGCAAATGTTCAATAGAACCTTTTTCGTATGGGTTTGCTATTGGTTGGTTAACATCGTCGAACTTATGGTAATCTTCGATACTTTTTTCAAAAACAGGAAAAGCTAATTCTGCAAACATTGTTATAATTTTTATTTACAAATATAGTTTTAATACTTTTACAACAACAAAATTCATTAGTAAACTTATGCATATTCACTATATATCAGAGCAGAACAGTATTTTAAATCATTTTTTGGCACAATTGCGCGATGTTCATGTACAGATAGATTCCATGCGTTTTCGTAAAAACATGGAACGAATAGGCGAGATTATGGCTTATGAATTAAGCAAGAAATTGTTGTATAAAGAAGCTTCGATTAAAACACCACTTGGCACAAAAGATACCATGCTGATTAAAGATGAGGTGGTTTTGTGTTCGATACTTCGTGCCGGATTGGCTTTGCACACCGGTTTTATGAGTTTTTTTGATGAAGCCGAAAACGGATTTGTATCGGCAGCACGCACTCACGGAGCCGAAGAAATTTTGGTAGAATATCAGGCAGCACCTTCGTTTGATGGAAAATGTTTGCTTTTGTTGGATCCCATGTTGGCAACGGGGCATTCGATGGTTGCAGTGATAAACCAATTAATGAAAAAAGAACAACCAAAAGAAATTCATATCTGTATAGTTATTGCCGCACCGGAAGGCATCGAATATTTAAAAAAGTATCTGCCTGAAAAGATTCATTTGTGGGTGGCAAGTTTAGACGATTGTTTAAATGAAAACAAATATATTATCCCCGGAATTGGCGATGCAGGCGATTTGGCTTACGGTGAAAAGTTATAAATAAAAAATAACCCATGCCGGGTGCATGGGTTATCAGAAAACATTAAAATTCTAAAACACGTTTAGAATTTTGAATTTAGGGTCTACAAATATAATTATAATTTCAATAAAAACAACAATAAACTTACACATAAAATTGTAGCCAAAACCGCTTCTTTCACCCAATAAACCTTTGTACTTGCCACAAAGTTTCCACCGATAATTGATAATGGAAAAAAGGTAAACACCAATAAACCGTTTGATTTTTCGGGCGATATCACATAAATAGCAGCTCCGATGACAAAGCAAAACACAATGTTTTTGTAAAGAGTGATTTGGTTAGTTGCTATGGTTTTTAAATTAGTAACCTGATAGAATGTGAACAATACAGATACAGTTGCCAAAAAAGCCAATGCAATGTTTTGATAAATATTTTCAAAATAGCTAAAATCGATACTCATATCATATTTATCAGTCCAAAATGCTACTAGATTGATATCGTAAAACAAACTATAGATATAAAAAAGAATCGTAACAGTGAGCAATGCAATAAACGGAATGATCCAATGGCGGTAATCTTGCCCCACATACCAAATAATGGTTAGATAAATCATCAAGAAATAAAGAATAGTCCACGATTCAAACAAAGTTGCCATAAAAATCCACAAGCTGGCATCAAAAATTTTTAATTTGGGTTCATTTAATGTTTGCAAAGAAATAATTCTGCGCAAGGCCAACAACACCAATAAATTGGCAATGATTAACTGGGAATCATCATAAAAGGTGGGAAAAAGTATTAAAAAGCAAGCATATAAAAACAACGAATATAAATTGTTTACCGCTAAATAGTTTTTTAAAGTGATGAATTGAATCAACAAAACCGAAAGCACTACTGCTACAAACAAAAAGCTTTTTTCTATAATAGCTGTGGGCGATTGCAACCATTTCAAATCGCTTATTAAATGTAGAAAATAAGTAGCTAAAAGCATAAAACCTATTACTACATAACCAATTGGTTTACTTTTTGAAAAAAGATTTGCAAGCATTAACGATATTATTTAATTTTTGTAAATAAGTTGTTGATAATTTTTTTTACTTTTGTTGCAAAGTTAGAATTAAACTGAAATTAAACATAAATAATTAATAACAATATTATGTGGACATCATTCTTTAAAGGTATTGAATTTTTATTCGTTGATGTGTTGTTTGTACCAATGGATTGGTTTGCAAAATTAGAATTAACCAATTGGTGGATTGCAAACATTATTAACTGGATTTTTATCATTATTTGTACAGTTGCCTTTGTTTACTGGTTAAAACAATTGCGCATTTTTGCTTCAAACAACGAAGATGAACAAGATACAACAGCACACTCGTTCTTAAAATAAAAAATCAGGTTTTAAACCTGATTTTTTTGTTTTACAGCTTCTAATTTAAGAAGAGAGTAAATCCGATATTAGCTCCAAAATTTTTATTGAACGATTTATAATATTCACCACTTGGATAGGTATATTTGGTTGAAAACTGATTGTAATTCAAACCAAAATCAACCGAAATATCATTAGTAATCATATACGCAACTCCGCCTTTTACTTTCCATACAAAAAAGTTTGTAGGATCAATAGAATTACCATCTACTTTTGCCTTAGCTACTGCATATCCAGCACCTGCCCCAATATAAGGAAAAGCCTTTGATTCATTTTTAAAATAATAAGTTGCCGAAGGAATAACGCTAAAAATATTTGTTTTAACATCAGTAGTAGAGCTGGTAAAATAATCATACTCTTTTGTTTTTTGTGCAGAAAGTTCCAAGTCCATTCCAACAGCAAGATTATTTGTTACAAAATATCCAAAAGAGGGTGTAGCAGTAAAAGTACTGGATTTGTTTCCATCAATTGTTACACCGTCTTGTTTAACAGATGGGCTTAAAGAGTTGAAGTTAAAAGTTGTAGCACCTCCAAACAGCCAATTTCCTTTTTCGGTTTGGGCATTTGTAGTTCCTGCAAAAGCCAATAAAGCAATAAGTGTTAATTTTTTCATTTTAAATTATTTTTGCAAAAGTATCAATTTCTCGCAAAAAGTAAAAGGCTTATTAATTTATAACGAAAAATAGGCTAAAAAGTTTCCTATATAAACCCCTTGGTTGTTTAATGTAAATTTATCTAATTCCGCATTTCTGTCTGCAAAAAAAGATTTTTCTTTTGTGTTCATGCTAGAATGACCAATTGTGAAAAATCCGTTTATTGTAGGAATACTGAAACCAGTGTCATCTGCTTCATATCCATAGTACGAGCCGTATAATAGTTTTTTACCATCTAGAGAAAGCATATAAGTATAAACGTCGCGCATTCCAGCATTTTTAGGTTGATATGCTTTTTTGGTGGTTTCAAAAATTTGATTTTTTTGGTCTAAAACAGAGCTTATTACTAATGCATCATCATCGAATGTTTTGTACAAATCGCCAGATGCAGGAATAAAAGTAGACCATACTTGTTCGCCATTACCATTGAATTTTGAGAGCGTATGATTTTCATTATTAGATACGGGCTTATTAAACAACGTGTTAGCTGTTATTAAATTTTTAGCAACAGAAATCTTGTCTGTATAATGTAAAGTCATAAAATACACCTCATCATTAATAACTGTTATATTGCTTGGGTTTTTGTTTATATTTGTTAGTGGATAGGGTACAAATGATTTTTCATTTCCAAAATAGGTGCTCCATAAGCGTTTTCCATCAAAGCTAAATTTCGATAAAAACACACTTGCAGTAGAATATATCTCGCTATTGGTAACAGGTTGATAACTTCCTGCTGTTCCAAAATAGGTACTCCCTGATGTTTGTGCTAAGTGCATTCCATAAATATACAATCCTTTTTCTGATGTGATTATTGCATTTATTCTTGAATCATCTTTTGCGTAAAAGGTACTCCATACATGTTCTCCATTAGTATTAAGCTTGGTAATAACATCTTGATATTGCATAGAAGATTTAACGTCAGCAGTATCTTGAAAAAATGAAAGAGATAAAGTGTCTTTTTTAGATCGTTTATTTACGATATAAATATCATCATTCTTATCAACAGCTAAAGGCCTTGCATTTTGAGGAATATCATAAAAATAGGTAAACCACGCCTGCGAACCATCCGGATGAACCTTAGTAATAAATGTGTATCCACTACTAAAATCGTTACTTATTTCTTTGCTAAATGCTTTTGGTGTAGATAATCCAGTGATAATAGTTCTACCCGTAATTATTAAGTTGTTTTTAGAATCAAACTTTATTTGTGTGATAATTGTTCCTTTTTCCGAGCCTGGGATTTTATATATTAACTTTGATTTTGAACTTTCGCGATCGTATGCTATTACTTCATCAAAATTTTCACTTACAACGTATAAGTTTCCATTGTTTGGATTTACTTCTGATACAAAAGGGATGCTTAAAATTTTTCTTACTGCAGAGAAAGGTCTTTCAGGCTTATCAAAGAGTGGTATCATGCTTCCCCATGTTCTTTTGTAGGGTAATTGACCATAGCCGTATGTAAAGTTAATTAAGAGTAATAATAGAATTGCTTTTTTCATTAGATTGCTATTTAAAAAGTAAAAATAACACTATTTATCGGTCAATAAAATATTATGTGAAACAAAAAAAGCAAGTTGCAACAAGGCAACTTGCTTTAATAGATAAAAAACACTCGTTCGTTAATGAATAATTAACTATTTTGAATGATGCTGCTAAATTACTGCAGTAGGGTAAACGAACGGTTATGTGTAAGTTATCTGTATATTATTTTAAGGTTTTTTATTCTTTTTGTTTTCTATATGCGTAATAAAAAACTATTGGAAGTATGGAAAAGGATAAAATTAAACACACAATCAATCCGCCTACAATCATAATTGCCAATGGTTTTTGTATTTCAGATCCCATTCCGGTTGACAATGCCGCAGGTAATAATCCCATTGAACCCATTAAAGCAATCATCACTACGGGGCGTATTCTGTTTTTCACTCCGCTTGCAATGGCTTCTTTTAGTTTCATTCTCTGTTTTAAATTTTCGCTTATAACGCCTATCAAAACAATACCGTCAATCGTTGCCACTCCAAACAGAATGATGAAACCAATACCTGCCGATATGCCGAAAACCGTTCCTGTAAGCCAAAGTGATATAAAGCCACCGATAAAAGCAAATGGCAATGTTAACGATGCTATGGCAGTATCTTTTAAATTACCAAAATTGGTGTACAGCAATAATAAAATCAATACCAGCGAAACCGGAACAACCAATGCTAACTGCTTTGTTGCACGTTCTTTACTTTCAAATTCACCTGCCCATTCGGTATAGTTTTCTTTCGGAAGTTTCACTTCTTTCGCAACTATTTTTTTGGCCTCATCAATAGTGCTGCCTAAATCTCGTCCTTCAATGCTAAATCCTACACCAATATAGCGGCTGTTTCCTTCGCGATAAATAAATGCGGGTCCGGTTTTATAGCCAATCGTAGCAATTTCTTGTAAAGGAACGTTGTGTCCGTTGCTTGTTGGTATTAAGATATTTGCAATTTTTTCAGGAGAATCTCTATAAGCTTCCTGAAAACGTAAAATTACATCAAACTTGCGGTCGCCTTCGTAAAATTGGGTAGCAGCTTGTCCGCCAATCGTCATTTCAACTACAGCCTGAACATCGGCGGTTTGAATGCCGTATCGAGCCATTTTGGAATCGTGGAGTTGAATGCGCAATTCCGGCAAACCAATGTTTTTATACACGTTGATATCTGTGATACCGCTCACTTTTGCAATAGAAGCTGCCACTTTATTAGCATATTTTTCGAGATCGTATAAATCATCACCAAAAATCTTTATGACTAGCGAACTTTTCACGCCGGCAACATATTCTTCCACATTGTCTTGAATGGGTTGACTAAATCCAAAGGTAATCCCTGGGTATCGGTTCAATTTGGTTCGAAGCTCCTGAATAATGTCTTCTTTAGAAACCTTTCGTGTCCAATCGGCTGCGTCTTTTAGCTGAATATTGAATTCAATGTTGAAAAATCCCGTAGGATCGGTTCCATCGTTCGGTCGTCCGGTTTGTGTTAGAATAAAATCGATTTCCTCACAATCTTTCTGCATCAATTGTTTCATTTCTTTGGTGATGCGAGTCGATTCTTTCAAATTCACGCTATTCGGAAGGGTAGCACGAATATAGATTGCACCCTCGTTTAATTTCGGTAAAAATTCAGAACCATAGTTCATGAATTTGAACACACAAACGCCTAAAATTGTCAAGAAAATTCCTAAAGTGGCTTTTTTATATTTAAAAGCAGTACTGTATAAACCAAAAACTGTTTTCTGAAAAAAACGGGTAATGAAATTCTCTTTTTCTTCTATGTTTTTAGTGAATAACAGTTTGCACATTGCCGGCACGTAGGTTAAACTCAAAATTAACGAACCCAACAAAGCATAACCCAATGTAAACGCCAACGGCGAGAACATTTTACCCTCTACCTTTTGGAATGAAAAGATAGGCAGCAATGCCACAATTAAAATGATTAATGCAAAAAAGATATAAGATGCTACACTACCAGCACTTTTCTTAATAACGCCCATTTTGCTCATTTTTGCGAAACGTTCTGGGCCCACTTTGTGCGACAGCGTGGCGAGGGCAACGAATACGGTTTCAACAATTACGAGCGTTCCTTCGAGCAACAGACCAAAATCGAGCGAACCCATGGAGATGAGGTTGGCGGGCAAGCCTTGTATTTTCAGCATGATGATCGCGAACAGAAACGATAGCGGAATAACCGATGCTACAATTACAGTAGATTTCCAGTTGTAAAGAAACACAAAAACGATTAACGATACCAAAAGCACGCCTTCAACCAAGTTTTTTGATACGGTTTTTACGGTATTATCAACCAATTTGGTGCGATCTACTACGGTTTCGATTGTTACATCGTCTGGTAAGGTACGTTCGTTTAATTCGGTAATTTTTTCTTTTAGATTTTCAATAACTTCCGACGGATTTTCGCCACGAAGCATAATCACAATACCTTGCACCACATCATCTTGCTCATTGTATCCTACTTGTCCTAAGCGTGGTTTGTGTGATACTACCACATCTGCCACATTTTTTATAAGAATAGGGGTAGATCCATTGAGTTTTATGGTGATATTTTCTATATCCTCAATTTTATCCAATAAACCCACACCACGAACCACATACGCTTGATTTCCTTGTTCAATAACATCACCACCTACATTTACGTTTGATTTTGAAACGGCTTCGTAAACATCTAACGGCGACAAATCGAAATTCTTCAACTCCGTAGGATTTATTTTTATTTCAAACGATTTTTTTTCCCCACCAAAACTCACCACGTCTGCAACGCCGGGAACAGAAAGCAGTTCGCGTTCAATAACCCAATCTTGAATAGCAGTTACTTCTTTCAGCGGAAGTTTACTTTTTATGATATAGCGAAATATTTCACCTGTGGCTCCTGAAGGTGGTTCAATTTCAGCATCGGCGCCTTCAGGCAAATCCACGCCTGCCAGTTTGTTTGATACATATTGCTGTGCATAAAAGTCATCTACACCGTCTTCAAACTGCACGGTAACCACCGAAAGTCCAAAAAGCGAAATAGAGCGAATGTTTGATTTATGCGGAATACTGTTCATTACCTTAGAAACGGGAAGCGTAACTAGTTTTTCCATTTCCTCGGCACTGCGGCCTGGCCATTGGGTAATGATTCGGGCTCTGGTGTTGGTTACATCAGGAAACGCCTCAATGGGCGTTTGTTTCAGTGCGAAGATTCCTCCAAAAAGCAAAGCCAGTACCCCAAAAAGCACAAAAGAGGTGTTTTTTAAGGAAAAGGTTACGATGTTCTGTACAAATTTCTGCATAACTTATTGGTTTAATTCTTCAAAAATGATTAAAGCGTTGGTGGTTACAATTTTTTCATCGGCAGCAAATGTCTCACGCACGAAGGTGTATTCTTCATTGCTAGCGATTCTGTTGATTTGCTTTGTAGCCAACGAACATTTGTTTTTGTAAACCACCACATACTCTTTGTTATAGCTAAATACAATTGCTTTATTTGGCACGGCAAAAGCTTCGCCTTGGGTGTTTTTTTTATCGATAATAATATCGGCACTCAAACCAGGCATTAAGTTCAATTCTTGGTTTTCAAGTATTACCCGTGCTTTTAAAACATGTTCGTTGTCGTCGAATACATTGTAAATTTTGTCTATTTTTCCGGAATAAATTTTATCGGGATAGGCAACCGTTCGAACCTTTACAGGATCGTTTTTGTGAATATATTTTAAATGGTTGGCATAGATATTCACCATTACCCAAACTTCTTTCAGGTTTGATATAGAGAAAAGCGGCTCTTGGTCATCGGCAGTGATTGCCATACCCGAACTCATATTTTTTTGAACGATGTATCCGTTTTTAGGCGCCAAAATTTGAAAAAAACCATTGGCTGTACCGCGAAACATTTTTAAGGAAGCATTGATTTTTTCCGCTTCGATTTGCTCTGCTTTTAATGCGTATTCGATTTCAGAAACTTCGGGTTGCGATGCCATACCGTCGTTTAATAATTCTTTTTTGCTTTGCAATTGTTTTCGTAAAAGGGCTATTTGGTTTTCGTGAGCGCGTTTTTCCTGCATTAAATCTTGGATTTCGTTCGATCGTACCACTCCCAAAACTTGACCTTGTTTTACATAATCGCCCAATTCAAAATACACTTTTTCAACAATTCCTTGCAGCAAACTTTTAAAGGCAACCAAATCGTTTTCATTGTATTCTATTTTGCCCGATAACGCCAATTGCTCTTGAATGGGTTGTTTGCTAATTACCGTGGTTTGCGTAGTGGCGTGCAATTCGTTGCTTAAACAAAATGCTTTTTTCTCTGTAGTGGTTTCTTGAGTATCGTTTTCTTTTTTACAAGCCGTAAACAAAACGCCCCAAAAAAGGAGTAATAAACTGTATTTTTTCATGATCTTATAATTCTTTTCCTGTTAAATAGTTTAGTTCTTCTAGGGTGTGCTGGTAATTTTCTACTAATTCGTTATAAGCTTGTTGAGCTTCGCGGTATGCTTGCGTAAAATCTAAAAACTCTAAAAGCGTAATTTGTTTGGTTTGTAGGTGTTTTTTATAATTCTCAATCATTTGTTCGTGTTCTTTTGTTTGCATACCCGACCATTTTTGTAATGATTGATTGATAATGCCTAATTGGCTTTGCAGTTGTTGCACAGATTGATCTAATGCTGTTTCTAATGCTCGCTGCTGTTTTTCTTGTTGATCTATTGTGTGTTTGGCTGCTTTAATAGCGCCTTTGTTTTTGTTAAAAATTGGTAAATCAACACTTACACCTACGCCCATAAAATCGCGCATAATGTTTCCGCCACGGTCATAACCAATTTGAATGTTAAGATCGGGTATGCGCTGTGCTTGCTCCAAAAGCAATTGTTGGCGTGCCATTTGGGTTTCGTTTTGTTGCTGTTTCAGCTCTATATTGTTCTGCATTGCAGCTTGTTGCAAGTCTATTGATAAATTTTTAGGAGCGAATGCCTGTTTTGGAAAACTTATTTGATTTATTTCAAGCGTGCTATTCTGCGTAAGCACTCTTAGTTTATGAATATTTTCTGTTTTTTCATTTTCTAATACTACTTGTTCTTTTTGCAAAGCAATTAATTCGGTTTGCATACGAAAATATTCGGCTTTTGGAACGTTTTTTAGTTCGGTTTGGCGTTCGTATTGGTCACTCATTTGCTGGAACAATGCAACCATATTTTTTAAAAGCAACTCTTCGGTTTGTACTTTATGCAGCGTATAATAAGATTGGCGCAATTCTTTCTTTAGAAAACGCATTAACTCTTCAAATTCAAAAATGGCATTGTTTTTTTCTAACTGTTTTAAAGCCACACGCTTTTTGCGTTTTCCGGCCGTTTCAATAAGTTGTTCCAATTCTACTGTAACTTGTTGGTTGATACCGTATGTTCCGAATAGGGGCGGTTGCTCTTCGATTTGATAGGTTTTCCAAAGATTCACTTCAGAAACAGTAAGATTGGGATTTGACCATAGTTTTTCTTGCACAATTTCGGCTTCGGCGCGTTCTATATTGTACTTGCTTGCTATTAATGCATAGTTGTTCTGTAAAAACTGTCTTTCTAAATCAGTTAATTGATAGGTTTGCGCCTTTACCAAAGACGTGAACCCTATGAAAAGGATGGTTAAATAAATTCTGCTCACTGTATGATACTTTTAGAAAGCAAAAGTATCGTTGGAACATTAAAAAGGGTTTTAGGTAAAATTAAAAGTAGATTAGAATTGGTTTTTAAAAGGCTAATTCAACAATAGTTCCCACTGGGTGATTTGTGCTCAAAGTAAGCGTGGCATTGTGCATTTGCAAAATAATATCTGCCATAGAAAGTCCAATTCCTTTGCCTTGAAATTCGCCGGTGTTATTGCCGCGGTAAAAGTTCTGTTTAATTTGTTTTAAATCGCTTGCTGGAATACCAATACCTTGATCAATAATTGCCAAAATTAAGCGGTTGTTTTTTTCGTAGAACCGAATGTTAACCAATTTGTTGCCTGAATATTTTATGGCATTGCCCACCAAGTTGTTCAGGGCAAGTTCTAGCATTTGTTCGTTTCCTTGCAGGGTAAGCAAAGCTTCGTTGGTTACTTGTAAATCAACATCGATTTGTGCATTGTGGTACAAAACAGCATTTTCAATTACGTGCCAAACAATTTCGTCAATACGCAACGCTTTAAACTCAAAACTGGTTTTTACACCCGAAAGCAGCATCATTTGGTCTAATGTTTCTTGCAAATCGTTGGTATATTGTTTTAATTGATTGATAATTTGTTCGTGTTCTTCTAGGGTGCGTTTTTTGTTGTGAGCAACTTCCAAAGTTCCCAATAAGGCAGTTATTGGTGTTCGAAGTTCGTGCGAAACATAATCGATAAAGTTTTTTTGAATAGTGAATGTTTGCGAAATTTTATGGATAAAATGATTATAAGTTTCCATTAAATCATCAATTTCGGCGTATGTTTTCTTCAATTCAAGCGGTTGATTAAAATTACGGGTGTCGCGTTCTTTAATTTGTGCAATGATTTTTAGAATAGGTTCATAAGCAATATGTCCTAAAAAAAGAGAAAAGAAATAAATAAAAGCAAGCCCAATTACCGATACAATTGCCAAAATATGCAACAAGGAAAGCATTTGCTCGTTAAATTCATCTTTTGGTTCGCGGGTAATCACCACAAAATCGCCTTGATTGTCATGGTAAAAAATACCGTTATAAAAAAAGTGTTCATCTGTAAAAGAATGGTTGTTGTATGTTCGAACCATTTCTATAAAATCATTGGTGATGTTTTTATCGAACCGCATTTCACCGTTGAATTTTTTATTTATAGAATCATAGATGATGATGTTTTTCCGGGAGATGCTTTTTAGCAACATGCTTTTCACGTTTTCGTGTTCAAAAGTAGGCAGTTCATCTTGTTCTAAATAGTATAAAGCAGATAGAAGGGTTTTGTTTTCAAGCGATTGCATTTCCTTTTTTTCCATTTGGGTATAAAATGAAAAATAGACCACTGCAGAAACAATAAGGATAATGACACTAAAGATCACAATAGCATATAAGGCAAGGCGGTGTTTTAATTTCATGTATCAGCTTTTAAACATATATCCAACCCCTTTTACTGTGTGAATATATTTGTTGTCTTTTTTCTCTATTTTATTGCGCAGGTACGATATATACACGTCAACCACATTGGTGTGATTGTTAAAAGTGATGCCCCAAACGGCATTTAAAATTTGAACACGTGTTACGGCTTTACCTTCGTTGGCAATTAGGTAGTTCAATAGCTTAAATTCGCGCGGTGAAAGTTCAGCTTCTATTCCGTTTACAAAAACCTTGTACTGATCAAGATCAATTAGCAATGCTCCGTATTCTTTGTTGTTTTCCACTTTCTCTTTTGTAAGTGCCGGATTGCGCCTTGTTAGTGCTTTGATACGCGAAAGCAATTCATCAAAATGAAAAGGTTTGGTGAGGTAATCATCTGCACCAAAGTCTAATGCCGAAACTTTATCTTGCACAGTGTTTAAAGCACTAAGCATTAAAATAGGGGTGTTGTTATTTTTATAGCGCAGTGTTTGCACCAATTGGATACCATCCATTCCAGGAAGCATCACATCGCAAATAATCAATGCAAATTCAATGTTTATGAAATGGTTCAACACTTCTTCGGCATTTTTACAGAGCGTTACCACATAGCCGTTTTCTTCCAACCCTTTTATTAAAAAGTCGCTTATTCTTTTATCATCTTCAACTACTAAAACTTGCATTTCAAGAAAAATTTATCAAATGTATGCTATAAATGTAAAAATAAAATACGGTAGGGTTTTATTCTAACCTGTTTTTAATTTGTAATTAATTCTATTCTGAAGTGGAATTTCCGTGTGTTTGTGTAATTTTACAAAAATGAAGATCTGACGTTATGAAGTATTTTTTCTGTTTGATACTATTTTTCGGATTGCTTTTTGGTTGCAGTAAAAAAGAACAAACGCCAACAGCCAGCTTTAAGCCCTCGTTTGGAAATCGCAACGAAGTGGTTTTGGTAATTGACGACAGCTTGTGGGTGGGCAGTTTGGGCGATAGCATACGTGCACATCTTGCGCAAACCACAGCAGAAAGCACCACCACAGAACCCATTTTTGATTTGGTGCAATTAGATCCAAGTATTTTTACTACGAGAGCCAAAACAGCACGAAATATTGTGCTTTTTTCGATACATACCCAACATGAATTTTTGTTGCAGAAAAGCGTGCACGCCACACCGCAAAACTTCTTTTTTTTAAGAGCAAAAACAAAAAGCGATTTATTGGCGATGTTTAAAAAACGAGCCGATTCTGTTATTTCGGTTTTTAAGGCGTCTGAATTAAATGAAGAAACGCACGAAGTGGTACGCACTTCTACCAAAGAATTAAGAGAATTGAAAGAGTTTTTTGGATGCACCTTAAAAATTCCGGATGATTATCATTTGCAAGTAAAAAGCGAATTTCCGTTTTTGTGGTATCAAAAAGATTTATCTTCGGGTAGTGTGAATTTGGTATTGTATGAATTTCCCATAGCCGAAATTGAAAACAACAAAGGTTCTGTTGAAGAGCATCTTTTGCAAGCACGCAATTTTATTGGAAAAAAATTTATTAAAACCGCAAAAGATACTGCTTATATCACTACAAACACAAAAGAATATCAATTTGTTTCAAAAGAAAATATGTTGCAAATGCCCGCTTACAGAATTGTGGGCAGTTGGGAAACGGTAAACGACTACCTCAAAGGACCTTTTATTTCGTATGCCATTCGCGATGAATATTACCAACGCTATTTGTTTGTAGAAGGATACGTTAATAATCCTTTAAAAAACAAACGAGATCAAATTTTAGAAGTAGAAGCAATTATAAAAACCATAAATTTTAATGAAAACGGAAATTAAATCGTTCCAAGAACTTTCTGCTACCGACTTGTACCACATTTTAGATTTGCGAAACCAAGTTTTTGTGGTAGAACAAAATTGTGCCTATTTGGATACCGATGGTTGCGATCAAGCAGCTACACATGTATTAATTTGGAACAATGATGAGGTGCTGGTGGCTTATGCGCGCGTAATTGCTCCGGATGTAAAATACAAAAGCAGTAGTATTGGGCGTGTGGTGGTACATGCATCGTATCGGGCAAAAAATATCGGGCATTTACTAATGAAAACCGCAGTGCAAACTGTTTTTGATTTGTATAAAACCGGTCATATAACCATTTCTGCCCAAGCCCATTTGCAAAAGTTTTACAACCAGCATGGTTTTGTGACTTCTTCTGAAGTGTATTTAGAAGACAATATTCCGCATGTGCAAATGGTTCGTACCTAAAAATAACTATAAAAGGTTTTAATTTCTCAATGGTAAACGGTTTTTCGTTTGCTATTTTTTTTCGATTAAATTTTTCAAAGTTTCGATATGTTCTTTAAGCATTGAGATCGTTTCTTGGTAATGCTGAATAAGCGGTATTGATGCATTGCTCTTTGTTGTTGATAAACTTTTATTTTGCGCTGATTCATTGCTAAAAAACTCAAGTGCTGAAACTCCTAAAATTTCTAAAATTTCATTTAAGCGTTCTAAAGTTAGTTGTGTTTCCCTGCTTTCAATCTTAGAATAGGCTCTTAAAGAAATGCCTAATTTTTTTGCTAAATCTTCCTGAGTGTATCGTTTTTGTTTACGCAGTTGTTTCAATCGTTCATTTGCTTCCTTCATTATAAAATAGTGTTGCAGGAACAAATGGTTCCTTTTTTTGTTAAAATTGTTTTAAATAAGAATTATTAATTCATATATTTACAAAAAAACACGAATTAAAAGTGTGTGTTCATATTATATAGTCTAAGCTTTCTTATGTTTTTAAGCTCAAATATTATACCGTTTTTTTAGAAAATGCACATTTTACCTTTTTAAAGAAATATATACGAGAAAATTATATAAAAAGATCAACTAATTAAAATTTTATTAACTATGAGAAAAATTACTATGTTGGCGGCCTTGTGTGGGTCTGCTTATTTCGCAAATGCTCAGGTAGGTATAGGAACTTCTGAACCTGCTTCATCAACCATGTTAGAAATTAAATCTTCAGATAAAGGAGTTTTAATACCGAGAATTTCATTAATGGAAACCGATTCTTTTAGTGGAATCACAGGAACCGAAATCGAAAGTCTTTTGGTTTACAATACAGCCAATGCGGGTACGGGAAGTACTGCTGTTTCACCCGGGTTTTACTATTGGACTATTCAAAATGGTACTACAGCTGCACATTGGGAACGAATAGTTAACCAATCACAGTTAGACGAAGCTATTTCAAATATTACTGATGTGCAAGCCGATCTGAATAAAATCATCAATCTTTTAAAAGTAGCTTTTCCAGCAAATAATTTGGTTGATCCTGCTGTAACAGGTGATACGTTTGGAGGAGGCATGGTTTTTACTCCTGGAACAAACCCTACTATTGAATATGTTTACTTTGATGGAACAAATTATACCAAAAAGGATATTACCACCGACATTATTGATATACCCCTGGTGCATTATTAAACGAGATTAATTTTTAGGTTGTTAATATTTCTATTAAACACAAATTTATTCAAATATTGAATAGTTGTCAGTGTTGTAATTTTAGCCAGAATTCTTGTTTTAAATCCTTCAAAGGTCTTTGCGTAATTTCTTCTAATCATAAATTGGTCACACAATTGTGAGAACAGAGTTTCAATTCTTTTTCTATATTTTTTGAAATGATAAAATTGAGGTTTATAACCTTTTTGATTTTTTCTTTTCGGAGTTTCTAATTGGATATTGACCTGGTTAAATAAATCAAGTTGAATGGTTTGTGAAAGATAACCTTTATCTCCAAATAAAACACAATCAGACATTTGCTTTCTTATATCCTGCAAATAATGAATATCGTGGACAGAGGCAGGAGATAAATCAAAACTTTGAAAAACACCAGAAATTGAGCAAACAGCGTGTAATTTATAGCCATAAAAATGTAAATTTTGTGAAGCACAAAATCCCTTGTTGGGAATGGCATAATCGACCTCCTTACATATTTTACTTCTGGAAGAACGTGCTATTTTACACACTTCCAAGGGCATACTATCGACCACAAAATAGTTTTCAAACTCATTAAATTTTTTTACCATTTTCATTCTGATTTCTTCGATAAATGGAAATAATTTTCTTTTTCTTCTGTTGTAAACACTTCGCTCAATTTTAGATTCAATTTCAAAACCCTTAATTTCTCTAAATAGCTGATGTTCAGAATCAATCGATTTAAATTCTGACAAGATTATTAAACTAATTAATTCAATATCAGATAGTTTAGGCTTTATTGGTTTAAAATATAAATTCTCTTTTTCCGAAATTTTCCGCAATTCCTTCAAAATTAATTTGTAACTTGCTTCTAAGTTGCTCATGATTGTATTTGATTGTCAGTCAATACAATATACTACTTTTTTGTATCTTGAGCAACTTTTTATATAATGCACTACGGGTTATTGATATGATTAAGGGTAATGAGTCTAAGACAAAAATTGTTACAATTAGCAATAAACAGTATTATGTTTCTGAAAGTTACACAGGAACTGCCGATCCCGTTACTGGAACCGAACCTGGTGTTTATCAAATTGATGTTATTGGTGGTGTTGTAAACAACTTTAATGAATTTATAAATAGCACTGTTGTTGGCGGTGGAACAAATTATTCTACTGTTGAAGAATATATCGAGTATATATCTGAAAATGTTACAAAAACCGCTGAAACCCGAATTGTAATCGATACAAGTGTTACACCAAATCAAGCCTCTTTTGAACAATGGGATGGAACCACTTGGGTAACTGTTCCCAATACAGCTTTTAGTGCAATCGTAAAATCAAATGAAACAATTACTACCTTAACTGCCGGTGCTAATGGTACTTATACCTACAAGAATGAGGCGGGTGTAGATGTTACAATCAATATACCAACAGCTGTTGTAGAAAATTTAGATACCATTATTAATGCCTCCACCAGCTTTAGTGGCTCCACATCCACAACATTAGTGCAATATATCCAAGAAATGATTGACAATACCGATCTGCCAGAAGGAATTGTTACAGCATCAATCACAGGAGGAAATATCATGTTTAATATCATCGATGCTTCGGGTACACCAATAGCAGTTCCAGCAACAGCTTTCTCAGATATTGTAAAAGCTAATGAAAGTTTAACAACGCTTGCAAAAAGTACTAATAATTCAGCATATGTGCAGGTTACTTCAGATCCAAAGGCAGCTCAAAAGGTGGTTTATGAATACCTAACTGAGAATGCAACTATCAAAAATTATATGGATGTGACCGCTGATGTAGAATGGTCAATTGAGAATAATACAGATGTGCAAAATGTAATTGAAGATATTGTAAACAACTTATTAAATCAAGGTGGAAACGTTTATTTTACGAGAACAGAGATTGCAGCAGGAACTCCCGCAGGTCAATTGACTATTCCTGCATTTTCCTTTTATACAATAAACAGTACTACGGGTGTGAAAGAATTGGTTGATATAGCCCAAACAATTGTAAACGCAATTACCAACGCTAACCCAATTCAAAAACAAGAAATTAAAAATCAATTAGGGAATGTTTATAGTGAATCAACTGTTGTAAATACGGGCGATACATGGATTGATGGTGGTAAAATATATACAGGCGTTTATTCGGCAACCGTTACCGGTGGCACTGCCAATGTTTCAACAATTACTATTATACCGGCTGCAGGTACAACTATAGGTAAAATTTTAAGCATTAAATTATTAAATGCCACAACAAATAGTAATATACACACATCTACTACAGATATTACATTAACCGGAAACAATTTGTCATTTAAAATTGGTACAGGTAACATGTATAGTGTTTTAAGCGCGACAAACTTTGATGTAAAAGTAATTGTAGAATTCTCTGCCCAATAATTTTTTTTAAACCCTAACCATCTGTTTAAGGAAAAACAGATGGTTCTCCTTAAAACAAATGAACTATGAATAATAAAATTATCTTTTTATCAGCTATATTATTTAGCGCTTTAGCATCGGCGCAAGTAAAAATTGGAGGAACAGATGGCATTCCAAACCCCAATGCTATGTTAGAGGTAGAAGCAACAAATAAGGGTATTTTGCTGCCACGCGTAGAACTATCATCAACAACTTTACCTGCACCATTAACAGGGCATGTACAAGGTATGACTGTTTACAATACTGTTACAACAGGCGATGTAGTGCCCGGGCAATATTATAACGACGGAACAAAATGGAACAGAATTGCAAATAGTACGGATATTTCCGCAGTAATAACAGCAAATAATGGTTTAACCAAAACCGGCAACAATATTGCTTTAGGCGGATCTTTAACTGCGCCAACAACAATAACCACAACCCCTGCCAATACCCTAAATATAACAGGGCTTCCCGCAACAACTACAGCGCAATTAGCTACCGATAAAATTATTGTTCAAGATGCTACGGGGGCTTTAAAAACAGCAAATGCAAGTGATTTTGCTAAATCAGTTAATAATACGGTTTATTCGGCGTCTAAAGATGGTGCTTGGAGTCTTTTAAATTTGAACATTGCTGGACAAAACTGGCAAAAAATTAGTTTAACAGGAACAGACACTAAAGTTGGTAATAATGCATTATTTACTAATGGTGTATATACAGCTCCATCTGCAGGAGTTTATATCATTAAATATGAATTTCAATTAAAAGCAGGTGTTGATTTAGGACTTTTAGGTGACAAGAAATTGGTTATAATAAAAAATACAAATCAATTACTTGAAGAAAAGCTTTTTGATGGTGTACGAGTAAGTTTATTAGGAATTGGTTTAGTTCAAGTTCCTGTAACTTCAACAACTATGGATACAATGGTTCAATTAAACACAAATGAAACTATTACATTCGGAGTAGATTCAGGAGGAATTAATTTAGGCTTGTTGACAGATGGTAAAATATCTTTATACGTTCATAAAATATCTGATTTATAGTTTATGATTTACATCGTTAAAAAACGATATCATTTTTTAAACAATATATGTTTTACGGATTTAACCTAAAAATCATAAACTATGAGAAATATTTTTATAAACATAGGTTTGCTTTACATTTCGTTAACTTCTGGTGTTTACGCTCAAGTTTCAGAGAATATTGCGGTGAATCACGGTGAATTATACGTATTGCCCAATACAATTATCTCAACACAGTTCAATTTTGATAATAAAGCTTCTGGAGTAATTTTTAACGATGGGGAATTTCAGTTCTATAAAAATTACAATAACGATGGATTGTTTACACATTCAACCAATCAAAATACTGGTTATACGGTTTTTCAAGGAACTCAGCAGCAAACAATAAGCGGCTCGCAACCGTCAAAACACTTCGATGTACTTTTCAACAATACTTCATCCCAATATCCTTTCAACCTAAACAGCGATATGATTATCAATGGTGTCGGGAATTTTAGAGAAGGAATCGTTCGTATCAATAAAAATAATGGCGGTAAATTACTTTTCGGAAACGGAGCTTCGCAAATGAATGCAACCGACAGAAGTTATGCCGAAGGAATGGTTGAAAAGCAAGGTAAAGATGCCTTTACTTTTCCCATTGGTAAGTTGGGATATTACCGTTTGGCGGGAATTTCAGCTCCTTCAGATGTTGCTCATACTTATTTAAGCGAGTATTTTAAAGAGGACACCAATCAAACATATCCTCACAAAGACCGAACAGGAATTATTTCTGCTGTAAACAATCAAGAATATTGGACAATCAATCAATCTGCCGGAACAACCGGTTCTGTAATGGTTACGCTCTCTTGGCACGATCAAACCACGCCAGCAGAATTCCGTGGAGTACAAGACTTGCATATAGTTCGTTGGGATCCAACTCAAAACCTTTGGGTAGATGAAGGTGGAATTGTTGATGAAACTGCAAAAACAGTGACCACTCCTGTTCAGGTAGATGGCTTCGGAATCTTTACGCTGGGAAAAATCAAAGAGAAGTTCTTAAACCCGGGAGATGTAGTTGTATATAATGGTGTTTCGCCTGATGGAGACGGTATGAATGATTATTTAATTATAGATAATATCGAGCATTTTCCTGAAAACAGTGTGGTTCTTTATAACCGTTGGGGGCGTAAAGTGTACGAAACCAAAAACTATAACAGTAAAAACAATGTGTTTGTTGGTATAGCCGAAGGCAATGGAATTGTGGGAAGTGGGGAAAAACTACCTATCGGAACCTATTATTATGTGGTGGAATACTTGTACAATCGCAATGGAGAAAACCAATGGATTAAGAAAGTGGGATATATTCACCTCGAAAATCAAAACTAAACTAAAAAGCAATGAAAAGATTAAAAATCATAGGGGCTTTGTTAGCTTTAGTAAGCTTCTCTGCCAACGCACAACAAGATCCACAATTTACCCAATATATGTATAACACGGTAAACATAAATCCTGCTTATGCCGGCAGCCGTGGTTCGTTAAGTATTTTTGGTTTGCACCGCACACAATGGGTGGGTTTAGAAGGAGCACCAAAAACAAACGCCTTTTCTGTAAATACGCCCTTAGGAGATAGTAAGTTGGGGTTAGGAATAGGTTTTATTAATGATGGATTAGGAATTATGGACGAAAATACGGTAAGTGTAGATTTATCATATACGATTGATTTAAACAGCCGTGGTAGTAAATTTTCATTCGGTATTAAAGGATCGGGTAATATGCTCAATGTAGCTTATTCCAAGTTATTGACATACAATCCGAACGATCCTAATTTTCAAAACGATATCAGCGGACAATTTACACCCAATATCGGTGCCGGCGTTTATTGGCATAACGATAAAAGCTATTTAGGGCTTTCTGTACCCAATTTTTTAGAAACAACTCGTTACGACGATAATATGCAAAGTACGATGCGGACCAAAATGACGTACTATTTCATTGGCGGACACGTTTTTGAGTTGAATCCCATGCTTAAATTTAAACCAGCATTTTTGGTTAAAGCAACAAACGGAGCACCATTACAAGCAGATATCACAGCCAACTTCTTAATTAGTAACAAATTTACAATTGGTGGAGCCTATCGGTGGGATGCGGCTTGGAGCGGTTTAATTGGTTTCCAAGCAACCGACGGTTTGTTTATAGGTTACAGCTATGATGGTGAAACTACTAAGTTAGCGAATTACAACAACGGATCGCATGAGGTTTTCGTAAGATTTGAATTGTTTAACAAGTACCGCCGTATCAACACGTCGCGCTTCTTCTAAAATTTACAGACATGAAAAAAGGATTATCACTATTAGCCCTAGCATCATTGTTGTTTTTTGGGAATACCACAGCAAAAGCACAAGCAGGTTTAAAGCAATCTAACAAAGAATATGAAAACTGGGCTTACGCAGACGCTATGCATATTTACGAAAAAATCGTAAAAAAAGGATATGTAAGCAAAGATATTTTAGAGAAATTGGGTAATACTTATTACTTCAATGCTCGATATGCCGAAGCACAGCCTTTCTACGAACGCTTGTTTACAGAATTCGGATCAGATGATATCGCATCAGAATTTTATTACCGTTATGCACAAACATTGCAGCATGTAGGAAAAAATAGCGAGGCCAAGTATTATTACGATCAATTTGCAGCTAAAACAGGATCTCTGTCACAGATCGCAGCAGTTCGTAAAAACGAAAAAGAACTTAAAAAACAGATCACGGAAAATTCAGGTCGTTACCGCAATGTAGAAAATCTTCCAATCAACACGCAGTTTGCAGATTTTGGAAGTTATGTACACGATCAGCAGCTGTATTTTACAAGTGCACGCGATACGGGAAGTTTCTCTAAAAAGATACATACCTGGACAGGCGAAGCTTTTACTAGTTTATACGGTTATAAACTACCAAACGATAGCATCGAAAAACAATTGAAACCTAAAATGTTAAAAGGCGATGTTAAAAGCAAGTTCAACGAATCTTCGGCGGTTTTAACAACAAATGGTCAAACCATGTACTTTAGCAGAAACAATATGCTTAACGGTGTTAGGGGTTACGATGCAGATAAAAATACCAAACAGAAAATTTACCGTGCCGAATTAGTAAACGGTAGTTGGAACAATATTCAAGAACTGCCTTTTAACGGCAATGATTTCAACACGGCACATCCTACCTTGAATAAGGATGAAAGCATACTTTATTTTGCCAGCGATCGCCCGGGTGGTTTCGGAAATTCTGATTTGTGGAAAGTAACCATCAATGGCAATGGATATGGCGTGCCTCAAAATCTTGGACCCGAAATTAATACAGAAGCAAGAGAAACATTTCCTTACATAAACAGCAACGATGAATTGTATTTTTCAAGCGACGGCAGAATTGGCTTAGGTGGTTTGGATGTGTATGCAGTAAAAGTTAAAGAAGATGGAGGTTTTTACGAAGTGCAGAACATTGGAGAGCCTATAAACTCTAATACCGATGATTTTGCTTATTATATCGATTATAAAAGCAAAAAAGGTTTTTTCTCATCAAACAGACCGGGCGGTAAAGGAAACGACGATATTTACGGTTTTGTTGAAACCAGAGCATTAAAGTTGGGTTGTGATCAAGAATTGCTCGTTACGGTTTTAGATCCTAAAACAAATAATATTATTCCTGATGCATCGCTCACTCTTTACGATAAAATTTATAAAGAGCTAGGATCAGCAAACAAATACATCAAAAATGGTTACCGTTTTAATACCGAATATGAATGCGGTGCTACATATCATTTAAAAATTTCCAAAGAAGGATACATTACAAAAGAAGAAACGGTGATTTTAGATTCTGGATCTGGAGTAAGTGAACGAACAATTGCATTGGAACAGAAAAAAGTGGAAGTGAAAAAGAACGACGACTTGTTTAAGGTGTTGAAACTGAATCCTATTTATTTCGATTATGATAAAGACAATATTAGACCAGATGCTGCTTTAGAATTAGCCAAGGTCGTTGAGGTCTTAAAAGATTATCCGCGTATGAAAATTGATATACGCTCACACACAGATAGCCGTGGATCTGATGAGTATAATTTGAAACTATCCCAACGCAGAGCAAAATCAACCGCAGAATGGATTGCTGCGCAAGGGATAGACGTAACAAGAATCACCTACAAAGGCTTCGGCGAAACGCAGTTAATCAATACATGTATCAATGGTGCAAAATGTTCAGATACGGAACACGAAGAAAACCGAAGATCAGAGTTTATTGTTTTAGAATTATAACGAACTATTTATGAGTCATTTAAGAAAAATAAATTTTTATTCGCAAAAAGATCTTCCTCCGTGCATTTAAAAAGAAAGTGATAAAAAAAATAGCACTGATGAAACAAAATCATAAAATTAAAAAAAGTCCTGAATAAAGGGCTTTTTTTATGATAGATTTGATAGCTTTTTTGAAAGAAGTTCGGCGTAATAGCAATTAACAACTTGTAGAAGATAATCCCAATTCTCAAAGGGGTGGTTTTGTTTTTCTTGGGAAGGATGTTGAAAATGTAATGGCATATTTTTTCTAGAAAATCTGTTTTCGGCAAGTTGCAGGTACGATAGCTGTATGAACTGTAAGGTTTTGAGTAGTTGTTCCAACTGGTTTTTTAAAGCAATTAATTGCGTATTTCTTTTTTCTGAATTGCTTATTATTCCAATTAATCTTATTTTATGAAGGGTATGTGCATCAAATTTTTTTATCAGTAGCTGCAAGTCTACCGTATAACTTTTAGTAGAGGGAATTAAATCTTTAACGTATTCTTGGGTTTTATTATAAAAAAAATTTAAGTGATTCCCAATAAATTCATAGCGCGTGTGAGGTATTGGCTTCATAGCATATTTTTTTAAAATAAAAAAGCTGTCAAATAAATTGACAGCCCATTAAAATCATTGGTGTTTTTCTTTATACGAATTTTAGTTTTTTTGCTGACATTTCATACATGCTAAATTATAAAGAAGAACTAGTTACAACAATAGGTAAAATACCTATTTTTATTCTATTGTAAGTTTCGTTTTATGTACGCTATAAAAGTTCTTAAACCATAAAGTGCTATAAAGTGTTGATTGTGATGATTTTATTTTTTATGCAATAAAGTATCGCACTCATCATACTGTCAAAATTATATTTATTTTGAATATTTTGCTTGTGGTTATTCACGGTTTTTGGGCTTATATATAATCTATCGGCAATTTCCTTCGCTTTAAATCCTTCGGCGGTCAATTTTATAATTTCAATCTCTCTATCACTAAAAAGTTGATTCGTATGGTTTGGTTTCTGTTTTCGATCGTGGGCTAATAATTTATTGATTACTAAACGTAAGTTGTTTTCAAAATAAAATCCATCGTGTGTTAAATCCCACAGGGCATCTTCAAGTTCTAAAGATGAAATATTTTTTGTGAAATATCCTGCTATTCCTAAATCTAAAACCCGTTCAATTGCCGTTTCATGATTTAAGTGGCTTAATATCATAATTTTTATCGAAGGATATTGTGCTTTTAAAATTTTACAAGTTTCAAAACCATCCATTTTAGGCATTTGTAAATCTAACAATAGAATATCTACCTCATGATTTTTAATGGTATCAAATAACTCTATGCCGTTTGCTGCATCAAAAACAACTTGCATCCCCTCAAAACTATTTATAAGCATAGACAAACTTTTTCTAAATAAAGTATGGTCATCAGTTATAGCTATCTTCAACATAGTTATTTGTATTAAATTTTATTTGAGTAGTGTTGCCCATCTGTTTAGGTGTGCATTCTAGCTGTGCGTTTATCTGCTGTACGCGTAAAAGAATATTTTTAAGCCCCATTCCTTTAGAATGCTTTACATGACTGTAAAAATCAAAAGGACTTCCGTTATCATTAATTACAACATTCACTTCCTCGTTTTTTAAAAACATCTGTATCTCAATGTTATTTGCTTTTCCGTGTTTCAAAGCATTGTTGGTCAATTCCTGAATAATCCGGTATAATTCATAACTCACCGCCGAGGGTATGTTTTGGGAATCAATAGTATAGGTTTCTGTAAACGTAATATTATGCAATTTTCCCATTCGTTTAAAATGGTTTTGCAAAGTAATAACAATACCATGACTTTCTATCGTAGGAGGCATAAGGCTGTAACTTATATTTTGAAGATTCATTGTGGACTGTTTTATGAGAACCAAAATGTCATCAAACAAATCTATTTTAGACAAATCTTTTTCTTGTTTTCTTAATAGATTGATATAATTCTGTAAAGCACTTAAATCCCCACTAATACCATCGTGAAGATCCGAGGCAATACGTTGGCGTTCCTTTTTTTCTGATAATAAAGATGCTTTCAATAAATTTTCAGACTCTTTTCGTTTCAAGCGTTCCACTTTTGCCTGATGAAGAACAGCTAATAATAGTACGCCAATTGCTAAAAAAGCCATCACCGAAGTGCCAATCCATAAAAAAAGCTCTACTTCTGTTGTATCTTGCATATTCCTACCGTTAAAAGAATTCGTAATACGAATGTAGCAATAATGTTAATTACCCAATATTCGTAAAAGAAAATATTATTAGTATATAAATAATTGCTTGCTAAAAATAAAAGCAGGGTAGTGCAGTAATAAATGACAAAACCAGAAACAAAGTAGAAAATAGGATTTGTTTTTAAAGGAATTTTTTTATCGCTTTTAATGAACTGCGTTAACCAAAGCAGGGTAAAAGTAACCGTGTAAAAAGTCACAATGGTTTTGTTTAAGGCATTTGCCACAAGTTTACCATTCTCATGAGCTATTTTAAAAGAAATAAGGTAAAACCCTATAAATAAAAACAGCATCAGAAGCGATAGTATTTTATAACGCCCCTTGAAAACTTTTGTAAAGAAATATACAATACAGCCCATTTCCAATAAAGCGTATGCCTGAAACCAGTAAGATGTATCTATCTTTAAAAAAAGTGAAAATAGAAACTCATATAAGCTGGCAAAAGCAGTTAAAACAGCAAAAGGAACAATTGCATTTGTAAAAGCAAAAGTTCTTTTGGTTTTTTTTTATAATCAAAACGGTTGCTGGTAGTATTCCACTAAAAAGTGTGATGTATAATAATGCAATCACAAATTAAGGTTTAAGTAGCACACTTGTTGATGAACAATGTTGAGGACACGACACAAGATTTTCTAAAATAATACCGTTTGTCATATCTTCTCCTAACGCATTCACTCCAACCAAAACCAAGTTGGTAGTGTTTTTAGCGGTGTTGTAGCCATTGTAAATTCGGATTCCTATGCAATTTTCTTGCGATAGAATACTCTCAATTTTGTTGCTTCCGGCAAAATAAGCTTTAATTTCGTTAGGGTAAAGGGTTTGGTAAGCATGTGTAAAAGCAATGGCTTCTTCTAAAGTAATTACCTTTGATGCATTTGAATTAATCTCCATAGTACATATTGTTTTGTTGCATTACAAATTTCAGTAATTAATCCAATTTACCAAACATTCCAAGCATTTCAATATGCGTCAGAATGTATAAAAAAAGAGGTTGTAGTGCGAACACTAGCAACCTCTTAATAACCAAAAAAAACACTTATGAAATCCAAATTTACGAATAAATTTAATACCGCAAAACTTTTATGGGTTTTTTTACAAAAAAAAAACAAATAAAATTATTGGTTGATACAAGATGATATTTAAAATATTGAATGTCAATAGTTTAAAATTGTTGTTTTTTTAGCTTGAAATAAAAAATGAGCAAAAATTTGTCATTGAATCATAGTTAATCATTTATTAATTTTCATCCAAGAATCTAAAAATGTTGTACTTTGAAAAAAATACACATGAAAAGTTGATTCAATAAAAAGGAAATGATGAAAAAAAGTTGTGTAGTATTCTGATAAAGTTTTTATAAAACAGGATACGGAGGTTAAAAAAATAATTGGGATGTACTATTTAGTTGTACATTATTTGGTTGTTATCTGTAAAACACTAAATTTGAACCCCTAATATGTGTTGATGAAGAAAAGAATAGATAGTAAAGTAACATTGTCCAATCAAGAAATAGTAGAATTGATAACAAAATATAATCACTATTCCTATTTTGGAATTTTATACGATAGGTATGCCCAATTTGTATAAAATAAATGTTATGCTTTTGTTGAAAATGAAGAGGAAGCAAAAGATCTCACACATGATATATTTATTAAGATATTTCTTAAACTAACTGATTTTAAGGGGAAATCAAAGTTTTCTACTTGGTTGTATGCTATCACTTTTAATTCCTGTGTTAATTATGTCAATAAAAATAAAAAACAGAAATTTTATTTCTCTGATGACTATTTAGTAGAAGAAAGCGAGGAAGACACTACCAATGAAGAGCTTAATCAATATGATCTTTTTGAGATTTCTTATACGCAATTGCAACAAATTTTAAATACCATTCCGCCTACAGATAAAATGATTCTTATCATGAAGTATCAAGAAGATTTGTCAATTAAAGAAATCTCAGAAATTTTAAATGTGAAACTAAGTGCAGTAAAAATGCGTTTATCACGTGCAAAACAAAAAGTTTTAGATCTGCATAAATAAATTTTCTACCCTATTATATGAAGAAAGTTGCCCCATATGTCTCAATAAAGCAGTTATCAAGCAATGCTTACTTTCTTACCAGAATGCAAATACATACTATATTTTATCCGAATAACATATTTAAGTTATCTATAAAGTAGTTATTTATATGATTCGCTTGTAGAACAAGTTCTACAACTAACACGTTTATGGTACTACAAAGACTTTTAAAGACTCTTCCTACATTTGCTTAAAGTATTGAATGGTTACAAACATAAGAAAAACACTAAATAATAAAATTGTATCCATTTTACAGAAGTTTTTGCGAATATGAACGGAATCATTCACAAAGCTTGTCATAAAAAATACTTATGTATGGATAATGATTAATTAAAAGTAAACAGCTTTAACGTACAGATAAAGGTAATTTTTTTGTACCTAAATGTTTATAAGAACAATTGATAATTAAACACTTATTCATACTTCGATTTTTTAAGTTGAAACGATTGTTCAATTTTAAAGTGTGAAAAGATGGAAAATATAGAAAAAGTTGCAGTTGTAGTTGATGATCATGCGTTATTCACCGATTCATTTACGTTGTTATTAGAAAAAGTAGGGATTTTTGATGAAATTCATGTATTGAACGATGCAAAAATGCGAATGGATTATTTTTTAAAAAATCCGCGAAAAGAAGTTTACTTGTTTTTAGACTATTATTTGGGCGATCAATTGGGTATTGAAATCGTTAATGAAATCCGTCGTATAAATAGAAAAGTTAAAATAATTATTATAAGTAGTGTAACACAAATAGTGGCCATTCGTACCATAATTTCCGCACGACCAGAAGCGGTTATATCCAAAATAGCAAGTTTTGATGTAGTTATTGACTGCTTAAATAGGTTAAAAAAAGGAACATCGTTTTTCTGTCCGATCATTGCTAATATTTTAGAAGAAGCTAGCAAAGTGCAAGAAGTACTTTTAAGTTCGCGCGAAATTGAGATTTTAGAATTTTTTGCCAAAGGCTATTCCGTAAACGCAACCGCAGAAAAGTTTTGTTTAAGCCGTCATACAGTGGTGGCGCATCGCAGAAAAATGATGAAAAAAACCAACACCAATTCCATTACCGAATTGCTGTCGTATGTGCGTAAATCGGGCTTAATTTTAGATTAAAACCGTCCTATAAATTTTTGTTCTATGCAGTGGGTGGTTATTATAGGTGTAATTGGTGTGCTTTTAGTTACAAGTTGTGTGCTATCAGTACTATGTTTCAAACAAAAAAAAAGGTTGAATGATTTAAAAAAAGCAAAAAAGAGATTAGCAACTCATATTGAAATTCAAATTGCAAAGCATGTAAAGGCAGAGCGCACAGCAATGGCTCAAAATCTTCATGACGATTTAGCAGGAACTTTGGCAGCAATAAAAAACAATATCGATATAGCCCTACAAACAAATAATACTACCCAGTTAAAACATGTCAATGAAATGGTAGCTGCGGTGTATCATCATGTTCGAAATAAAAGTCATGAACTGTTAGAACAAAAGCCAGTTGCCAATTTAACATTTACCAATGAACTATTAAAGTTAACCGATACATTTTTTGCATCAAGCGCATACAAAACAGCAGTTGAGATAGAGGAAGAGGCCATTACTAGCATAAATACACATCAACAAAACGAATTGCTCCTTATTATAAAAGAAGCGTTTACAAATATTTTAAAGCATTCAAAAGCAACCAATGTATCAGTAACATTGTATAAAGAATCACAAAAAGTATATCTTGTAATTGCAGATAATGGTGTTGGATTACCAACGCACATATTAAGAAATGGTTACGGATTAAAATCAATAGAAAAAAGAGTAAAGGCTATAAAAGGAACACTAAATCTGAACAAACCCTTATTGGGTGCGGAGTTAGAAGTGCAAATTTATGTTAATTAGGTATAAAAATCGAATTAAAATTTATTGTTTTAGGATTGTTTATAGCATATTCATGCTATAAGTAAAAAAAAAATTGAATTTCATTTTATTTTATTAGTACCTTTGCCTTTGATTAAAAAATAATTAGAATAATTTTAGAAAATAATTAGTTAATGTTATGAATAGAAAATTACTTTCAGTATCATTATTGTTATTTGGTATCAACGCTTATAGTCAGGTAGGTATTGGAACATTAAATCCAAATTCCTCTTCACAATTAGATGTAACATCAGATAAAAAAGGGGTTCTCATGCCAAGGGTAGCGTTATCTTCAACAACAGATGCAACTACCATTCAAAATGGCAATGTGAATAGTTTGTTGGTATTTAATACCAATAACGAAAACGATATACAACCTGGTTATTACTATTGGTATATTGATAAATGGATGCGTATTGTAAATGAGTCTGATGTCATTGCATTAGATAAAAATACAACAAACACTACCTTAACTGTTATAAGCGGAGATTTAGTACTTACAGATAGTGATGGGAATACAGTTTCTGTCCCTTTGGAAGCAATTAATATTTCAACTAATATAGTTACTTATCAAGGTAATCAATATTACCTTTCTGAAGAATATATTTTAAATGGTGGTTCAGTAGATGTTTCTACATGGACAAGTGTGCCAGCGGGAGCTGTTTTATTAGATGTAGTTGGAAATGTAGTAACCAACATCCAGAACCAAGGCGATATCTATAGTGAGATCATCAACATCTTAGAGCAAGAGAGCGATATATTTGTAGACAACGGCGACGGTACCTTTACGCACACAGCGGTAGACGGAACGGTAATGACCTTTGATGCGAACACTTTGGATATGGTTAACAACAACGACAGTACCTATACCTTCACCAATGCGAATGGTGATACCTTAACGGTAGACGTAGTAGGCGATGTAGTAACCAACATCCAGAACCAAGGCGATATCTATAGTGAGATCATCAACATCTTAGAACAAGAGAGCGATATTTTCACAGACAACGGCGACGGCACCTTCACGCACACAGCAGTAGACGGTACAGTAGTAACGTTCGATGCAAACACCACAGCAATGGTAAACAATAACGACGGTACGTATACCTTCACTAACGCAAATGGTGATACCTTAACGGTAGACGTAGTAGGCGATGTGGTAACCAACATCCAAAACCAAGGCGATATCTATAGTGAGATCATCAACATCTTAGAGCAAGAGAGCGATATATTTGTAGACAACGGCGACGGTACCTTTACGCACACAGCGGTAGACGGTACAGTAGTAACGTTCGATGCAAACACCACAGCAATGGTTGACAACGGCAACGGTACTTATACCTTCACTAACGCAAATGGTGATACCTTAACGGTAGACGTAGTAGGCGATGTGGTAACCAACATCCAAAACCAAGGCGATATCTATAGTGAGATCATCAACATCTTAGAGCAAGAGAGCGATATATTTGTAGACAACGGCGACGGCACCTTCACGCACACAGCAGTAGACGGAACAGTAGTAACGTTCGATGCAAACACCACAGCAATGGTTGACAACGGCAACGGTACTTATACCTTCACTAACGCAAATGGTGATACCTTAACGGTAGACGTAGTAGGCGATGTGGTAACCAACATCCAAAACCAAGGCGATATCTATAGTGAGATCATCAACATCTTAGAACAAGAGAGCGATATTTTCACAGACAACGGCGACGGAACCTTTACGCACACAGCAGTAGACGGTACAGTAATGACCTTTGACGCGAACACCACAGCAATGGTTGACAACGGCAACGGTACTTATACCTTCACTAACGCAAATGGTGATACCTTAACGGTAGACGTAGTAGGCGATGTGGTAACCAACATCCAAAACCAAGGCGATATCTATAGTGAGATCATCAACATCTTAGAGCAAGAGAGCGATATATTTGTAGACAACGGCGACGGTACCTTTACGCACACAGCAGTAGACGGTACAGTAGTAACGTTCGATGCAAACACCACAGCAATGGTTGACAACGGCGACGGTACTTATACCTTCACCAATGCCAACGGTGATACCATTACGGTAGACGTAGTAGGCGATGTGGTAACCAACATCCAAAACCAAGGCGATATCTATAGTGAAATCATCAACATCTTAGAGCAAGAGAGCGATATCTTTGTAGACAACGGCGACGGCACCTTTACGCACACAGCAGTAGACGGTACAGTAGTAACGTTCGATGCAAACACCACAGCAATGGTTGACAACAACGACGGTACTTATACCTTCACTAACGCAAATGGTGATACCTTAACGGTAGACGTAGTAGGCGATGTGGTAACCAACATCCAAAACCAAGGCGATATCTATAGTGAGATCATCAATATCTTAGAGCAAGAGAGCGATATATTTGTAGACAACGGCGACGGCACCTTCACGCACACAGCGGTAGACGGCACGGTGGTAACCTTCGATGCAAACACCACAGCAATGGTTGAAAACGGCGACGGTACTTATACCTTCACCAACGCCAACGGTGATACCATTACGGTAGACGTAGTAGGCGATGTGGTAACCAACATCCAAAACCAAGGCGATATCTATAGTGAAATCATCAACATCTTAGAGCAAGAGAGCGATATCTTTGTAGACAACGGCGACGGCACCTTTACGCACACAGCAGTAGACGGTACAGTAGTAACGTTCGATGCAAACACCACAGCAATGGTTGACAACGGCGACGGTACGTATACCTTCACCAACGCCAACGGTGATACCATTACGGTAGATGTAGTAGGCGATGTGGTAACCAACATCCAAAACCAAGGCGATATCTATAGTGAAATCATCAACATCTTAGAGCAAGAGAGCGATATCTTTGTAGACAACGGCGACGGCACCTTTACGCACACAGCAGTAGATGGTACAGTAATGACCTTTGACGCGAACACTTTGGATATGGTAAACAACAACGACGGTACTTATACCTTCACCAACGCCAACGGTGATACCATTACGGTAGACGTAGTAGGCGATGTGGTAACCAACATCCAAAACCAAGGCGATATCTATAGTGAAATCATCAACATCTTAGAGCAAGAGAGCGATATCTTTGTAGACAACGGCGACGGCACCTTTACGCACACAGCAGTAGACGGTACAGTAGTAACGTTCGATGCAAACACCACAGCAATGGTTGACAACAACGACGGTACTTATACCTTCACTAACGCAAATGGTGATACCTTAACGGTAGACGTAGTAGGCGATGTGGTAACCAACATCCAAAACCAAGGCGATATCTATAGTGAGATCATCAACATCTTAGAGCAAGAGAGCGATATATTTGTAGACAACGGCGACGGCACCTTCACGCACACAGCGGTAGACGGTACAGTAGTAACGTTCGATGCAAACACTACAGCAATGGTTGACAACGGCAACGGTACCTATACCTTCACCAATGCAAATGGTGATACCATTACGGTAGACGTAGTAGGCGATGTGGTAACCAACATCCAAAACCAAGGCGATATCTATAGTGAGATCATCAACATCTTAGAGCAAGAGAGCGATATATTTGTAGACAACGGCGACGGTACCTTTACGCACACAGCAGTAGACGGAACGGTAATGACCTTTGACGCGAATACTTTGGATATGGTTAACAACAACGACGGTACCTATACCTTCACCAATGCGAATGGTGATACCTTAACGGTAGACGTAGTAGGTGATGTAGTAACCAACATCCAAAACCAAGGCGATATCTATAGTGAGATCATCAACATCTTAGAACAAGAGAGCGATATATTTGTAGACAACGGCGACGGAACCTTTACCCACACAGCAGTAGACGGTACAGTAGTAACCTTTGATGCAAACACCTTGGATATGGTTAACAACAATGACGGTACTTATACCTTCACCAACGCCAACGGCGATACCATTACGGTAGACGTAGTAGGCGATGTGGTAACCAACATCCAAAACCAAGGCGATATCTATAGTGAGATCATCAACATCTTAGAGCAAGAGAGCGATATATTTGTAGACAACGGCGACGGAACCTTTACCCACACAGCAGTAGACGGTACAGTAGTAACCTTTGATGCAAACACCTTGGATATGGTGAACAACAACGACGGTACCTATACCTTCACCAACGCCAACGGCGATACCATTACGGTAGACGTAGTAGGCGATGTGGTAACCAATATCCAAAACCAAGGAGACATCTATAGTGAGATCATCAACATCTTAGAGCAAGAGAGCGATATATTTGTAGACAACGGCGACGGTACCTTTACGCACACAGCAGTAGACGGAACGGTAATGACCTTTGACGCGAATACTTTGGATATGGTTAACAACAACGACGGTACCTATACCTTCACCAATGCGAATGGTGATACCTTAACGGTAGACGTAGTAGGTGATGTAGTAACCAACATCCAAAACCAAGGCGATATCTATAGTGAGATCATCAACATCTTAGAACAAGAGAGCGATATATTTGTAGACAACGGCGACGGAACCTTTACCCACACAGCAGTAGACGGTACAGTAGTAACCTTTGATGCAAACACCTTGGATATGGTTAACAACAATGACGGTACTTATACCTTCACCAACGCCAACGGCGATACCATTACGGTAGACGTAGTAGGCGATGTGGTAACCAACATCCAAAACCAAGGCGATATCTATAGTGAGATCATCAACATCTTAGAGCAAGAGAGCGATATATTTGTAGACAACGGCGACGGAACCTTTACCCACACAGCGGTAGACGGTACAGTAGTAACCTTTGATGCAAACACCTTGGATATGGTGAACAACAACGACGGTACCTATACCTTCACCAACGCCAACGGCGATACCATTACGGTAGACGTAGTAGGCGATGTGGTAACCAATATCCAAAACCAAGGAGACATCTATAGTGAGATCATCAACATCTTAGAGCAAGAGAGCGATATATTTGTAGACAACGGCGACGGTACCTTTACGCACACAGCAGTAGACGGAACGGTAATGACCTTTGACGCGAATACTTTGGATATGGTTAACAACAACGACGGTACCTATACCTTCACCAATGCGAATGGTGATACCTTAACGGTAGACGTAGTAGGTGATGTAGTAACCAACATCCAAAACCAAGGCGATATCTATAGTGAGATCATCAACATCTTAGAACAAGAGAGCGATATATTTGTAGACAACGGCGACGGAACCTTTACCCACACAGCAGTAGACGGTACAGTAGTAACCTTTGATGCAAACACCACAGCAATGGTTGACAACGGCGACGGTACCTATACCTTCACCAACGCCAACGGTGATACCATTACGGTAGACGTAGTAGGCGATGTGGTAACCAACATCCAAAACCAAGGCGATATCTATAGTGAGATCATCAACATCTTAGAGCAAGAGAGCGATATATTTGTAGACAACGGCGACGGAACCTTTACCCACACAGCGGTAGACGGTACAGTAGTAACCTTTGATGCAAACACCTTGGATATGGTGAACAACAACGACGGTACCTATACCTTCACCAACGCCAACGGCGATACCATTACGGTAGACGTAGTAGGCGATGTGGTAACCAATATCCAAAACCAAGGAGACATCTATAGTGAGATCATCAACATCTTAGAGCAAGAGAGCGATATATTTGTAGACAACGGCGACGGTACCTTTACGCACACAGCAGTAGACGGAACGGTAATGACCTTTGACGCGAATACTTTGGATATGGTTAACAACAACGACGGTACCTATACCTTCACCAATGCGAATGGTGATACCTTAACGGTAGACGTAGTAGGTGATGTAGTAACCAACATCCAAAACCAAGGCGATATCTATAGTGAGATCATCAACATCTTAGAACAAGAGAGCGATATATTTGTAGACAACGGCGACGGAACCTTTACCCACACAGCAGTAGACGGTACAGTAGTAACCTTTGATGCAAACACCTTGGATATGGTTAACAACAATGACGGTACTTATACCTTCACCAACGCCAACGGCGATACCATTACGGTAGACGTAGTAGGCGATGTGGTAACCAACATCCAAAACCAAGGCGATATCTATAGTGAGATCATCAACATCTTAGAGCAAGAGAGCGATATATTTGTAGACAACGGCGACGGAACCTTTACCCACACAGCGGTAGACGGTACAGTAGTAACCTTTGATGCAAACACCTTGGATATGGTTAACAACAATGACGGTACTTATACCTTCACCAACGCCAACGGCGATACCATTACGGTAGACGTAGTAGGCGATGTGGTAACCAACATCCAAAACCAAGGCGATATCTATAGTGAGATCATCAACATCTTAGAGCAAGAGAGCGATATATTTGTAGACAACGGCGACGGTACCTTTACCCACACAGCGGTAGACGGTACAGTAGTAACTTTCGATGCGAACACTACCGCAGATAACGGTTTAACTAAGACGAATGATAACATTCAATTAGGAGGTACATTAATCAAGCCTACATCAATTGTAACTGATGCTACACAAACGTTAGCTATAGAAGGGTTAGAAGTAGGCGAAGATGATGATCAAATTGTCGTTGCCGACGAAACTACAGGTGTATTAAGAGCAGTCAAAGCAGCGATGCCTAAGTTCTTCTACATGCCATCAGTGATTATGCCAACGGCACCAGATCAGGTACCAGGTATGGCAGGCGCTAGCGAAAGCGGAGGTGTATATACCATCAATTTACATACCAACTACACTAATCAGTTTAGTACTCCGATGGCTTCTAGCGAGACTAGCGCAAGTATACCTACATTGCCAGCCAATGAGTTGCACTACCATATTGTATGGTATGATGATACTGTATTCGAAAATGTAACGATTAATGCAAGCGGAATCATGACCTATACCATCGCAAGTGGTGCAGACATTACTGTAGGGTCGTTTATGAACATAGTTTTTGAAGTAAAATAGTCATCACTTCTTTCTTTATATTTTCGATAATTAACATAAAATTATAATATAACTATGGCCTCATTCATTCGTTCTTTGTCATTAAAGAAAGAACGAATGAGGCTTTTTTTAAGATTTAGTACTGCAGATGTAAGCAGAAATATATGAATTTTGCTTCTTCATTATAAAAAATGTAAATAAGTTACTTGCTTACATAACGTTTCATTAAAAATAAAATCAATTGATTATGAAAAAAATATTTAATATAGTTTTTCTGTTAAGCATTTTTTGCTTCGGGAATACGTATGCCCAAAACTCTTCCTGGACTACAGCAGAAATTACAGTCGTAAACAATGAATTGACATTGATTGAAAACGAGATTCCTATTTCGCCAACACAAAAAGAGTACCTGAGAGACATTTTGTTGCAGAAAAATGCTGACATTGAAGACGGAGTAAGAATCAACCATAAAAGAAAAATTGTTCTTGGTGATTTAGAAGATGTCATCAGATATGGTCAGCCTGTCAACCGCCATCCGGGAGAAGAGAATATTAATGAATTAACTGAAGTAATAAGTCTCGAGATATTCAATCAAAAAATTTTGAATAACTCAGCTTTGCTTCAAGAGTTAAATTTAATAATAACAGAAGAATAGTTTAGTTATGAATCAAATAATAAATAATATTAATAGATGTTTGTTGGTATTTCTGTTAGTCTTTACCACAACTGATATGTATGCTCAAACACCTGTGCAAGCAACTATCGAAAATACAAACCCAACTGACGCCCAAATCCTATCAGCTTTGAATGGAGGAGGTATGACCATGTATTTGGGTACAGGTGATGGTCTTGTTCGCGGGGTGCGTAATCGTCAAATAGCTACGTTTAGTAACGGGTTAAATGCAGGCTTTGGTATGGACGAAGGTATACTTCTTACAACAGGTAGAGCTTCAGAAGATTTAGCTAGCAGAAATAATACTACAAACAAATCCTATCAAGCACAGAGCAATACTTATACAGACAGTGATTTGACAGGTATTTTCAATCAAGCAACGCGCGATGTTGTTATTTATAAGTTCAAAGTTACTTTAGCAAGCCATACCACGGCTATTCGTGCTGTTTTTCAGTTTGGTTCAGAAGAGTATCCTGATTTTGTAGGTTCACAGTTTAACGATGCTTTTGGTTTTTTTGTTCGCCCAATTAGTGGCGGAGCTACTTTGCCAGGTGGCGCATCGGTCATCAATATGGCACGTTTGCCACATAGTAATAACCCTATTTCTATCAATACAGTAAACTATGGTTATGCAGGTAGCTCAGGATCAGCTACTTATTCGGGTTTAGATTTGACTCAATCAGAACATTACATGGTCAATGGGCATACAACAACAGTAAATTCAAACGGAAGACTAAACTCAAATACTAATCCTGGTCCTTTTCCTGTCTTTATTGAATATAATGGATTGACTAAGTTGATTACTTACGACCTCAAAAATCTCACGCCAGGAGGTACCTACGAGTTTAAAATAGCTATTGCTGATGCAGGCGATACTCAGTATGATTCTGGAGTTTTGCTTAAAAAAGTACAAGGGACAACGGGTGCCGATGTAAAAATCGAGAAAGTAATCGATATGATGGATCCAGCGTACGGAGACGAAATAGAGTTTACACTTACAGCTTCAAACCTTGGTCCTTATGATGCAAAAGGAGCGGTCGTGCAAGATGTGTTGCCTAATGGCTATACTTATGTGAGCCATATTGCCGACAAGGGTACGTACAACACTGCAACAGGTGAATGGTCTATCGGTGATATCCAAGCAATTTTTGAAGAGGCCGAGCTTAAAATCAGAGCAACAGTCAACAATACAGGTAACTATACCAATGTGGCAACTATAGTGTCAGACGAGCCTGACCCAGATTATAGCAACAACACAGCAGTGATGACGCCCAACCCGCTTTGCTATGAAGAGTTGGTTTTTTATGATGATTTTGGACAGAGTAATAGCAGTATTAATGGTGGAAGAACAACATCTGCCTACATGCCTGCAAATAGCTTTACTTTTGCGAATGCTTACCCAACATCTACCAACGACGGACAAACAGCAATCGACAATAACCACTACGCAGTGGTATCACCCGGATACATAAAAAACGGATGGAATCCTGCTAATCTTAGTTGGTACTTCTGGACACCTGCTTTTTACGGCGAGAATGGTCCAGAGGCCGGAGCAGTTACCGATATTTCTGGTACAGAAGAAGGCGCAGTAATGGTTATAAATGGTGGAGAAACCTTAGATGCATTCTATGCAAGAGATATTAATGTTGTACAGGGAGAAACATATAGAGCTTCTATGTGGATGTATCTTGTAAAAGGACCGGCAAGAATAGCCATAGATATTAAAGAAAAAGATACTGGAAAAATCATGGGAATTTATACAACGGAAACATTCGAAGATTGGGGTAGTACTAAAGGCAAATGGATTAATGTAGAGTTGTATTTTAGCGTGCCTACCGTAGCTGAAGCTCCATGTGGTATTGGTGATTTGGTATTGGAATTTCGTAACGATTTAGATGCTAGCTTTGGTAATGATTATTATATTGATAATATTACTTTGACAAGGTTAGGTTCGTTGTGCCCGATGCCAGCAACGCCATTGGTAATAGAGTGTCCGAAACCTCCAATAGTTGTTACCAATCCAATGCTTCGTTCGAGAGGAACAAAAAACAAATAATTATGAGAAGAGAGATTATATATACGATAGGATTACTTCCCTTTATAGGCAGTGCCCAAACAATAAACCAAGGCTTACTAAAAGTAGAGCCGGGCACGGAAGTATCTTCCTACTTTAATTTCAAGAACGAATCAACGGGCGATGTATTAAACGACGGCGATTTTTATTTCTACGGCGATTACCAAAACGAAGGTTTGTTTAGTTACACAACCAACAGCCGCACGGGCTATGTGGTATTTGAAGGCTTAATGCCGGGCATGCAACAGATTTCAGGAAGTTCACCCAGTAGTTTTTACGATGTATTGTTCAACAAAAGCGGCGCAGAACACAGCTTTCATTTAACCAACGACATTGCCAATGCCGGCACAGTTAATTTACTGAACGGAGTGGTGTTGATGGACAAAGCCAATGGCGGTGCATTTGTCTTCTTAAAAGGCGCCAACCACATCAATACTTCAGACCGCAGCCACGTAAACGGTGAAGTTACCAAAGAAGGCAACGAAGGGTTTAAATACCCTATTGGCGACGGAGGTTATTACCGTTTTGCAGGCATATCAGCACCCGTTCAAGAAGCAGAAATCTACACGGGGGAATACTTATTGGAAAATTCCAACAGCAAATACCCGCATGCCAGCCGCACCGGTGTCATAAAAGCCATTGACGACCAAGAATATTGGATCATCAACCAAAGCGTAAACACCGACAATTCGGTGGTTGTAACCCTCTCATGGGATACGCGCACGACACCGGCATGGTTAACAGCAAACCCTGATTTGCTACACATAGTTCGTTGGGACGAAACCCAAAAATTGTGGGTAGATGAAGGCGGTGCAGTAAACTATGGCGAGCAAACCGTAAGCACACCTGTAAATGTAGATGGCTTTGGAATATTTACCCTTGGAACGATTAAAGAAAATCTTATAAATCCGGGTGAAGTAGTAATCTACAACGGGGTAACACCCGATGGCGACGGCATGAACGATTATTTCATTATCGACAACATCAACCAATTTCCAAACAACCACGTAACCATTTACAACCGTTGGGGAAGAAAAGTATATGAAACCCATAGCTACGACAGCAACGGCAACGTATTCCGCGGCTATGCCCAAGGCAATGCCATTGTAAACGAAGGCGAAAAACTCCCAAGCGGAACCTACTATTATGTAGTGGAATATTTATTCGACCGCGATGGAGAAAGCCAATGGGTTAAAAAAGTAGGGTATTTACACTTAGAAAACAACGACTAAAACTAAAAAGCAATGAAACAATTAAAAAAGATAATGGCTTTGTTAGCTTTGGTAAGCATTTCGGCAAACGCCCAACAAGACCCCCAGTACACGAATTACATGTACAACACCATCAACATCAACCCGGCTTATGCAGGTAGCAGAGGCGCGTTAAGCATCTTTGGCTTGCACCGCAGCCAATGGGTAGGATTAGAAGGCGCACCAACGACCAATTCGTTTTCCATAAACACCCCTATAGCCGAGAGTAAAGTAGGTTTGGGAGTAAGCTTTGTAAACGACAGGTTAGGAGTGACCGATGAAAACACGTTAAGTGTAGATTTCTCGTACACCTTAGATTTAAACAACCGCGGTAGCAAATTAAGCTTCGGTTTAAAAGGATCAGCCAATATGCTGAATGTAGCCTATTCCAGGCTGAACAAATACAACCCGAACGATCCGCAGATTCTTACAGACATCAACAACCAATTCACTCCAAACATAGGAGCAGGTGTTTATTGGCATAACGAGCAAACGTATGTAGGATTATCGGTACCCCATTTTTTAGAAACTACGCGCTACGACGACAACGTACAAAGCACGATGCAGCAAAAGATGCACTATTTTTTAATGGGAGGTCACGTATTTGAGTTGAACCCAATGTTGAAATTCAAACCGGCATTTTTGTTAAAAGCAGTAGAAGGCGCACCATTACAAGCCGATATCACAGGGAACTTCTTAATCAACGAGAAGTTTACTTTAGGAGCCGCATATCGCTGGGATGCCGCATGGAGTGCCTTGGCAGGCTTCCAAGTAACCGACGGATTATTCATAGGCTATAGCTACGACAGCGATATTAAAGCCTTGCGAAATTACAACAACGGCTCACACGAGATTTTTATGCGCTTTGAATTGTTTAACAGATACCGCCGCGTGAACTCGCCGCGTTTCTTCTAAAAATAAAGAAAAATGAAAAAAGGGATATACACAGCCGCTTTGTTCACGGCCTTTATGTTGGGGAACACGGGGGCACAAGCACAAGCGGGATTAAATACAGCCGATAAAGACTACAACCAATGGGCTTATGTAGATGCGATTGGCATTTACGAGAAAGTAGCCAACCGCGGTTATGCGGGGAAGGATGTACTAGAAAAGTTAGGCAACGCCTACTATTTCAATGCGCGCTATGGCGAAGCCCAAAAGCACTACGAACGCTTGTTCAAAGAATTTGGCAACGAAAACATAGGCAGTGAGTACTATTACCGCTACGCCCAAACCTTGCAACACGTGGGCAAAGAAAGCGAATCAAAAAAGTATTACGACCAGTTTGTAAGCAAAGCCGGCAGCCACACCCAGCGGTCAAAAATCCGCCAGAACGAAGCCGCGCTTAAAAAGCAGATACAAGCCAATTCAGGTCGCTACGACCAGATTAAGAACTTAGAGATCAACACGCCTTATTCCGATTACGGGAGTTATGTACACAACAACCAATTGTACTTTACCAGCGCGCGCGACACAGGCAGCTTGCACAAACGCGAACACACCTGGACAGGTGATGCCTTTACCAGCTTGTACAGCGTAGCCGAAACGGCAACAAAAGACGACAAAGTAACCCGATTGAAAGGCAAGGTAAAATCACCACTTAATGAATCAACAGCGGTGATTACCAAAGACGGCAACACGATGTATTTCACACGCAACAACTACATCAACCATACCCGTAAATACGATGCCGACAAAAACACGAAGCTTAAAATCTACCGTGCAGAAAACGTGGATGGCAAATGGGAAAATGTAACGGAACTATCGTTCAATATGGACGGCTACAACACGGCACACCCCACCTTAAGCCAAGACGAAGCCACGATGTATTTTGCGAGCGACCGTCCGGAAGGTTTCGGCGGATCGGATTTGTGGCAGGTGGCGATTCATCCCTCAGGCGCTTTTGGCGGCCCTGTAAACATGGGTGAGGGGATCAACACCGAAGGCAGAGAAACCTTTCCGTTTGTAACCGAAAGTGGGGAATTGTATTTTTCAAGCGACGGTAGAGTAGGACTAGGCGGGTTAGATGTATATGCCACGAAATTAGACAGAAACAGCCAACCCGGGGAAATCCACAACGTAGGAGCACCAATCAACAGCAATGCAGATGATTTTGCGTATTATATCGACCCAAACACCAAACAAGGTTTCTTTTCAAGCAACCGTGAGGGCGGCAACGGCAACGACGATATTTACAGTTTCCATGAAACCAAACCGTTGCAGTTAGAGTGTATCCAAAAACTGCTTTTAAAAGTAATAGACGGCAAAACCCGCGACATTATCACTGATGCCAACGTAACGCTTTACAACAATTTGTACGGCGAATTAGAAAGCAGCAACCGCTACCAAAACGACGGTTATGTGTTCAACAACACGTTCAAATGTGGGGAAACCTACCGCTTAAAAGCGGAAAAAGAAGGCTATACGACCCAAGAAGACGTGGTGCTTTTGCCCAATGAAAGCGGTGTAACCGAGCACACCATTGTATTGGAACCGGCGAAAACCCCTGTAAAAGTAGGCGACGACTTGTTTAAAGTATTAAAACTGAATCCTATTTATTTTGATTTAGACAAATACAACATCCGTCCGGATGCAGCAGCAGAGTTGGCAAAAGTATTGGCGGTATTGGAAGAATATCCAACGATGAAAATCGATATTCGTTCGCATACCGACAGCCGTGCATCGCACAAGTACAACGACAGATTGTCTGAGAACCGCGCAAAATCGACCAGAGAATGGTTGATTGACCAAGGCATCAGTTCGTCACGATTAACCTCGAAAGGCTATGGCGAGCGCCAATTAGTCAACGAATGTGCCGACGGTGTGAAGTGTAGCGAAGAAGCACACCAAGCCAACCGTAGATCCGAGTTTATTATTGTGGAGATGTAAACCACCCACACAAAGGATTAAAGCTTATTAAACACCCCCCCCAAATGGTAAAAGATACCGTTTGGGGGTGGTTTTTTGTGGGGGTTGGGTAATCTTCCTTAATAAATCAAAATAAAATCAATTCACAAAATTGTATATTTGTCACTTAAAACAATTCAACTTAAAATAAATGAAAACAATTAACGATTTTGATTTTAATAATAAAAAAGCCATTGTTCGTGTAGATTTCAATGTGCCTTTAAACGATCAGTTTCAGGTAACCGATGACAATCGTATTGTAGCAGCAAAACCCACTATCGAAAAAATTGTGAACGATGGAGGTGTGGCGGTTTTAATGTCGCATTTAGGTCGTCCAAAAAATGGTCCGGAAGATAAATTTTCTTTAAAACATATCGTTTCAAAAATAGAAGCAGTTTTAGGCAGAAAAGTAACTTTTGTAAACGATTCGGTGGGAAGTGAAGTAGAAAAGGTCGTTGCAAATGCACAGCCGGGAGCTATTATTTTATTAGAAAATTTGCGTTTTTATAAAGAAGAGGAGGCTGGAGATGAAGATTTTGCAAAACAATTAGCCCATTTGGGTGATGTGTACGTGAACGATGCTTTTGGAACCGCACATCGCGCACACGCCTCCACAACTATTGTTGCACAATTTTTCCCTAACGATAAATGTTTTGGTTTTTTATTGGCAAAGGAAATTGAAAGTATTGATAAAGTTTTAAATTCAAATGACAAACCTGTGACTGCTGTTTTGGGAGGATCAAAAGTGTCTTCAAAAATCACTATTATCGAAAACATTTTAGACAAAGTGGATCACATGATTATTGGCGGTGGAATGATGTTTACTTTTATAAAAGCAAAAGGAGGGATGGTTGGAAATTCTATTGTTGAAGACGATAAAATGCAACTTGCATTAGAAATTTTGGAAAAAGCAAAAGCCAAAAATGTTCAAATTCACATTCCTGTTGACGTGGTTGCAGCAGACGCATTTTCAAACGATGCGCACACACAAATTGTTGACGCAAACCATATTCCAGATGGCTGGCAAGGTTTAGATGTGGGGCCAAAAACCTTAGAGCAATTTAACAAGGTTATTATGGATTCTAAAATTATTTTATGGAATGGACCACTAGGTGTTTTCGAAATGAAAAAGTTTGCGTCAGGTACCATTACATTAGGTAATTTTATTGCTGATGCCACCCAAGCAGGAACATTTTCATTAGTAGGTGGTGGCGATTCTGTGGCAGCAGTAAAACAATTTGGTTTAGAAGAAAAAATGAGTTATGTGTCAACCGGCGGTGGTGCTATGTTGGAAATGCTTGAAGGACAAACACTTCCCGGAATTGCAGCTATACAAGGATAAGTTATGTTTTAACAAAAAAATCAGGTTTTTTACACCTGATTTTTTTATTTTATTTAATAGTTTTACAAAAAATCGTATTTGGTTTCTATTAATTATGTAAAATATCTTCTTTAATTTAAAAACTAACACCTACTGATTTTCTCGCATCGCCTTATAATAAGCGGCACGACTTAAGGGCTCGTATTCATTGGTTTCGCCCAGCATAACCAAATTATCGTTGGCTGCTTTTCTAAAACTATAATTTGCTAAATTTCCGGTGCGTGTGCAAACTGCGTGAACCTTAGTCACATACTCGGCAGTTGCCATTAAAGCAGGCATGGGGCCAAAAGGTTGCCCTTTAAAATCCATATCCAATCCGGCAACAATCACTCGAATTCCCGCATTTGCTAAATCATTGCAAACCGTTACGATTTCATCGTCGAAAAACTGCGCTTCATCAATTCCAACCACATCACAACCATCGGCCAAAATACGGATGTTTGCAGCAGCAGGAACGGGAGTAGATCTAATTTCGTTTCCTTGGTGCGAAACCACCAATTCGTCGTCATAGCGCGTGTCAACAGCAGGTTTAAAGATTTCTACACGCTGTTTGGCAAACTGTGCTCGGCGTAATCTACGAATCAATTCTTCGGTTTTTCCCGAAAACATCGACCCACAGATCACTTCGATCCATCCAAATTGTTCTTTATGATTTACAGGATTTTCAAGAAACATTTTAGCAAATATAAGTTGTTTAAAACAGTTTTTTCTGTTACTTTGTATCCTGCAAATTTATCAAAAAATAATTGGTAAAAATTTAAAAGTTATGAAGAAAATCATTGAATCAGATTTAATCAGTATTGCACACAGAATCTTAAAGTTAAAAGATAAATCCGAAATTTCTTCGCTATTGAAAGAAACGGAATTGTTGCATAATAAATTGATTTTGTTGCAGTTTTATGAAGATAATAAGTTTCGATTGGATCCATCGATCACTCCTGAAAAATTGTTAGAAGAGGTCACTGAAGAACCATCAAGCAGTATTTTTTTGAGCGAAGATAGGAAAGATGATGTGGTTTCTTTTGAAGAAGAATTAATTACGCCGATTGAATTAAGCGTTACAAACGCAGCTGCTATTGATGCCGCACCTCCAGTTGAAGATTCGGTTTTGAAGATACACGAATTGGAAAGCGAAGAAGATCCAGAAATTCAAGAAGATGATGTGGTGGAGTTTACGCCATCGCTTCATGAAACTATAAAAACTATTGATGCTATCGAGGAAGAAATAAAAAACGTGGAACAATTAGATCCTTTGGAAGATGCAAAAGAAGCGGTTGAACGTGCTACGTTAGAGATCGATCCTGTTTTTTCTATTCCGCACAACGAACTTTTTAATACGAATGATTCCAGCGAAAAAGAGGAAGATACGTTTAAAGGATCACAACATTTTGTCACCAATCAGGCAACAGATAAATCTACAGAAAATTACCGTCAAATTCCTTTAAATAAGTCGATAAACGATGCGTTTGCCAATAAAATTTCGATTGGTTTGAATGACAGGATCGCCTTTGAAAAAAACTTGTTTAACGGAAGCAGCGACGATTTAAACCGAGTGATTTCGCAATTAAACACCATTGAAAGTTACGAGGAAGCCAAAGATTTTATTGACGATCTAGTAAAGCCCGAATTTAACAACTGGAACGGAAAAGAAGATTACGAAAACCGTTTCATGCAGTTGGTTGAAAAAAGATTTTTGTAACAAGTTTGATATACCACAGATGCACAGATTTTTTGAAATTTAAATAAATAAAATTATAGATGAATAGTTTTCAAAAATATCCAAAACTTAGTTTGTTATTTATAATTAAGATATTGTTAATTATAGCTTTTGGATTTTCTAATTATTATTTTCGAAGTGAAATAGACGAAAAGATAGACGATATTATAAAAATAAAAACTCAAGAAGAAAATAATAATGAAATAGATGATTTCAAAATTAAATATAAAATCTACCCTATTCAAGAAGATATAGATTCTAATATTGATTATTTAACATATACCCCTTTATTTTTAATATTTTTACTTTACATTATTAAAGATAAAACAGATAAAGAAAATAAGCGACTTGACAAGTTAGAAGAAGAAAACTAATTTTGTAAAATTTCAAATCTTTACAAAACTGCGGATATATCCTAAAAAAAATAATAAATATCTGTGCATCAGTGTAAAAACATAAAAAAAAAACTCAACAAATGAGTAAATTATACATTGTGCCAACGCCCATTGGCAATTTAGAAGACATGACTTTTAGAGCCATTAAGGTTTTAAAGGAAGTCGATTTAATTTTGGCAGAAGACACGCGCACCAGCAGCAAATTGTTAAAGCATTTTGAAATTGGTACCCAAATGCACAGCCACCACATGCACAACGAACACCAAACGGTGGAACATACGGTGCAAAAATTAAAAAACGGACATACCATTGCGTTGATTTCAGATGCGGGAACACCTGCTATTTCAGACCCCGGATTTTTATTAACGCGTGCTTGTGTAGAAAACGATATACCTGTGGAATGTTTACCGGGCGCAACAGCTTTCGTTCCGGCATTGGTAAACAGCGGCTTGCCAAACGATAAATTTGTTTTTGAAGGTTTTTTGCCTGATAAAAAAGGACGACAAACACGTTTTTTGGCATTGGCAGAAGAAACCCGAACCATAATTTTGTATGTATCGCCACATAAACTGGTAAAAACATTAACAGAATTCGAAACCTATTTTGGTAAAGAACGACAAGTTTCGGTATCGCGCGAATTATCAAAACTGCACGAAGAAACCATACGCGGATCGGTAGAAGAAGTGTTGCAACATTTTGAAGCCAAGCCACCAAAAGGCGAAATAGTTGTGATTGTAGCAGGAAAACAAAAAGAAAAAAAGAATAAAAATGAGTAGTCACAAAATCACCACCACTTGGAAGGGAAATATGCAATTTGAATCGACCAATCCGGGCGGTTCGTTAATTATTGATGCTGCCGAAGAAGTGGGCGGAACAAACAACGGATTGCGTCCAAAAGCGCTAATGTTATCGGCTTTAGCAGGCTGTTCGGGCTTGGATGTTGCGTCGCTGATTAAAAAAATGCGCTTGGAAGTAACCGATTTCAACATTGAAACACAAGGTTTCTTAACCGATACCGAACCACAGGTTTACGACAAAGTTACGGTTAGCTACCATTTTTACGGAAGTAATTTAAACGAAGAAAAATTAAACCGCGCTGTTCAGCTTTCAGTGGAAAAATATTGCGGTGTGATGCACATGTTTCGCAGTTTTGCCGATGTAAAAATTGAAACGGTTTTTCATAAAATTTAAAAATACAAAGGTTTCATCAATTTTTGGACAGCCTGATCAATATAAAAAACATCCGCCATCATCCTTCGTCTGTGAATATTATGAATTCAATAAAAATCGGACGTTCCTCTATGCTTCTTTCTGTTTTCTGTTTGATATTAAAGACCATATAACCGAGATAGCCAATACCGAACCAATGATGGTTAATGATACAGAAGAATCGAAATGATAATAAGGCATTATAATCATTTTTACTCCGATGAATGCCAAAATAATTGCCAAACCATAATGCAGTTTAGAAAACATATCCATGGAATTGGCTAATAGGAAATACATAGAACGCAATCCTAAAATTGCAAAAATGTTCGATGTATAAAGTATAAATGGATCGTCTGGTGCGATGGCAAATATAGCAGGAATGCTATCTACTGCAAATACCAAATCGGTGATTTCTATTACAGCTAAAGCTACAAACAGTGGCGTAACCATTTTTACGCCATTTTCTACCGTAAAAAATTTATCGCCGTGAAAATCTTTCGTTACTTTAAAAAACTTGTGCACAATACGCACACCGATGTTTCTTGACATATCTGCTCCTTCTTCCTCGCCATCATGATTATCTGAAGCCCACGATTTAATACCTGCAATAATCAAGAAAATACCAAAAACAAATAAGATCACGTTTAACTGGCGCGGTTCACCCGTTTCGGAATCTATTCCTAAAAATGGTAAGGTTACATAGGTTAATTTTATCAATTCAACTCCTGCAAAGATAAATATAGCTCTAAAAAACAAAGCGCCTAAAATGCCCCAAAATAATACTTTATGTTGATAATCTTTAGGTATTTTAAAGAATTTGAATACTAAAATAAACACGAATAAGTTATCTACCGAAAGTGCTTTTTCAATCCAATATGCTGCTTGGTATTTGGCAAAATTATCGGTGATGCCATAAGGTTTGTCTAACACCCAATAAACAACGCCGCTAAAAACCATGGAAAGAGCTATCCAAACAATGGTCCATGAAAGGGCTTCTTTGTTGGAAATGGTATGACTTTTTTTGTTAAAAACACCTAAGTCTAGCAAAAGCATAATTACCACAGCAATTGCAAAACCGCCTATTAACCACGGATGGTTGATTAAATGATCTTCGGGAATATTTTTCATAGAGGATTAATCTAATTTATCAGTCAGTTTTTTAAACACTTTTTTGGGTTCTTTATTGTTGTATAACACTTCATAAACGGCATCAATAATTGGTGTTTTTGCCTTTAGTACTGCATTCATCAAATAGGCACTTTTTGTAGCATAATACCCTTCGGCAACCATATTCATTTCCATTTTTGTGGAAATTACGGTATATCCTTTTCCAATCATATTCCCAAACATACGGTTTCGTGAAAAAAGCGAATAACCAGTAACCAATAAATCACCCAAATAAGCAGAATCGTTAATATTGCGTTTTAATTTATGAACTTTTTTAATGAATTTTTTCATTTCGCGAATGGCGTTGCTCATCAACAATGCTTGAAAATTATCGCCATAACCCAAGCCATGTGCCATACCTGCCGCAATTGCGTAAATGTTTTTAAGCATAGCTGCATATTCGGTTCCCATTACATCGTCTGTGGTTTTGGCTTTAATGTAGTGGCTGCGCAAACTTTTGGCTATCACTTCGGCTTTTTGCAAATCGCCTCCAGCAATGGTAAGGTAAGATAAACGCTCTAAAGCCACTTCTTCTGCATGACATGGACCTGCCAAAACCGCAATGTTTTCGATAGGAATATTGTAGGTTTCCATAAAATGCTGACCAACAATTAAACCGGTTTCGGGAATGATTCCTTTAATGGCAGATACAATGATTTTACCTTCTAAAGAAACGGTTAATTTTTCCAACTCGCTACCCAAAAAAGCCGACGGAATTGCGAAAACTATATAATCTGCATAACTGATTGCTTTGTTGATATCGGTTGTTAAAATTAATTGGTCGGTATCAAATTCAACCGAACTTAGATAATTAGGATTGTGCTTATTAACTTTTAGTTCTTCAATTGCAGCTTCATTGCGCATATACCAAGCGATTTCGCTTAGGTTATGACACAACATTTTAGCAATGGCTGTTGCCCAGCTTCCGCCACCAATTACTGCAAACTTAGGATCGTTAATCATTTTTATTTGTTTGATTTGCAAAAATAACCTTTTTTGCCCTTTTTGTTGATTTAATATTTTGTTAAGTATTTTTTTGGTTGGATACAATAATAGAACGTTTTTCTGCGTTTTACTATTGATTTTTAATTTGATTTTAATAACTTAAAAAGCGACGTCGGGTTTGATAGTCGCTTTTTTATCTTTTTAAAGATACACTTTTTAATTATTTCTTGTAAAATAAATTATGGTCAATATATTCCCAAACTTTATGATCAATCATTGGTTTGATATTTTTTTGTTCTTTGATGCTTTGACGAATAAATGTGGACGACAACTCGATTATAGGAGCATCTATCTTGTGGATATTCTCCAAATTCATCCATTCATCGGGCACCTTATCAGCTGAAATCCTTGGATATACATACAACTCATAATCGTTTAAAATCAATTCAAAATTTTTCCATTTTTTAAGCGACTTCAAATTATCCTCACCCATTATCAATGAAAAAACATGGTTGGGAAATTTTTCATGCAAATGTGCCAGCGTGTTTACGGTGTAATTAGGCTGTGGCAGCTTAAATTCTATATCGCTTGGAACTATTTTATCGTATCCTTCCGTAGCCAAATGCACCATTTGCAGTCGATGGTAATCAGGCAATAATCCGGCTTTTTTCTTTAATGGATTGTGCGGCGTTACAACCATCCACACCTGATCTAAATCGCTGTTTTCGGCCAGATGATTGGCAATGATTAAATGCCCCACATGGATAGGGTTGAATGTGCCGAAATACAAACCTACTTTCATTTTTTACTTATTTATGAAGTTTAAAACCAACTGGCAAGCTTCTTTTTTTGCTGTTTCTAGGTCGTGATTTTTTAAAATAACGTCGAATTCGGGCGCACGAGAAATTTCTCTTTCGGCTTTTTCTAATCGCATGGCAATTTTTTCATCGGTTTCGGTTTGGCGAAAACGCAAACGGCGTTCCAACTCTTCGACTGATGGCGGACTTACAAAAACTGCTAATGTTTGGTTTGGATATTGCTGTTTAATGTTTAAACCACCCACCACATCAATATCAAAAATAACGTGTTTGCCTTCTGCCCAAATACGTTCAATTTCGGTTTTTAGCGTGCCGTAATAGTTATCTTTATATACTTCTTCAAATTCAACAAAAGCATTCTCTTTGATTTTTTGTTGAAAATCTTCGGCCGAAATAAAGTAATAATCTTTACCGTTTATCTCGCCATTGCGCATATAACGAGAAGTTGCCGATATAGAAAAATCTAAATGCAATTGAGGTTGTGTAAGCAAATGTTTTACAATGGTTGTTTTACCAGAACCAGATGGTGCCGAAAAAACAATCAATTTTCCTTGTTGTGCAGTCATTTATACGTTTTTAAAGAATGTTTAAAACCTGTTCTTTGATTTTTTCTAATTCGTCTTTCATTTTCACTACCAATTTTTGCATTTCGGCATGATTTGATTTGGATCCCATGGTATTGATTTCGCGCCCCATTTCTTGAGCAATAAAACCTAATTTTCGTCCGGCATGCTCTTTGGTATTCATGGTTTCTACAAAATAATCTAAATGATTGGTTAAACGCACTTTTTCTTCGTTAATATCTAACTTTTCAATATAATAGATGATTTCTTGTGCGTAACGGCTTTCATCAACAGCTACTTCTAACTCTTTTAAATTTTGTTGCAAACGTTCTTTTACGTTGGTGATGCGCTCTTCTTCATACGATGCCACCTCATGCATCGCAGTTCTAATATTTTCTATTCGTTGCACAAAATCGTTTCCTAACTTTTCTCCTTCTTGTTGGCGAAATTCATTGATGTTTTTAATGGCTTGGTGCAACACTTTTTCAATTTCTTTCCACTCTTGTTCATCCAATTCGCAGCGTTCTACTTTTAAGGCATCGGGCATACGAACGGCCATTTTCATTAATTCGGTTGCATCTGCATCAGGAATAATGCTTTTCATTTGGGCAATATATGCTTTTACAATAGGCGCATTTATAGTGGACGATGTTTCTTCACCGGTAACTTCGATATAAACCGAACATTCTACCTTGCCACGTTCTAATTGTTGTGCTATTTGATTGCGAATTTCTAACTCTTTTTCTCTATAAAGTTGAGGCAAACGCACGTTTAAATCTAAATTCTTGGAATTTAATGATTTAATTTCCACCGTAATTTTCTTTAATGGCAATTGCACCGATGCTTTACCAAAACCTGTCATTGAATAAATCATACCGAATTATAATAAAGGTGCAAATTTAGTAAATTGTATCATACATTGGTTAATTTATTGTAAAACAAAAAGCTGCCTTTAAAAAGACAGCTTTTGCTTTGTATCAGTTATGCTTTTTTCACACTATCATGCGCATGTGTTTCAACGCCGTTGTTCCAGAGGGTTAGAATATCGGTTGCAACTGCGGCACCACTTCCGGCAGCAATTGCTAGTTGACTGCGGTGACCTGCCAAGGTGCCAGCAACATATACATTTTCCACTACTAAATGGTCGGTATTTTGCAATTGTAAACGGTTTTTATGTGGTAAGGATTTTTGATGAGAAATCACATAACTTTGCAGAAATCCATCAATTGTGAAAGGATTGCTAGAGTTAATTGCTACCACTATAAGTTTGGTTTCATAGATATTTTCATTGGTAGTAACCAAAAAATGAGCACCTTGTTTTATAATTGAAACCACTTTTTCATTGCCAATTTGCACAATTTCGGGGTACAAAAAGCTTAAGTTGTTTAAAGTTTGGTGTAGTAAATCACTCCCTAAAGTTCCTGGGGCAAGTCCATAGGCATTGTTGAACAAAGCATCTTGCAACATTGATGATTTTTGATGTGCAATAATGCCTATTTTTTTATCGGCCACAAACGTTTTCTTGCGGGCAGAGCCTAAAACCAAGGCACACGAAACCCCCGAAACGCCGCCGCCAATTATTAAACAGTCAAACATTTTATTTGTTTTTGTTGTCGATTGCCTTCGAAGTATTAAAAATAAGCAGCAAAATCACCGCACACAAAATGGCAATAATACAAATTAATGCAACAACACTTTCGCCTTGAAACAAGTTGTTAAAATCTAATTTTGTAATGTTTAATACAATCAAAGCAATAGCAATAGCTATAACTATGTATGTAACGTATTTCATTATTGATTTATTTTGTTGAATAGAAAACGAAAGTACAAAATAATTAATTAGATAAACAAGCCTTTAACATTAGTAGCGAATAATTTAACAGCAATTGCCAATAAAACCACCCCAAATACTTTGCGAATTACTCCTAAACCATTTGCGCCAATCAACCGCTCTATTTGTCCGGAAAGCTTCAAAACAACATAGACCACAATGATGTTTAAAACCACCGCAAATACAATGTTTATTGTTTGATATTCAGCACGCAACGCCAAAATAGTGGTCATGATTCCTGGGCCGGCAATTAATGGAAATGCCAATGGAACGATAGATGCCGTTTTAGGCTCTTCATCGCGGTATAATCGTATACCCAAAATCATTTCTAAAGCAAGAAAAAACAAAACAAAAGCACCGGCAACAGCAAACGAATTTACATCAATTCCTATTAATGTTAAAATGCTTTCTCCCACAAACAAAAAGGCAATCATGATACAAGCAGCCACAATAGATGCTTTTTCGGATTGAATTTTTCCCACACGCGAACGCAGATCCACAATAATCGGGATAGACCCCAAAATATCAATCACTGCAAAAATAATCATACCTGCAGTAAAAATCTCTTTAAAATTAATTTCCATAGCCTTTTCAATTTTTTGCAAAGGTATTTATTATCAACCAAAAACAACGAATGTTTCAAATGATAATTTTTACCTTTTTGGTAACATCTAGAAACTATTAAATAATTGTAACTTTGCACTTGCAAATGAATTGATTTATGTTTCAGATTGGAAAAACAATAGTATCAGACGATGTTCTTGAAAAAGAATTTGTTTGTAACCTAACAGCTTGTAAAGGACAATGTTGTGTGGATGGCGATGCAGGTGCCCCTTTAGATAAAGACGAAACAGCTATTTTAGAGGAAATATACCCTGTTATTAAACCTTATCTGCGTGCAAAAGGTATTGCAGTAATAGAGGAAAAAGGTGCATGGGTTGTAGGCGAGGATAGCGATTTGGAAACCCCGCTCATTGACAATAAAGAGTGTGCTTATGTGATTTTTGATGGAAAAACCGCTTTGTGTGGTATTGAACAGGCTTATAACGAAGGATTGATTACATGGAAAAAACCCATTTCGTGTCATTTATACCCTATTCGTATTAAAGAATATTCACAGTTTTCGGCCGTAAATTACAACCGCTGGCATATTTGCGACGATGCTTGTACATTGGGTAAAGAATTAGAGGTGCCTGTTTATAAATTTTTAAAAGAACCCCTAATCCGTAAATATGGCGAAAGCTGGTATGCTGAATTAGAAACCGTTGCTACCGAATGGCAAAAACAATCACTTAATAAAAAGTAATTGTTCGGGATAATGAATAATGGCTCCGTTGCTTTTAAGCAAATCGCTGCCAATAATTCCGTGCACTTTGGGCAATTTGTATTGGGTTAAAGCAAAATTTACGTGCGTAAGATCCAGCAAAATTAAGTCGATGCCGGTTTTTTTCCATTTGCCTAATTGTATGGCGTTTTTGGTAGAAATTTCGGCATGCATATCGTTTGAACCCGCGCCCGATGCCTTGGCTTTATGTGCTTTTGACAACAACTTAAAAAAATCTTTTTCGTTGGAATCGATACATGTGTTCGATGCACCCGTATCAATCAAAAACAAGCCTTTAATGCGGTTTATTTTTGCTTGAACATACAAGTGATTGGATTTGCGAATGCGAAACGGAATGCTAAAATAATTTTGCTGTTCTAATACAGTTACAAGATCGTTCATTAATTTAATATCTGTTGAAAAGCAAAAATAGGTAGATATAATTTAACCACATAAAATTTATCTAAAACAGTGATAGTTTAGTTAGAAAAATCTAGGCATTCTTTGTGGTAAGAAAGAAAATTAAAAAATACAAAATGATTTTAATTGATACACATACCCATTTGTATAGTGAAGAATTTGAAAACGACCGCACCGAAATGATGGAACGCGCACTTGCAGCTGGTGTAAAACATTTTTTTGTTCCGGCGATCGATGCTTCTTATTTTAATGGTATGCAGCAAATACAACAGCAATATCCGCAAAACGTTCATTTAATGATGGGCTTGCATCCGTGCTATGTAAAACCTGAAACTTTTGAAGAAGAATTGGCTTTTGTTGAACAAGAATTAGCAAAAGGAACCTATGTAGCCGTGGGCGAAATTGGTGTGGATTTATATTGGGATCAATCTACCCTAAAAATTCAGCAACAGGCTTTTCAAACCCAAATTCAATGGGCGAAAAAATTAGGTTTGCCAATAAATATTCATTGTCGTGATGCGTTTGATGCGGTTTTTGAAGTATTAGATCAAGAAAAAAGCAACGATTTATTTGGAATTTTCCATTGCTTTACGGGCGATTTTAAACAAGCAGAACGCGCCTTAAATTTAAACATGAAATTGGGAATTGGTGGCGTTGCAACTTTTAAAAACGGAAAAATAGATCAATATTTAAATCAAATTCCGCTAGAACATATCGTTTTAGAAACCGATTCACCCTATTTAGCACCGGCACCCTATCGCGGCAAGCGCAACGAAAGCAGCTATGTGGCATTGGTTGCCCAAAAATTAGCAGCTATTTACAATCTATCAGTAGAAGAAATTGCAAATCAAACAACAAAAAACGCATTAAACATTTTTAAATTGTAAATTGGAAGTATATTTGTTTCAGTTACGAAAATAAATTCAAACTATGTCTAAATTCGATTCGATACGTTTTTATCACGATGAGGAAGTGCAAAAAGTGCTTCAAAATATCGCCCATCATCCGATGCTAAAATCGTTGATAGATTATACATTTCCAGAATATTCAGAAGAACAGGTTCAAAACCTGTTAAACAACATACACAGCATTCGCGATTTTCAGTCGAAAATCATTTATCATACCTTACAGCAAGTTTTAAAAAACACCTCTGAAGGACTTTCAAGTTCGGGGTTTGATAAGCTAGACGACCACACATCGTATCTTTTTATATCCAACCACCGCGACATTTTGCTTGATACCAGTTTCTTAAATATTTTGTTAATGGAACACGGAAAAATCATGACAGGTTCGGCAGTTGGCGATAATTTGGTTCAGAAGCAGTTGTTTATGGATTTAGCAAAACTAAACCGCAATTTTATCGTAAAACGCGGACTTTCGCCTCGAGAACTGTTAGAAAGCAGCAAGTTGTTGTCGGAATATATGTATCATTTGCTCAAAGAAGACAACCGCTCGGTTTGGATTGCACAGCGCGAAGGCCGCACCAAAGACGGCAACGATGCCACCCACCAAGGCGTTTTAAAAATGATTGGAATGGCGTGTAACGAAGAATCGATGATGGATTATTTCAAGAATTTACGCATTGTTCCCGTTTCTATTTCCTATGAATACGACCCCACCGATAAGCTAAAAATGCCGCAACTAATGGCAAAAATGGCAGACGAATTGTATATTAAAGACAAAAACGAAGATTTTTTAAATTTAATGAGTGGCGTTGTGGGGCAAAAAAAACGTATCCATCTGCATATTGGCGATGTGTTAGATACGGATTTAGATGTTATTAAAAACGAAACAACCAACGTGAACAAGCAAATCCAAATGTTATCGAAAGTAATCGACGAGCAAATTATTGCCAACTATAAATTGTGGCCCACTAATTATATTGCTTATGATTTATTGAACGATACCAACCGTTTTGCAAACGAATATACCGAAAAAGAAAAGCAACTTTTTTTGCGTCGCCTAGAGCTTAAAGTTGATAAATGCAACGAACCAATGGTAGATACTTTTTTAGAAATGTATGCCAATCCTGTTGTAAACAAATTAAAACTAAGCCATGCATAAACAAGCCATTCTTTTAATTTATACGGGCGGAACCATTGGTATGGTAAAAGATTTTGAAACCGGTGCTTTAAAAGCTTTTAATTTTAATCAGCTTTTAGAACGCATTCCCGAATTACAGTTATTAGATTGCACCATTGATACCTATTCGTTTGAAGATCCGATTGATTCTTCAGACATGAACCCCGAGCATTGGATCACCATTGCTGAGGTGATTGAAAAAAACTACCAAGATTTTGATGGTTTTGTGGTTTTGCATGGATCAGATACTATGTCGTACACTGCATCGGCATTGAGTTTTATGTTGCAGAATCTTTCAAAACCTGTAATCTTAACTGGTTCGCAACTGCCCATTGGCGATTTGCGTACCGATGCCAAAGAAAATTTAATTACCGCCATACAAATTGCTTCGCTTCATCAAGATAAAATTCCTGTTATAAAAGAAGTGGGCTTGTATTTTGAATACAAATTGTATCGCGGAAACAGAACCACCAAAATTTCAGCCGAACATTTCAATGCCTTTACATCGCCCAATTTACCGCATTTGGCAGAAAGTGGGGTTCATTTAAAAGTCAATGAACATTTGTTAGACGATTTTTACGAATCGAGCCAATTAACGATTCAAAAAGAATTAAATGACGATGTTTTTATCCTTAAAATTTTTCCGGGCATCACCCAAAGTGTGTTAGAAGCTGTTTTAAACATTCCCCATTTAAAAGCAATTGTGTTAGAAACCTTTGGTTCTGGAAATGCACCCACACCGTTTTGGTTTATTAATTGCTTGCAAAAAGCCATTCAGCGCGGCATTAAAATTGTAAATGTAACGCAATGTTGGGGCGGTAGCGTAGATATGGGCAAATACGAAACAGGAACGGCTTTAAAACAAATTGGTGTCATTTCGGGATACGATATCACTACCGAAGCTGCTATTACCAAACTCATGGTGTTACTGCCACAAAATTTATCAGCATCAGCATTTTCAAAAGCTTTTCAAACACCGATCTGTGGCGAATTAAGCTTAGAAGAATAACTTTCGCAAACAAATTATGCAACAAAAGCAGCTGTGTTTTTTCTGTAAACAAGAATCTTTTTTATAGCACAAACATAGTAAATCGCTTTAAATCAATAGGTATAGGAATAAAAATATTTCTATATTTAAAAAATAAAAGTACTTTTGCCAAAATTTTAGAAAACATGAAAAAAACAATCTTAGCAGCTGTGTTTCTTTTTGCAGCGCAGTTGGGCATGGCACAAGAACAGCCTGTAGAAGAGCAAAAGCCAGAAATTGAAAACAAAAACATGGTAAAGCTGAATCTTTTAGCACTTACTGCCGGAAATATTTCCTTACAATACGAACGTTTAATTACTCCAAAAACCACAGTAGGTGCAACAGTAAACATGATGCCTTCTAAAGGATTGCCTTTTTCAAGCTCTGTGGAATCGTTTGTAGATGACCAAACAACAAGTGCGCAATTAAAACAAATAAGCATCTCTAGTTTTTCTGTTACTCCGGAAATTCGTTTTTATTTAGGCAAAGAAGGTTACAAAGGTTTTTACATTGCACCTTTTGTACGCTACGGAAAATATAATGTAGATTTACCCGTAAACTATGATTACGAAGGAAAAGAAGAAAATATTATGGTTGATGGAACAGTAAAAGCTTTTTCGGGCGGATTTGCTATTGGCGCACAATGGCGCGTGTACAAAGATTTTTATTTAGATTGGATGATCATGGGACCACACTTTGGTTCGGCAAAAGGAACATTAGAGGGTAAAAGGCCGTTAAATCAAAGTGAGCAAGATGCTATTCGCAAATCGTTAAGCGATTTAGATATTCCGGTGGTTGATTTTGATTACGAAGTAAACGATTCTGGTGCTAAAGCAAAACTAGACGGTCCTTGGGCTGGCATCCGCGCATCAATCGGTATAGGTTATCGTTTTTAACCGAATAAATACTATATAAAACCAAAAATCCCGGGCAATGCTCGGGATTTTGGTTTGTAATTTAACTCTAACAGAGTTTGGAACTCTATTAGAGTTGTTTAAGCTTTTACTCTACCCGTTTGTACCAGGTGCCGTCTTCAAACAATATAAATTCGATACCGTTGGTTTTGGAGTAAACTAAATGACCGAAAGCTTCACCATCTAAAACACTTTGCCTTAGCAATGCAGCATTTTCATATGTTACTCCATTAAATTCTATGGTAGTAAAACTATCTAATTTTATACCACGTATAAAAGACCTTGTTATTGTATTATCAATATATTCTTGTATAACTAAGTTAATATCTGTTGGGTTTCTCTTTTCAAATAAAATTTCATACTTAAAATTATTAAACTGTATATAAGAAATTAATCGGTTATACTGGACTCTGCTACAATCCTCGCCTCTGCCGCCTCCTTCATCGAAATTTTCAGTAATTTTTGATAATAATCCATTGTGGATATTATTGTTATGATCTATCCACTTTACAGTTTGGTTTAATTGGTAAGGTACTAAAGCTTTTTCGTCTTCAGTTAAAGAATAAACAGTTAATGTTTCTTCGCATTTGCAACCAACTGCAATCACGGTTAGTAATAGTAAAAATAATCCCTTTCTCATAATATTTACCAGTTATTAAATAATTCATCTAAATTACCAGATGTAGCGTTAGTGTGTTGGTTTTTAATATTATCACGCCAAGCATTCCAATTGCTTGCAACATATAACGATGATTCTAATTGTATTTTTAAACTCTGTCAAAGTTTTAAACTTTGACAGAGTTGTTTAAGCTTTTACTCTACCCGTTTGTACCAAGTACCGTCTTCAAACAATATAAATTCAATACCATTGGTTTTGCTGTAGATAACTTTATTGATAGTACCACCTTCCGAAACTTTTTCTAATACTAAAACATCGCTAAACGAAAAACCCGAAATTTCAATATCACTTAATAAAGTGTCAAAATTCACTTCTTGAGGGTTCTTTAGTACCAAATTGTTATAATCAACATTATTATTAAATTGTATTGATAAATTTGAATTATAGTCAATTGAAATTTTTCCAGAATAATTTCCTATCATAAATATTCTCTTGCCAAATTCGTAGGTATTATACTCACAAGTATCTCGTCCCACGTTATGTTGTTTAGTGTAATAATTAACCGCGTCGAATTTAGCAATACTATTATTTTCATCTTGATTAACAAAAGATATGTCTTCAGAACTACCTTTTAAGTAATCTTTATCATTATTATCTATAATTAATTTGCTCAATTCTTCATTATTACAACCACACCCTACGATATAGAAAAGTATAAATAATAAACTTTTTTTCATAATATCTACCAGTTATTAAATAATTCATCTAAAGAATTTTCTGTAGAATTAACATGTACAGTTCTAATCTTGTCTTTCCAAGCACTCCAAGTCGTTACGCCAGATAAACATTGCTCTAACTGCTTTGGAATATACCCAGAAACATTATCAACAGCTCTGTTAGGAAATGCTGTTGTTAGCACTAATAACATAAAATTCCAACTATTTTTTTATAAATTTTCGTACAAATAAACAAAAAAAAACAATATACTGGCTTTTTTATTTTAAAAATATAAAAATATCTTATATACTATAGTAAAACGCTATAAAATCAACAATGTCTCTGTTACATTTTTTTTATTGATTTATATTTTTTGAATTTGTAACGCATATTGTATTGCTGTTTATTCATAATAGGGCGAGAATAAATCAACTTATCACACTCGCTTACAATTTTTTAAGTATTAACAAGTTGTTTTAATTGTGAAAACATTGTATATATTTGTACCCAATAATTAATAAAAATATTTATAGAAATGAAAAAAATTACTTTATTAGCAGGCTTATTGTTAGCTACAGTAACAGTAAGTGCACAAAACTATTACAATTTCACAAAAAGTACGGCTACTTATACAGACCTTATAGGAGCTACTAGTATGAACAATGGAATAGTTTGGGATTGGGACGATTTTGGACCGGTAACATCACCCTTCCCAATATCTGTATTTGGAAATACGTATAATGATTTTGGATTTGATGATGATTATTTCTATTTAGGTGATGTGTGGAATAATTTTGATGGTATTTTTCTTTATCCAGTAACCACTTTTATAATGGATAGAAATTTCTCTTTTTCAGGTGCCTCTCAATCTCCAATTTCTTATAAAGTAGAAGGAACTGCTGGAAACCGTATTTTAAAGTTGGAAATCAAGAATGCAGGAATGGAAATGGAAGAAATGTCTAGCACAATATCTACGTTATATCTGAATTACCAAATTTGGTTTTACGAAGTAGATAATAGTATTGAATACCATTACGGAAATCATAATATTACCGACTTAAGTATGTTAAATGATGAGGCTTATTCAACAGTAATTTTGGCACATATGTCTGATACTAATTTTCAAGGTGGTTACATAGACGGTACTATTGCAAATCCAACTTACACAGAATCAAATAATCCAGATGATGAACCTGTTGGGTTAGATGCTGTGCCAGCACCAAACACAGTATATCGTTTTGCATTAAATCCTTTAGCACTGAAAGACCAAGAAAAAATTGAGTTTTCAATGTTTCCAAACCCAACAAACGATGTGTTAAACCTAACGTTTCCAGAAACAGTGAACAAACCTTATTCTGTTTACGATTTAATGGGGCGCGAAGTTTTAAAAGGATCTTTAAACAACACCACACAAGCACAAATTAATGTGGGTACATTGCAAAAAGGTTCATACATTTTACGCATTGCGGGCAGTACAAAGAAATTCGTAAAAAACTAAACAAACAAAACATATCTTTTAAAAGCAATTCAATAACTGGATTGCTTTTTTATTTGTTTTTTTAGCTAAGTTTTCAACAAACCTTTGCCAAAGTTTAAAGCATAGTAATCTTTGAATCCGTGGGAAATCTGTAAGTTACTACAGTAAAATAAATCGTAACTAAATTAAATACTACTATTTAACCTAAATTCCTTAAATTCGCACATTGAATTTAAAAACAGTATCATGAGCACCAAATTCACAGAGTATAAAGGATTAGATTTACCTACCGTAGCAAGCGAAATGTTGCAGTATTGGAAAGATCAATCCATCTTTGATAAATCGGTTACTTCTCGCGAAGGCAACCAGCCTTTTGTGTTTTTCGAAGGTCCGCCTTCTGCAAACGGAAAACCTGGTATTCACCACGTGATGGCTCGTGCTATTAAAGATATTTTTTGCCGATACAAAACCCAGAAAGGTTTTCAGGTAAAGCGTAAAGCCGGTTGGGATACACATGGTTTGCCTGTTGAATTAGGTACCGAAAAAGAACTGGGTATTACCAAAGAAGATATCGGAACAAAAATAACGGTAGAAGAGTATAACGAGGCGTGTAAACGTACCGTGATGCGCTACACCGATTTATGGAACGATCTTACCGAAAAAATGGGTTACTGGGTAGATATGAACGATCCGTACATTACCTACAAACCCAAATATATGGAAAGCGTTTGGTGGTTGTTGAAGCAAATTTACAACAAAGATTTGCTGTACAAAGGTTACACCATTCAGCCCTATTCGCCAAAAGCAGGTACAGGCTTGTCGTCGCATGAAGTGAATCAGCCGGGATCATACCGCGATGTGACCGATACTACCATTGTTGCGCAATTCAAAACCATCGAAAATTCATTGCCCGATTTCTTAAAAGGTTTCGGACCAATTGATATCATGGCTTGGACCACAACTCCGTGGACATTGCCAAGTAATACCGCATTAACTGTGGGGCCAAAAATCGATTATGTGTTGGTAAAAACATTCAACCAATACACCAACCAGCCCATAAATGTAATTTTAGGAAAACTTTTAGTTGCAAAGCAGTTTGCAGGGAAATATGTGGCTGTTGAAACCGAAGCTGAACTTGCAGATTACAAAGAAAACGATAAAAAAATTCCGTATTTCATTGTAAAAGAATTTAAAGGAATTGATTTGGTGGGTATTCGTTATGAGCAGTTGTTGCCATACACGTTGCCGTATCAAAATCCTGAAAATGCCTTCCGAGTTATTGCAGGCGATTTCGTAACCACTGAAGACGGAACGGGGATTGTGCACACCGCGCCTACTTTTGGAGCAGACGATGCCAAGGTTGCCAAAGAAGCAACACCAGAAGTACCGCCAATGCTGGTTTTAGACGATGCTGGAAACCCGGTGCCGTTGGTAGATTTGCAAGGACGTTTTGTTCCACAAATGGGCGAAATGGCGGGTAAATATGTGAAAAACGAATATTACAACGACGGCGAAGCACCTGAGAAATCGGTCGATGTTGAAATTGCAATCCGTTTAAAAGAAGAAAACAAGGCCTTTAAGGTAGAAAAATACGTACACAGTTATCCACATTGTTGGCGAACCGATAAACCAATATTATATTATCCATTAGATTCTTGGTTTATTAAGGTAACCGAAGTGAAAGATAAAATGTTCGATTTAAACGAAGAAATCAACTGGAAACCTAAAGCAACAGGCGAAGGTCGTTTTGGAAACTGGCTGAAAAATGCCAACGACTGGAATTTATCGCGCTCACGTTATTGGGGCATTCCGTTGCCAATTTGGAGAACCGACCCTTCGACAGGCTCAGGGCAAGTGGAAGAGTTAATCATAGGTTCGGTAGAAGAATTGATTGCCGAGATAGAAAAGGCAGTCGCAGCGGGCGTTCAAACAGAAAATCCGTTCGATGGTTTTGTGGTGGGCGATATGAGTGAGGAAAACTATGATAAAATCGACTTACATAAAAATGTGGTCGATGGCATCACACTAATTTCTCCATCAGGTAAACCAATGAAACGCGAAACCGATTTAATTGACGTTTGGTTCGATTCTGGTTCTATGCCGTATGCACAATGGCATTATCCGTTTGAAAATAAAGAATACATCGACAATCACCAAAATTTCCCTGCCGATTTTATCGCAGAAGGGGTTGATCAAACGCGCGGTTGGTTTTACACCTTACACGCAATTGGTACCTTGGTTTTTGGCGAAAAAGCGTATAAAAATGTCGTGTCGAACGGTTTGGTTTTAGATAAAAATGGTATAAAAATGTCTAAAAGTAAAGGCAACACTATTGATCCTTTCCAAACTATTGAAGACCACGGACCAGATGCTACGCGTTGGTACATGATCATGAATGCCAATCCTTGGGATAATTTAAAATTTGATTTAGACGGAATTACCGAAGTGCGCCGTAAATTCTTCGGAACGTTGTACAACACCTATTCGTTCTTTGCTTTGTATGCAAATATCGATGGATTTACCTACAGCGAAGATGAAGTTCCTATGGAAGATCGCCCGGAAATTGACCGTTGGATTTTATCGGAACTAAACAGCTTGATAAAAACCGTTGACGAAGCTTATGCAGATTACGAACCAACCAAAGCAGCACGCGCCATATCCGATTTTGTTCAAGAAAACTTGAGCAACTGGTACGTGCGTTTATGCCGCCGCCGTTTCTGGAAAGGCGAATATGCACAAGATAAAATTGCCGCTTATCAAACATTATATACGTGTTTAACCACAGTTGCAAAACTATCAGCACCCATTGCACCATTTTTTATGGACAAGCTTTACAAAGATTTAATACAAGCAACTGCAAAAGAACCATTTGAATCTGTACATTTGGCCGATTTCCCAATTTACGATGAAAAAGTTGTTGATAAATCGTTAGAAAGTAAAATGGAAAAGGCACAAATTGTATCATCTTTAGTATTATCATTGCGAAAGAAAGAAATGATAAAAGTGCGCCAGCCGTTGCAAAAAGTAATGATTCCTGTTTTAGATGAAAATCAAAAGGCAGAAATAGAAGCAGTTGCCGATTTAATCATGGCAGAAGTAAACGTAAAAGAGATAGAATTGCTCAACGATGCATCAGGGATTTTGGTGAAACAAATCAAACCAAACTTCAAGGCATTGGGACCACGATTTGGAAAAGAAATGGGAAATGTAGCAAAAGCGATTCAGAATTTTACGCAAGAGCAAATTAATGACATAGAGAAAAACAACGAAATTTCTTTGGAAATATCAGGAAATGTTGTTAAATTAACAAACGAAGACGTAGAGATTTCTTCACAAGATATCGAAGGTTGGTTGGTAGCAAATGCAAACGGAATCACCGTTGCGCTGGATATTACACTAACAGACGATTTAAAGAAAGAAGGAATTGCCCGCGAATTGGTAAACAGAATTCAGAATATCCGTAAAGATTCTGGGTTTGAAGTAACCGATAAAGTAACAATAAAAATGCTGCCCAACGCAGCAGTACAAGAAGCCGTTCATGCAAATATAGCGTATATTAAAGCAGAAACCTTAACCGAAACGCTTGAATTTACTGATGATTTGATAAATGGTATAGAAATTGAGTTTGATGATATAGTAACCAAAATTAGTGTTTCAAAATAAATGAATTAGTTATGGAAAAGGAAAACGTACAAGTTCGATACTCAGATGCTGAATTAGCAGAGTTCAAAGAAATCATCCTTAAAAAGATAGAAAAAGCACAAGCCGATTTAGATTTAATTAAAAGTGCTTATATGAACGATTTAAACAATGGTACCGATGATACATCGCCTACATTTAAAGCGTTTGAAGAAGGCAGCGAAACCTTGTCTAAAGAAGCAAATTCGCAATTGGCTACCCGCCAAGAAAAGTTTTTACGCGATTTGCGAAATGCTTTGGTGCGCATTGAAAACAAAACTTACGGAATTTGCCGTGTAACTGGTAAATTAATCGAAAAAGAGCGTCTTAAATTGGTTCCACATGCCACAATGAGCATGGAAGCTAAGTTGCAGCAGCGATAGAAAAAACGTTGCAAAAGTTTTAAACTTTTGCAACGTTTCTATTTTTTAAGCTTTACAAATCAAAAAACAAAAAGCTGTTTTTCCAATGAAAAACAGCTTTTTTGTTATCTATTTTAACTACTAAAATCTGTAACCAATATTAATACCAGCGTTCAATTCAACGCCCATAAACTCATCGGCAACTTCTTGCTTAAAGTTTCTACCAATGTTTACAAATGGTGCTACTGTAAAGGCATCGTTTTTAACCAATTTGTATCCGCCACCTACACCAATAATCAACGAATTCATGTCAACGGTTTGTCTTTGATAAACTCCTTGTGCAATTTCCACATCGTGTTCGTAATCACCAAAACGGTATTTTAAAAACGGTTGTGCATAAAAGCCCGATGCGTGCTCGCCTTCTTTTCCACCAAAATAAAAACTATAATTTACTGCAATCGCATTGGTGTTGAACTGTTTAAACTTTCCTTCTTTTTTGTTTTGTCCGTAGTACGAAAAACGATCGTTAATCAATAAATCGGCACCGATTGACTGATCTTGGTCAATAAAATGTTCGTATCCAATTTCAACCGATTGATTTACAATGGTATTAAAAATGTTTAATTCTACTTCGTTTAAAGCTTGTGCTTGCACGCCTAGCGTACTACCCAAAGCACAAACTGCTAATGCTAATCTTTTCATAATCATAATATTTCTGGCAAATATAACAAATTCGGCATTAATTTCTTCCTTTTTCATTGGGATATAAATCGGGCAGGGCATCGCTTTGCCAATATGCTTTGGTATCCACATTCAAAATAGACAGTTTTCCGGTAAATGCTGCGCCTGTATCCACGTTCCACACATTTGCAAAATTCATGGGAGCCGATGCCCCAAAGCGAATCACGGGTGTGTGCCCCACAAATATTTCTTTGTATAACCTTAAACGTTGTGGATAGCGCAGATTGTTCGGACTTAAATTGCCATCAACTGCCATGGCTGTTTCCCAAAGCGTGCGATCCCACCAAAACATTCCTCTAAAGTATTCAAATGTAACGCCTTTCAAATGGGTAAAACCGGCGTGTACAAACAGCCTGTTTTGGTCATCGATATAATATTCCTTTAATTGTTGCAAAAAAGCGATGTGTTTTTCAATAACCCGCAACGAAATATTTTGATAGGCCTGTACGGTAGCTTCGCCCCCATGAAAACGCCACAATTCGTTGTCGTCTTCTTTTTTTAACCATTTCAGCAGCATTTCCTCGTGATTTCCTTGCATAAAAACACACGAATACGTTGCCGATAACTCCATCAAAAAATCTAAAACAGCGGGTGTTTCGCTCCATCCATCCACATAATCGCCTAAAAAAATCAATTGATCATTGGTAGTAACATTTGAACGGTTTAAAACCTGTTGCAATGCTTTTAAGCCACCGTGTATATCGCCAATTACAAATGTGTTACTCATTTTGGGTTTCGTATTTTAGCTTACGCAAAATGCGCATTACTTCTTTAAAAGAGGCATACAAAAAAGAGTATTTACTGTTTTTAAATACGCTTTTGTGAGTGATAAGCACCTCTTTGGCATTATTAAAACCGTGAAGATAACACAACATAAACGAATAACAAAGATTTTGCAAATCGTTTTGCTCAATTGTATGTAAGCGTTTGTTGTTTTTTAATTTATTTAAGATGGATGTGTAATAATTGTATAGATGATACAAATGGCGTTTATCAATTTCGGGCGTTTTAAAGATGATTTCCGATGTAATTTGATATGTCATTGAATCGCTAAAAATAATTTTCTGCACGCTAAAAGGAATGTAGCGGTTGTTTTTACGGAATCCAATTTTCACATATTCTGTTATCACAAATTCATTTTCAGTATAGCTAATGGAAACTTCATCCAATGCCGAATAAAAAATCTTAACCTGTTCATTAATCAATTCAATATCAACTCTAGACAAATAGGTTTCGCCTTTCTTAACTTTTTCAATTCCCGCCCAGCACACCGTGAAATATTCTTTAAAAACTTGGTACTTTGGTTTCATATCCGGATGTGTTTGAGTCATAAAATACAACACGCTATCAATAGTATTTTTTAAATTGGTGACCGAAACTTTCAAGATACTATCAACAATTTCACTGTTGTTTATTTTAGGCGGAAGATATTCCGGATGCGATATACTGCCAATGCGTGAAAAAGACGCTCCTTCGTAGATCGTATAAATGCGCTTTTTAAAAAAACATTTTCCTTTTTTTGGATAGATTGTCACCAAGCCCACCACCATACCGTTTTCTAAATGTGGAAAAATTACATTTTCATATTGAATTTGCGGCGGATTTTCTAAATAAGCATTAATTAAATTCTGAATATGGCTGTCATCGTAAAAGTCGGTTCCCACAATAAGGCTTTTTTCATCTTCAATTCCAACCAAAATAAATGATAAATTGAACGGATTTGAATTAGAAAGTGAACAAACATGCTTCAAAAATTTGGCTTTTCCTTCTAAAGTGTGTAAGTTTAGCTGTTGCTTCTTATCAAAGAAGCTATTCTCGGCATGATGCGCTAACAAGTTTTTAATTAAAAGCCGTTTATTTATCACAATTGGTAGTTTTATCTTAAAATTATAAAAAGAAAATGGTAATTGATACTTAAAACAAATACCACATAATGTATTTTAACCATTTGTTAACAAGTTAAGCAAATAAATTTTAATCAATTTGTAACTGAAAAAATAATATACACAAAACTAAATAATGGAAGCAACAACAGCCACTACTGACATTCGCTCGATAAACGACAAAATAGAACGTGAAAGTGCGTTTATTGACTTGCTTATTGCCGAAATGAACAAAACAATTGTGGGGCAAAAACACATGATTGATCGCTTACTAATTGGTTTATTAGGGCAAGGACATATTTTATTGGAAGGTGTTCCCGGATTAGCTAAAACATTAGCAATTAACACGCTTGCCAAAGCGGTTCACGGATCGTTTAGCCGCATACAGTTTACCCCAGATTTGTTGCCTGCCGATGTGGTAGGTACTATGATTTACAACGTAAAAGTTAATGACTTTAGTATAAAAAAAGGACCGGTTTTCGCTAATTTTATTTTGGCCGATGAAATCAACCGTGCGCCTGCAAAAGTGCAATCTGCTTTGTTAGAAGCCATGCAAGAAAAACAAGTTACCATTGGCGATACCACCCATAAACTGCAAAAACCATTTTTGGTAATGGCTACGCAAAACCCAGTGGAACAAGAAGGAACCTATCCGTTGCCAGAAGCGCAAATGGACCGTTTTATGTTGAAAACCGTGATTGATTATCCAAAATTAGAAGAAGAACGTTTGGTAATCCGTCAAAATTTAGCAGGAACCGTTCCAACGATTAATCCGGTGGTTGGTTTAGAACAAATCATTCGTGCACAAGAAACGGTGAAAGAGGTTTATATGGATGAAAAAATAGAAAAGTATATTCTAGACATCATATTTGCAACCCGCTATCCAGAACAATTCAAATTAGAAAGTTTAAAACCTTATATAAGCTACGGTGCATCGCCTCGCGGATCTATCAATTTGGCAACCGCAGCAAAATGTTATGCATTTATCCGCCGCCGCGGTTATGTAATCCCAGAAGATGTTCGTGCGGTTGTTTTAGATGTACTGCGCCACAGAATTGGAATTACTTACGAAGCCGAAGCAGACAACATTACAAGTGTGGACATCATCAACAAAATTGTAAACGAAATCGAAGTGCCTTAATATTTTGTTCCAAGTTTAATGTTTCAAGTTAAAGCAACCTGAAACAATGAAGACTTTAAATCTTAAACAAAGAAATGGAAACAAAAGAAATATTAAAAAAGGTTCGACGCATTGAAATAAAAACCCGAAGGTTAAGCGACCATATTTTTTCGGGCGAATACCACACGTCTTTCAAAGGCAAAGGAATGTCGTTTGCAGAAGTGCGCCAATACCAATATGGCGACGATATCCGTGCGATTGATTGGAATGTTACTGCACGCTACAATGAACCTTTTGTGAAGGTTTTTGAAGAAGAACGCGAGTTAACACTAATGTTGATGGTGGATATCAGCGGTTCGCAAGACTTTGGTTCAACCGATGATTTTAAACGCGATATCGTTACCGAAATTGCAGCAACATTGGCTTTTTCGGCAACTACAAACAACGATAAAATTGGTTTGATTTTGTTTTCGGATCAAATTGAACTATTCATTCCACCAAAAAAAGGAAAATCGCACATTTTAAGAATCATTCGCGAGCTGATTCAATTCCAACCCAAAAGCAACAAAACCAATATTTCACAAGCGTTTGAATATCTTTCTAAAGTATTAAAGAAAAAAGCAATTGTATTTGTTTTGTCTGACTTTATGACGAAAGATTACGAAAAAATTTTACGCATTGCTGCAAAACGCCACGATATTACAGGTATTAAAGTAGCAGACCAGCGCGAAAACGATTTAAACAATGTGGGATATGTTTTAATGCAAGATGCCGAAACAGGCGAAAGTTTATATGTAAACACCGGCGATGCCCAGGTGCGCAAAGCATACCGCGACCATTACCAAGATTTAGAAGATTATTTCACAAAAACATTCACACGCAGTGGTGCCGGGATCATTAAAACAGGTACACACGAAAGTTATGTTAAAAAATTATTGGCTTATTTTAAAGCACGCTAGTATGAACAAAATAGTAGTTACGTTATTGTTTGGTTTTTTTGCTTTTGCAGGATTTGCACAAGTAACGGCTAACGTAGATTCTACCCAAATAAAGATAGGTTCGGCGTTTCATCTAACCATTAAGGCAACTGCCAGCGAAAGCAGCAAAGTGGTTTTTCCAAACCAGCAAAATATTGGTCCGTTTGAAGTGTTGGAACAATCGAAAACCGACACGGTATCCAACGGAAATACCATCGAACTTACTAAAAAATACACCTTAACACAATTTGATGCTGGCGAATATGTGGTGCCTCGTTTATCGGTTTATATTGATGAAAAGAACCATCAAACCGATTTGTTCAACATTAAAGTGAACAATGTGCAGGTTGACACCTTAAAGCAACCAATGTACGACATTAAAGCCCAAGTTGGTGGCGAAACCGATACCGATAAATTGTGGAAATACCTTATTGCGTTGCTGGCGTGTGTGCTTGCCGGCGTTGCCACCTATTTTCTGATTAAATATTTACAAAACAAAAATTTAACCGAAGAAGATCTGTACCGAACACCGCTTGAAAAAGTAAGCAAAAAATTGCAATTGTTAGATTCGAAACGCTTGGTGCTAAATGGTGATGTGAAATCGTATTATTCAGAAATGACCGATGTGATTAGGGATTATATCGAGGAAGTTTTTGAAATTCCTGCAAAAGAATCAACCACATCCGAAGTTATTCAAATGCTTTTTCAAATCATTAATTCCAAAAAAATACAATTGAGCAAAGAAACGGTTCACGATTTAAAACGCGTGTTGCAAACTGCCGATTTGGTGAAATTTGCAAAATCGGAACCTATGATGAGCGAAATTGAACAAGACCGCAAAACTTCCGAAGTGATTTCTGTTTCTATTGATAAAGCCATTCCACGCTTTTCTGAAGAGCAATCACAGCGTGTAAAACTGCGCGAACGCCGTTTCAAAAAACGCAAACAAATGCGTACGCTAATTCCAATTGGTGTTACTGTGTTGTTGCTTTTAGTTACGGGAATTGTGTATGTGGTGCAAGCAATTCGTTCAGGTGTAGAATGGAGTGTTTTGGCATCCAACAAAAGTTTGTACAACCGCGAATGGGTCACCTCAGACTATGGTTTTCCAACAGTTATCATAAGTACGCCCGAAGCATTGACCCGCGTACAAATGCCGCAGTCCGATAAAGAAAAACAGCAATCACAAAGCAGCGTATTTTCGTATTCAAACCTAAACACGCAACTCATAATTGCTGTAGGAACAACAGCTGTTCAAACCAATGATTCATTAAGTTTGGAACAATTGTTAAAATACAAATTAGAAATTGTTGGCAAACAATACGGCGCAAAAGATATCACGTACAATGCCGAGGAATTTACAGAAAAAGGGGTTCGTGGAATTAGAGGTACGGGAACATTAGTTGCTCAAAACTTTGTGTCGGGCGAAGCCATTAAAATGCAATACGATATGTATGTTTTTGTACAACCAAATGGCATTCAAGAAGTGGGTATTTTATATAGAGAAGGTGATGAATACGGTGCAAAAATAGATCAACGAGTTATTGAATCCATTCAACTAAATGTAGCAAATCCAAATGAGTAATATAACCTTTTTAAATCCGCACTTTTTCTGGTTGTTATTACTTTTACTGCCATTGGGCTGGTATTGGTTCATCAACAGAAAAAACGAGAAAGTTCCTGTAAAAATCAGCAGTATTCAAGGTTTTAAAAACCAAAAAACACTGCTCACCAAGCTTTATCCGTTGCTTTTTGTATTGCGGGCAGTGGCTTTTGCAGCGCTTATAGTGGCTTTGGCCCGACCGCAAACCATTGACAAAAGCACCAAATCTAAAATTACAAACGGTGTGGATATTGTGTTGGCAACCGATGTTTCAGGGTCGATGCTTTCGCGCGATTTAAAACCCAATCGTTTAGAAGCCCTAAAAACAGTAGCTGCCGATTTTATTAAAGACCGTATAGACGACCGTTTGGGAATTGTGGTTTACGCCGCCGAAGCATACACCAAAGCGCCTGTCACCAGCGATAAAAATAGGTTGTTGAATCAATTGGCTGATATTAAGTACGACCGCATTATTCAAGACGGAACAGGTATTGGCGTTGGTTTGGCAACAGCCGTAAACAGGTTAAAAGAAAGCAAAGCAAAGAGCAAAGTAGTTATTTTAATGACCGATGGTGTGAACAATTCGGGCTTGATTGATCCGCAAATGGCTGCCGATATTGCCAAAGAATACAAAATTAAAGTTTATACAATTGGTATTGGAACCAACGGTATGGCAGAAACACCCGTGGCAATATTGCCAAATGGCGATTTAAAATACGACCGTGTAAAGGTGGAAATTGATGAAGCTTTAATGAAAAGCATCGCTCAAAAAACCGGTGGAAAATATTTCCGGGCAACAGATACCAAACGATTAGAAAATATTTACGACGAAATTAATCAATTAGAAAAAACAAAAATCGATGAGCAAAAGTTTGTACAGCGCACCGAATTGTTTCGTTCGTTGGTGCTTTTAGCGTTGGGATTATTAGTAATAGAATATTTATCAAGAAAAACAATATTTAAAGGATTCGTGTAAAATGTGGGGATTAGATACACCTTTTTATTTCTATTTACTGCTATTAATACCCGTATTGATAGCCGTATATGTATGGAATACCATTTGGAAGAAAAAGAAGATTGCCGAATTTGGTTCTGGTAACTATTTAAAACGTTTGGTACCCGAAGCATCAACCACCAGCAAACCGCTGATAAAAATGGTCTTGCTTGCCGTGACGGTATTTGCATTGATTATTGCTTTGGTAAACCCAAAATTTGGAACAAAAATAGAAACCGTGAAACGCCAAGGTGTTGATATTGTTTTTGCAATGGATGTTTCAAAAAGCATGTTGGCAGAAGATCTTGCACCATCGCGTCTAGGGAAATCGAAACAATTGGCATCGCAAATAATAAACAATTTAGCATCAGACCGTATCGGAATTGTAGGTTATGCCGGATCGGCTTTTCCAATGTTACCCATCACTACCGATTACAGCATGGCAAAAATGTACATACAAGATATGAACACCGAAATGGTTTCAAGTATGGGAACTGCCTTGCGCGAAGCTATTGAAGTGGGAAGCAATTATTTTGACGACCCAAAAACCAGCAAGGTAATGATTTTGATTTCTGATGGGGAAGACCACGGCGAAGGAATCAGTGATGCTGTTGCAATGGCAAAAGATAGAGGTATTAAGATTATTACAATCGGAGTTGGAACACCCGATGGCGGACAAATTCCGATTAAACAAAACGGAAAAATCATTGACTATAAAAAAGATGTGGATGGATCTACCGTGGTTACAAAATTAAACGATGCCACTTTAAAAGAAATTGCTCAAAGCACTGGCGGCGTTTTTATTTATGGAACCAAAACAGATGAGGTGGTGGATTTGGTAGATCAAACCTTGCAAAAAATAGAAAAAACCGATTTTGAATCACAGCAAATTGCCGATTTTCAATCTCAGTTTCAATGGTTTGTTGGTTTGGCTTTATTGCTGTTGATTATAGATAGTTTGGTGTTGGAACGCCGAACTGCATGGGCAAAGAAAATTAATTTATTCAATGAAAAATAATATGAAACACTTTTGGTATATCATCATGATACAGCTTGTTATGCTGAATGTTGTTCAAGCACAATCCTATAAGTCGCAATTGGCAGCAGGCAATCAAAGTTTTGGTGTGAAAAATTATACCAAAGCAGAGCAAACCTACCGTAAAGCATCGGCAAAAGAAAAACAAAACACCGCAGCTTTGTACAATAAAGCAAATAGCATTTACCGCATGCAATCAATGAACGAAGCAGTGGCATCGTATCAAACCGCATTGAAATCGGCAAAAACCAAAGAAGAAAAACATCAGATTTTTCATAACATGGGCAATGCTTTTATGAAGTTGAAAGATTACGGAAGTGCGGTTGAAGCTTATAAAAATGCCTTGCGGAACAATCCGAATGATGAAAAAACACGTTACAATTATGCGTTAGCGAAGAAAATGCAGAAAGAAAATCCTAATCAGAACAAGAACAATAAAGACAACAAACAAAATCAGGATCAAAATAAAGACAAAAAAGATCAGGATAAAAACAAGCAGGATAAAAACGACGATCAAAACAAGGATAAAAAAGACGATAAAGACGATCAAGATAAAAAAGACGAACAGAATAAAGATGAAAAAGGCGATCAAGACAAAGAGCAACCTAAACCAAATCCACAACAACAAAAGCAAAACCAGTCTAAACAGCAAATGGAAAACATTTTAAAGGCTTTAGACGAACATGAAAAAGGCGTTCGCGAACGCATTCAAGGTCGTGAACAAAAAGGCAAACCGGTTACAACATCCACTCAAAAAGATTGGTAAAAACTATGTACGCAAAACACTTCTTATATACGTTTTTAGCTTTATTCACAAGCATCGCTACTTGGGCACAATTTCAGTTGAAAACCCAAGTGAGCAGTCAGTCTATTGGTATTAATCAAGTGATCGAGGTGCGTTTTGTGATGAACGGTGATGCAGATGATTTTAAACGCCCATCGTTTGAAAATTTCGATGTGGTGGGCGGTCCCATGCAGTCTGTAAGCCATACGTGGGTAAACGGAAAAAGCAGTATGGAGAAAAGCTTTTCGTTTTACGTGCAACCTCAAAAAAAAGGAACCTTAACAATTGGTGCTGCCTCGATTGTATTTGAGGGAAAATTATATAAATCGCAGCCTGTAACTATAAAAGTGGGCGATGCCGTGCAAGAACAGCCACGCCAACAACAACGCCGTCGCGATCCGTTTGCCATGTTCGATGAAATGGAAGAAGAACTTTTTGGCAGACAACGACAAAGACAACCCCAGCTTCCTAAAAACATGGGGCAAGGTATTCATTTAGTTGCAAAACTGTCTAAAAATAGTGCCTATGTAAACGAACCTATCACGGTGGAATACGGTTTATATGTAAGCGATCAAGCCGGATTTAATACCATGTTGGTAAAAGAAATGCCAATGTATCAAAATTTCTGGAACCACATGATTGAGCAAAAACAGCAGGCAATAACTCGTGCAGAATTAAACGGAAAAAGCTATCGCTATATGCCTTTGCAAAAAGCGGTTTTACTGCCCCAAAAAGACGGCACCTTAAAAATCGATCCATTAGTTGTGGAACTAGACGAACAATATTTAACCGGACGCGTTGATGTGTTTGGCACGCCCGAAATTGGTCTAAGAAAAAAAACCTATTCTTCTGGCACAAAAACCATCCAAGTGAAACCTTTGCCTTTAGACAGCCAACCAGCAGGCTTTACAGGTGCAGTAGGCGCTTATAACTTTTCGGTGACAGCCAATAAAACGGCTGTAAAAGCAAATGAACCTTTAGAGCTTACAGTAAGCGTGCAAGGAAAAGGAAATTTAGATTTATTAACCTTGCCAAAACCGATGGCGCCCAATGCGTTGGAATTATATGATCCTGAACAAATCAACCGTGTAAACAAAAGTATATCGGCAGGAATGGAAGGTTCAAAAGCTGAAAAATATGTAATTGTACCGCAATATAAAGGTACATACACCATTGAACCAATTACTTTTTCGTATTTTGATACCGCTTCAAAAACCTATAAAACCAGCACATCGCAACCCATCACCATTGAAGTAACAGAAGGACCCGAACTGCCTACAAACGCTTCATTGAACAACAAAGCAGAAGTGGTGAGCAACAAAACAGAAATACAACCTTTGAACAAAAATATTGAATGGTTTAACGGGCATTTTATTACTCAAAACAAATCGTTTTATGCCTGGTGGTTAGCGCCTTTATTGCTTTTGCCCATTGTGTTTTTAGCTAAAAATGTATCCGACAAAAAAGCAGGTGATGTGAGTGGAAACAAACTAAAAGCAAATAATAAATTGGCTAAAAAATACCTGTCGGAAGCTAAAACCCAAATCGGAAATAAAGAAGCATTTTATGAAGCTTTGGAACGATGCCTGCACAATTATTTAAAAGCCAGATTGAAAATTGAAACCACCGAAATGAGCAACGACACCATTACTGAATTGTTGCAAAATCATCAAATCAATGCGCAAGATATATCGACCTTTTTATCGATAAAAACCACTTGCGAAATGGCTCGATACGCACAAATGGACATTCAAACCATGCAGAACGATTACGAAGTGGCAGTGCAATTGATCAATTCAATCGATAAACAAATAAAAAAGTGATATGAAACAGTTAATGATGCTTTTTTTTAGTTTTTGCTTTTCATTGGGTATTCACGCTCAAGAAAACAACGATGCGCTTTTGAAACAAGCACTCAATGCTTTTAATGAAAAAGAGTATGCTGCTTCGGCACAAATTTTTGAGAAACTGGTAAAAATAGATTCTTTAAATGCTGCGTTGCATTACAATTTAGGAACATCTTATCTGCGGATGCAAAATACTGCATTAAGCATTTATCATTTAGAAAAAGCGTTGAAATTGCAACCCGATTACGAAGCCGCACGCATTAATTTGAACTTTGCCGAAAAGCTTAAAACCAAAGTCACAAAAGGCAATTTGCCCATACCGCAGCAACAAATGCTGTACAGCGTTTTTAATTTTTTAAAACCCAATGCGTGGGCTTACCTGGCAATTGCCAGTATGTTTTTAACGGTTATTCTGCTTGTTGTTTATCGATTAAACGCTAATGCAACCGCTAAAAAAGCACTTTTTACATTGAGTATTTTTACTTTAGCAATTAGTATCGGAAGTTATTTTATATCCAAAAACCAATCGGATTATTTGTTGATGCACCATTACGTGATTGTAAAAGATGCCGATGCCGTATTGATGAATGAACCCCGAACAGTTGCCAAGGTATCAGCTACATTAATCGAAGGCGAAAAAGGATTTATACAAGAAGCCACCAATCAATGGATTAAAATTCAGCTACCAAACGATACCATTGGCTGGGTTGATAAAAATAAAGTGTTGCAGTATTAACCTGCACTGCACTATAGAATTCCTAAAGATGCACAGATTTTATCTATTATTTGTAACGCTAATCTGTAAAATTATATCTGTGTATCTGTGGCAAAAAAAACAAGTCCTTGAATATTAAAATGTGGTAAGCTTCGGCTTACCATTTTTATTTTATAACTTTATAAAAAACAAATTCCTATGACAGCAAACACCACCACCGCACTTCTACATACTTTACAATCTAGCTTTTTAAAATGGCGCGAATTTTCTTTAAACGATCGTATTTCGGTTTTAAAAAGCATCAAAGAAAAGTTGCTGCAAAACAAACACGAATATGCACATGCCATTACCACCGATATGAACAAACCCATAAAATTGGCGCTTGCTGAAGTGGAAAAATGTGCGTATTTATGCGATTATTACATAGAAAACGCAGCTGCTTTTCTAAAAGACCAAGAAGTAAAAACCAATTGGAGCAAAAGTTATATCACGTTTCGTCCGTTGGGCGTGTTGTTGGGTGTAATGCCGTGGAATTTTCCTTTTTGGCAAGTTTTTCGGTTTGTGGTTCCTAGTTTGCTTATCGGAAATGTATTCGTTGTAAAACACGCCAGCAATGTGCCTTTAAGTGCCAAAGCTTTGGAAGATGTTTTTAATGTGGATGCGATTGATATCCCTGTTTATAAAAATCTTCCTATTAAAAGCAGTGAAGTCGCCGCTGTAATTTCACATCCAATTGTAAAAGCGGTTTCGTTAACCGGTAGCGAACATGCAGGAAGATCGGTTGCAGAAACAGCCGGTAAACACCTTAAAAAATGTGTGTTGGAATTAGGCGGAAGCAATGCTTTTATTGTTTTGAACGATGCCGATTTGGAATATGCTGCTGAAAAGGCAGTAAACGCACGTATGCAAAATGCCGGACAAAGTTGTATTGCATCCAAACGCTTTTTAGTGCAAGAAACCGTTTACGAACAGTTTGTTGATTTATTTCAAAAGAAATTAAGCACTTTAATCACAGGTGATAAATACGATGAAATGGTAACATTCGGAGCAATGGCCCGAGAAGATTTGGCAGCAGAATTGGAGAAGCAGTTGCAAAAAAGTGTAGCAAAAGGTGCAACAATCATTGCAGGCGGCAACCGAAAAGGTGCGTTTTTTGAACCTACTTTAGTTACCAATGTAACGGTTGATATGCCCATATTTGCAGAAGAAACCTTTGGTCCGGTGGCAGCGCTCATGCCTTTTAAAACCATTGACGAAGCTATTGAGCTAAGCAATAATTCAAACTTTGGATTAGGAGCAAGTATTTTCACAGATAATCCGGAGCAATTAAATCATTATTTGCATTTGTTTGATGAAGGGGCTTTGTTTATCAATGAAATGGTAATTTCTGATCCGCATTTGCCGTTTGGAGGCATTAAAAATTCAGGTTACGGACGTGAATTATCGCATTTTGCTTTGTATGAATTTGCAAATATTCAAACAGTGGTTGTAAAATAATAATTTAATCTGTACTGCATTATCTAAATAAATTTCAAAACCTAACCATTCAAAGATTTTTTTATTACCACAGATGGACAGATATAATTTTACAAATTAATGCTACTAATTCCATTTATTTTCACAGATTTTGAATGCTTTGCATTCAAAAAAGAGGTATAACTTTTTAATTTGCTTGAAGTAATAGTTAATAATCTGTGCATCGGTGGGAATTCTATAATGCATTACGCGTTAATTAATTTTTTTTGGGCTAAAGTTCATTCAATCGTTTTCCCTCATCCTGTGCATAGCGTGGATGTTTGGCTTCGCCAATAATTTGTCGGCTATAAATGCTGTTGTGTCCTGAAAGCAGATACGAAACCACGCAAGCTATCGCAACATATACACCGCATTCGGCACCAAAAAGCTCCATCGCCATGATACTGCATGCAATGGGGGTGTTTGTGGCACCGGCAAAAACAGCCACAAATCCCATTCCGGTTAAAAGCTCTGAGGGCATGGGAATAAAAAGGCTTAATGCATTTCCCAGCGTAGCTCCTATGAAAAAAAGCGGTGTAACTTCTCCGCCTTTAAATCCGGCTGAAAGCGTGATGACGGTTAATAGCATTTTTAAGACAAAATCATAAGCAGGTACTTGTGTTTCGAAAGCCTCCACAATGGTGGGAATACCTAAACCAATGTATTTTGTGGTTCCCAATGCGGCTACTAATAGCGCCACAACGATACCGCCCACAAACGGTCGTAAAGGTGGGTAGGCAATTTGTTGCTTAAAAACCCCACTTACTTTATGAATGGATTTGCTAAATATCCAAGCACATATACCAAAGGCAATTCCGGCAAGAATGGCATAGCACACATTTAAAAAAGAAATTGCGGGAATAGAAGAAATGTGGTAATGTGTGTGTGGTGTTTGCCATAGTTTTGTAACTAAATCAGCCAAAATAGCCGTGAGGAAAGCTGGAAAAAGTGCATGGTATCGAATACGGCCAATCAAATAAAACTCCATGGCAAATAAAGCACCGGCAAGCGGCGTGCCGAATACCGAACCAAATCCGCCAGCAACTGCTGCTATAATCAGTATTTTTCGGTCAGATGGGGTTAATTGAAAAGGTTTGCTGAACTGGTCGGCGATGGCACCAGCCATTTGCAAAGCAGTGCCTTCACGCCCGGCCGAACCTCCAAAAAAGTGTGTAGCAATGGTTCCCAAATACACAAAAACGGCCGTTTTAAACGGTATTTTTTCTTGGGGTTGATGTATGGTGTCAATCAATAAATTGTTTCCTGCTTCTACATTTTTGCCATAATAATGATAGAGCATGCCAATGAGCAAACCGCCCAAAGGCAATAAAGCAATAAGCCATATATGGGTTTCCCGAAAATGGGTGGCCCAATGCAGCGATTGCAAAAATCCTGCCGAAGCCGAGCCTATAAAAACACCAATTACCGCACAAATCAACATCCATTTTAAAATATAAAAAACGGATGGCTTTTTTCTGAAAAAAATTTTGGATTGAAAAACCCACTTTTGGCCAATTGACTTTTGCTTATTTCTAGACATATTTTTCCTGATTAAATGTTTTGTATTTAATTAATCAGGCGTCATCAGCTTCTGAAAGCGGTTGGGTAAGGAAGAGCACCATTTCCTTTTTTTTATGTAGCAAATATATACTTTCCTTTTTAATTATGCAATTTCGGTTTTGTAAACTACCCGAGTTCGATCAAAATCACATTGGATATTCTGATAAAAATAGTAGCTTGCAGGGGATTATTAGTTTTATTTCTATTTAATTACTTTATTTTAATATATTGATTGGAATGCTGCAAGGTGTTGAATTTTGTAGCTTTTCTTTATATTAATAATACCTAAAGGACTAAAAAAGTTCCGAGAGAATCTCAACCGATTTTACTTGTTTAAAACCTGCAATATGAATTTCGTAATAGGTAATTAACAGTTTCAAAGCCGTTCTTCGTTGGTCATTTGTAAAACTACTTTTATTATGAGAAAGCGTCATTTGCAACAAATTTCTAAACAAAGCCGTTTCGGTTTCATTGAAACAATTGGGGGTATAATGCATTGTGAAACTGCCTTCATGGGGGTTAAAGTAAATGGAACGTTTGTCTGAATCATCAGGAAAAAAACCTAAATATTTGGTGATATTCAACAGAAACCACAGATGAAAATCAGCAGTAAACGGATGTTCATCAAACCAAATTAAAGCGGTTTTTAAAAATAGAAAAAGTTCGTTATTGGGCTGATCGTCTTTTATGCTATGGCTTAAAACTTCTGCCAAAAAAATACTAACGCTGTTTTTATAAAACTCTACCGAGATGGTTTGGTAGGGATACATTAATTTTAATTCTTTAATGTATTCCAACGAAGCCTTGTTTTTGTGCACCGCATCAATATGCAACTGATTGAGTGGCTGAAAATAGGCACTGTTTAAATTTTTACTTTTTGCAGAAAAAGCATTGCGGATAAAGTAGGTTTTAAGTCCAAAAAACTGGGTAAAACATTTTACCACCAAGCTTTTTTCTTGATACCGCAACGCATTTAAAACAATAGCTTCGGTTTTTACAAGCATTAACGAATAATCATTACTTTTTTAACAGCGTCTAAACTTCCGTCTTGCGATGAAATAAAAATCATATACACACCCGAAGGCACTTTGGCACCTGAAAAACTAAGTGTGTTCCAAGTAACGGTTCCTCCTAACGATTTGGTTTCATAGACTAAATTTCCTGCAACGTCGGTAATTTTTACATTTGCGTCGCTTACCAATCCACTTATTTTTACATCGCCTGTAAAGCCCGGTTTCACGGGGTTTGGATACACTTTAATATCGTCTAAATCATCGGCTGGTGTGGTGGCAAAATTCTTTAAAGACACAATACCTTTGCGCGAAACAAAAAACACTTCACCGGTTGCCCCATCAATACTAATGCTTGTGATATCATTGCTTGGTAAAGGAGAATTTTCCGGCGTGAAATTATAAATGGTTTCGTAGGTATCTGAAATTAAAAACACCCCCGATTCTGCAATCGAAACCCATTTGTTATTAGAGCCATCTACGGTGATATGCAAAATGTTTTGCTCATAAAACAATTCTTCTGCTTGTCCTTCTTGTTCAATTACAATATTAGTGGGCGAAAGTTGTGGACTGGTTAAAAATTGGTCCACGTTTTTAATAACTCTGAGTCCTCTTAAAGTACCTATCCACAATTCATTTTTATAATCTAATGCCACTGCTTGCACGTTGCTATCAGGCAAATTGTGCGTGGTGGTGATTTGCATGGCTTTGTTGTTTCGGGTTTCGTTAAAAGCGTATAAACCTCCTAGCCTACTTCCAAACCATTTGGTGTTGTTATTATCAATAACAGGCATTAAGAAGCTACTTCCAATGGGGCTTCCTCTTAACACATTGGATGCATATACATCTAATTGATTGTTTTTATCAATAGTAACCAATGTTGCAAAATCGGGTATGGTATTGGTCATCCATCCTGTGCCATTTCTGTCAAAAGCCACACCAAACACCCGCACATCATTGTCGATTAATGATTGCAAAGCATCGGTGTTTTGATTGTTGTAAACCGTTAATTGTTCTTGGTTTATGTTCCAAACACCCAAACCATCGTGAAACGTACTAATGTATGCTAAATTAGGTTTTTGGGGATTAAAACTTATATTGATTGTTGCTCTTAAACCGTTTAATTGTTCGTTGGTAATATGCTGCCATGTTTGCATATTTTTAAAGGTACTGATGCCATATTTCGTTAAACCATTGGGTCTGTATGGATCCATATCAACCCCATATCCGCCAAAAGTAATCCACAAATCTTTGTTATTCACCACAGCCGACGATACATTGTTGCTCAACGGACCACTTGGTGAAATATTTTCGCTTTCTTTTGTATCTGATGCTACTTTTAAACATCCGTTTTGGTTAGTTGCCACAAAATAATCGCCGTTTGAAAAGGTAGCATCTGCCACACCGCCTTTTTCAGACAACGAATAGGTAAATTCATTATAAACAGCCAAATTGGTGGTTCTTAAACGTGCTGCTTCTTGTGTAACTTCAATTAAAACATCGCCCGAAACAGAAAACTTTTTAAATCCGCCCCAAACCTCATCAACGCTTGTTATGACATTTGCCGCAGAAATGGTGTTTAACGACAAATCTTCTTTCACACCTATCAGCTGATTGCCGTAAGTAGTAAGTTCCACCCAATTATCAAAATCGATTACTTGCCAATTATTATAATCGATTAAATTGGTATTCATCGATGCCTTTTTTAATCCTTCGTTTTCAACAGTTGCATACATTTGATTGTTGAAAATAGCAATGCCTTTCACGTTTGCCATTTCACCACCAACTGCCACATAATAAGTGTCGCCAAAATGATTGTCGCTTAACCGCACCGCAGTGATGCCATAACCTGTTGCCAAATATGCAAAACCGCCGTGGAATATAATTTTATTGATGATTTTTTGATTGTCGGGAATATTGGTTTTAGAAAAGATATCGTTTAATTGATAAATTTTGTCGGCAGCCAAATCAATAATGGCTACTTTACCGTTTTTGCTACCCACGATAAGTTTTTTGTAATCTTTTGCGTATCCCAAGGTGTTAATGCCATCGATTTTTAATCCATTAATGGTATTATAAATATCGGTTTCCTTTGTGCTTTCATTATATGCAAAGACCGCATTGTCTGTAGCAATGTATATATTTTGGTTGTCTTTTTCAACAGCTGTGGTTTCTTGATAAGAGTAATAACCTTTCCACAATTGATTGGTTTGTGCAACTGAAACAAACGACACTAAAAAGAAAAAAAGTTGATAATAAAATTTCATATACATGTGATTTCAAAGATTGAAACGTTTTTTTTATAAAAATAGTATAATTTAGTATATGTATTGCAACGAAATAGAAAAAGCTTGTTTTGTTAAAGATGTTGTAATTTAATTAGTATTCTATTAAAAACTACTTATTATTGATAGATTTTATATAGAATAAATGAAAATACGTTTTGAAAAAATCTTTAAAATCAAAATATTATGTATTTAATTAGTTATATTTACATGTAAAAAAATAATAAACACATGAAAAAACTAATTTTATTTCTATTCTTATCATCATTAACAATCAGTTGTTCTGATGATGATACAAAAGAAGATAATGTACTTGTTGGAAAATGGAAACTTTCAAAAATCGGTTATTTTGATAGCAATGAATATATGCCAAAAAATGATGAATATGTTCATTATACTTTTACAAATACTAATAATTTAATTATAGAAAGTAATGTTAATCTACCAGTAGAAGATTTATCTTTCCAATTTACAAGTCCCACAACCATTCCTTATTCTTTTCATCAAGATAATGAATTTTTAATGGAAAAAGTAGTAAGATTGGGAAATCAGTCTAATGGCTATCAATTAGGAACTTATGGTTTTTGTAAAGAAGAAAATACTTTACGTTTGTATGAATACGATGGTAAAGTAATAAGGTTTGAAAAAATACAATAATAAAAAAACTCCCGATTCAATGAATCAGGAGTTTTTCTATTACTTCAATGCCTGTTCTATATCGGCAAGTAAATCATCTATATCTTCCACGCCAACGCTTAAACGCACCATATCATCGGTAACGCCTATTTCTACACGTTTTTCTGCTGGGATCGAAGCATGTGTCATTAACGCCGGATGATTGGCTAATGATTCTACGCCACCCAAAGATTCTGCCAAAGTAAACACTTTTAGCTTCTCTAAAAACGAAATAGCATCGGCTTTTGCGCCCGATTTAAACGTAAACGAAACCATTCCGCCAAAGCCTTTCTGCATTTGTTTTTTAGCTAAATCATGTTGCGGATGCGATGCCAAACCAGGATACAACACTTTATCAATTAATGGATGTTGCTCTAAAAACTCGGCTACTTTTTGTCCGTTAAAACAATGACGTTCCACGCGCAAATGCAAGGTTTTAATTCCACGCAAAACCAAAAAACATTCTTGCGGCCCTAAAGTGGCTCCGGTTGCAAACTGCGTAAAATGCAATTGTTTTCCTAATTCTTCATCTTTGATAACCAAAGCACCGGCAATCACATCGGAATGTCCGCCTAAATATTTCGTAGCAGAGTGCATCACAATATCAGCACCCAAATTCAAAGGTTTTTGCAAATAAGGTGTTGCAAATGTATTGTCAACCGCAAAAAGCAATTGATGTTGCTTGGTGATTTTGGCAATTGCTTCGATATCAGCCAACTTCATTAACGGATTTGTAGGTGTTTCAATCCAAACTAATTTGGTTTTATCGTTGATTTTTGATTGAAACAACTCTAAATCATTCATATTTATAAAATGGAACTTTATGCCTAAATCTTGATAAAATCGCGTAAACAAACGATACGTTCCGCCGTATAAATCGTCCATCGCAATTACCTCATCATTGGGTTTCAACAAACGCATTACACAGTCTATCGCCGCCAAGCCCGATGAAAATGCCAAACCACGCGCGCCATTTTCAATTCTTTCTAGGGCATGTTCCAAAGCAGTACGCGTTGGGTTATCGGCACGGCTGTATTCGTAACCAGTGTGAACACCCGGACTAGTTTGAGCAAAGGTTGATGTGTGATAAACAGGCGGCATTACGGCTCCTGTACTTGGATCGTGGTGCTGCCCGCCGTGTATAACTTTTGTGTTAAACTTCATAATTTTGTACTTTTAAAAATAAGCGTAAAGATACCATTTAAAACCGACTAAAATTTATAGATTTGTCTTAAAAAAAGAAGAATTGTTCAGAATGAAAAAAATTATACTATTCATTTGTTTATCAATAGCTTTTGTGGCTTGCAAAAAGGCAAACTCTTTAAAAGTAACCCAAAAAACATATAGTTTACAATCGGCTTTGAATTGTGTGCCCAACAATTGCACCTATGCCCATATAGAAGTGCCTTTTTTTTGGGGAAACAATGTGGTGGCAAAACCAATAAACGATAGTATTTTTAAATTTGTTCAAGAAGAAATACGTTTTCAAGACGATAAAACAACCGCGTCTTATGACACTTTGGTTCTTAATTTTATCAATCATTACAATGAAATTTTTAGAACCTATCCCGAAAATGCCTTGGCATGGGAAGCAAGTTTTAAAGCAAGCCACCAAGCCGTTTCTCATAAACTGTACCAAGTGGTCTATGATTATTATATGTTTAAAGGTGGTGCACACGGATTGCAACAAACTAAAGTATTTGTGTTTGATACCAACACCGGAAAAATAGTGCCTCAAAAAGAATTATTTGTTAATTTGGCAGGATTTAAAAAATTTGCCGAAACCGAGTTTAAAAAGCAAATGAATATTACTGGAAATTTGAACGATGCGGGTTTCACGTTTGAAAACAATCAATTTCATTTACCCAATAATTTTTATCAAACCCAAAAAGAATGGATTTTACACTACAATCCTTATGAAATTGCACCGTATGTGCAAGGAGCAACTGTGATAAAACTCCCGAAAGAAAAAGTGAAGCGCTTTTTAAACCCTATTTACTTTAAAAATTAATTATTTTGAGTGTTTATAAAAACCTTTTTAAAACCACTTTAATCTACGGAATAGCAACGGTTGTTCCTAAAATGATTGGTTTTTTTATGGCACCACTGCATATTGATTGGTTGCCTAAAGATGCCTATGCCGATTATACTTTGATTTTTTCGTGGATGATGTTTTTTAATGTGGTGCTTTCTTTTGGAATGGAAACAGCTTTTTTCCGATTTTACAACAAGCAAGAGAACAAACAAGAGGTTATCAACAACACCATACTTTTTCTAATGGCGGTTTGCGCTGTATTCTTAATGGGTGTTTATAGCTTTAAAAGTTATATCGATACTTATTTTGGAATTTCTCCAATTGTGGTCAGCTATTTAATCTGGATTTTGGTTTTAGACAGCTTGGCGGTAATTCCGTTTGCAATTTTACGCGCACAGCAACGCCCTATAAAATACAGCTTTATAAAAATCGTCAACGTTTTAGTGAATACTGCCTTAACCGTACTATTTTTATACATCATTCCCAAATCATTAGAAAATAATCAAGCACTGTGGATCAAAGATTATTACCAAACAGATTTTCAGGTTGGGTATTTATTTTTAGCCAATATCATTGCTAGTTTGGTTACCCTTTTGTTGCTTTCTAATTATTATTTTAAGTTGCAGTTAAAATTCAACAAACAGCTTTGGAAAGAAATGGTTATGTACAGTTTTCCTGTGATGATTGGCGGTTTGGCTTTTGTTGTAAATGAAACATTTGACAAAGTTTTTTTAGAAGAATTACTGCCCGAAAGTTTTGTGGATTTAGGATTGGCGAGTTACGGTGCCATCTATAAAATTGGTGTTTTCATGGTGTTGTTTCGTATGGCTTATTCGTTGGGTATTGAACCGTTCTTTTTCAGTTATGCCAAAAACGATGATGCACCTGTAAAATATGCAACCATCACCAAATATTTCATTATTTTTGGAAGCTTCGCTATGCTTGTTATTGTTGTTTTTGCCGATTTAATCAAGCTGTTTTATATACCCAAAAAAGAATATTGGTTTGCAATGGAAATTGTTCCATATATTATTCTGGCAAACCTGCTGTTGGGTATTTACACCAATTTATCTGTTTGGTACAAAATTCAGGATAAAACTAAAATTGGAGCATACATTTCGGTTTTTGGCGCAATTGTAACTATTCTTTTTAATTTTATTTTAATCCCAAAAATCGGCTTAATTGGATCTGCCATCACAACTTTAGCCGCTTACGCTATCATGATGATTATTTCGTTTGTGTTAGGGCAAAAATCATATCCCATTCCTTATGATAAAAAAGCAATCGCACTTTATTTAGGAACCGCAATTTTGTTTTCTTTTGGATATTTTTACAATTTCAGAGAAAATTATTTTATAGGAATCACATTCATTCTTATATTCGTAGGATTGATTTATTACAACGAAAAAGTGATGATTCAACGTATATTAAAATCTGTTTTAAAAAAATGAAAATAAATATTATCAACAAATCGCAACACGCTTTGCCAAGCTATGAAACCATTGCTTCGGCAGGTATGGATCTGCGTGCAAACCTTACAAAGCCTATCGTTATCGAACCAATGGAACGTGCATTAATACCAACCGGTTTGTTTATGGAATTGCCAATTGGTTACGAAGCACAGGTTCGCCCGCGCAGTGGTTTGGCATTAAAAAAAGGAATTACCTGTTTAAATACACCAGGAACAATCGATGCTGATTACCGAGGCGAAGTAGGTGTTATTTTAGCCAATTTATCAAATGAAAATTTTGTGGTTGAAAACGGCGAACGCATCGCACAAATGGTGATTGCAAAGCACGAACGTGCCGAATGGGTAGCAGTAGAAGAATTATCAACAACAGCACGCGGTGCAGGCGGATTTGGCAGCACTGGTGTAAAATAAAAACATTTATCCTGCAAGGTTTTTAAACCTTGTAGAATTTTTAAGAACTTATATACATACAAAACTCCGTTAGAGTTTAAAACTCTGACGGAGTTAAAAAAATAAATATTAGAAATGAAAATAATCGTACCAATGGCAGGTCGTGGTTCACGCTTGCGCCCACATACCTTAACAACGCCAAAACCATTAATTCCAATTGCGGGCAAACCAATCGTTCACCGTTTGGTAGAAGATATTGCCAAAGTAATCAATCAACCAATCGAAGAAATTGCGTTCATTATTCACGAAAGTTTTGGTAAAAACGTAGAAAAGGATTTAGTTGCCATTGCAGAAAAATTAGGGTCAAAAGGAACCATTTATTATCAAAACGAAGCATTGGGAACGGCTCATGCCATTTTGTGTGCCAAAGAAAGTATGCAAGGGCCGATCGTGGTTGCTTATGCTGATACCTTGTTCCGTGCCGATTTTACATTAGATGCTTCTGCCGATTCTGTTATTTGGGTAAAGGCTGTGGAAGATCCATCAGCGTTCGGAGTAGTTCAATTAAATGATAAAAATGAAATTGTAGATTTTGTTGAAAAACCTAAAGAATTTGTTTCTGATTTAGCGATTATCGGAATATACTTCTTTAAATCTGCAGAAAATTTACGAAGCGAATTGGAATATCTTTTAGATAATAACATTGAAAAAGGCGGCGAATATCAGTTAACCGATGCGTTGGAAAACATGAAACAAAAAGGTTTGCGTTTTGTTCCGGGTAAAGTTGATGAATGGATGGATTGCGGCAACAAAAACGTAACGGTTGATACCAACAACCGTATGTTGAACTTTTTGCATACCGATAATGAAAATTTAGTAGCATCAACAGCCGTTATAGAAAATTCAACCATTATTCCACCGTGTTATATTGGCGAAAACGTAGTGCTTAAAAACGCAACAGTAGGTCCGAATGTTTCTTTGGGCGACAATTCAAAAGTGGAAAATGCTACTATTAAAAACAGTTTGATACAAACCAACGCCACCATAAAAAATGCCGATTTAGACAACGCAATGATTGGTAATTTTGCAAGCTTTAACGGTAAGTTTACCAACATAAGTATAGGCGATTACAGTGTGTTAGAATAATCATAAAAAAATCCGTGTTCGCGGATTTTTTTGTTTCTTTATAGTTTTAATTTCAAGAATGAAACAAATTTTTATCATATTAAGTATTGCCTTTTTTGCGGTTTCTTGTAAATCGTCAAAGAAAAATACGCATGCACCGGAAAATCAAACCGAAAATACCTCGGAAAACATCATTGTTACTCCGGTACCCGAAAACACATCAAAAAAAGCAAACAAAAAAGCGATTTCTGAAATTGCTACCGAACATTATGCGCTGTTTAACGATTTTAATACGTTAAGCATTACTGCCGATGTAGATTATAAGGATAAAAACATGGATCAGTCGCCAAGAGCGGATATCAGAATTGAAAAAAACAAACAAATTCTTATTGCTATTAAAATGTTTGGAATCACAGGTGCGAAAGTATATTTAACACCAGAGCGTGCCAGTTTTTACGAAATTGTAAACGGCACACATTACGATGGCGATTTTCAGTTTATTTCAAAGTTTTTAGGAACCGATGTAACCTACGAAAATGTAGAAAATATGTTATTGGGCAAAGCTTTTTACAATTTAAATACCTATGATTATTCCCAAACGAAGAGCAATGAGTTAGAATTAAAGTTGAATCAATTTTTAATGCGATTGGTGTTGGGTTCAAAAAACCAAATTGCATCAACCGAGGTGCAACAAAACAAAAGTGCCGATAAATTGGTAATTCAATATCCATCGTATCAATCAAGCGAAAACATCTATCTTCCAAAGGAAATAAAAATTCATGCCATGCGCAAAGACGATGTGCAGATAACAATTGATTACAAGAAAGTATCGGTAAATCCATCGATTGATTTTAAATATAAAATACCAAGTAATTCAAAAGCTATAAAAATTTAATTATTTTTGAACAAAATTCAAGCTAATGCGTCGCATTTTATCTATCATACTATTACTGTTTTTATCGTTTAATTCATTCGCGCAACAAGACTACGAAGCGCAACAACGCCAGCTGGAAGAAAAGAAAGCTGCAATTTTAAAGGAAATTAAAGAATTTCAAACCTTGCTTAACACCAATAAAAAGCAAGAGCGCAATATTTTGGCAGAATTGAACGAGCAAAATAAGAAAATAAAACTTCAAACCGAATTAATTAACAATTCGCAAAGACAAATTAAAACTTTAGCGAATGATATTTACGTAAACACGCTGGCAGCAAACAAATTAAAACGAGAATTAGCTGTTTTAAAGAAAGATTACGCAAAAACCATCGTAAAATCATACAAAGCACGTTCCGAGCAAAACCGCATCATGTTTATTTTATCGAGCAATAACTTTTTGCAGGCATACAAACGCATGCAATACATTAAACAATATGCGAAATACCGCAAATCACAAGGCGATGAAATTCGTGAAAAATTTGAAGAATTAGAGCGTATTTCTGCTCATTTAGAATTACAAAAAAACAAACAGCAAAAGGTGGTCGCTGAACAAGAAGGGCAACGCAAAGAATTAGAGGTTGAAAAAGGCAAACAAACCGAATTAATGAATTTGGTGAAGAAAGACAGTAAAAAATACTCTGATCAAATTCGCAAAAAACAACAGGAAACCAAGAAAATCGATAGAGAGATTCAAGCGACTGTTAAAAAGATTATTGAGGAAGAAAACCGTAAACGCCGAGAAGAAGAAGCACGAAGAAAACGCGAAGAGGAAGCACGAAACGCAAAATCGGGCACTAAGACCACCTCAAAACCAACGGTTACCACAACAAGTGCTGCCGGTAAGTTTGATATGACGCCGGAAGAAAAAGCATTGGCAACAAGTTTTAGCAATAACCGCGGACGTTTGCCTTGGCCGGTTGAAAAAGGATACATTTCATCGCGCTACGGAACAGTTAAACATCCGGAATACGATATTGAATATGAAAACCACGGAATTGAAATCACAACCGAAAAAGGTGCAGCTGTTCGTAGTGTTTTTGAAGGAGAAGTGTCACAGGTTCAAGTAATTGGTAATTCTCGCACCGTATTTATCCGTCATGGGGAATACATAACAGTATATCAAAATTTAGCATCTGTAAGTGTTTCTAAAGGACAAAAAGTATCCACCAAACAAAAAATTGGAACCGTTGGAACAAATTTTGAAGGTGTTGCGGTATTAAAATTCTTAGTTACAAAAAACAGCGATTATAACAATCCACAATCGTGGTTAAGTGGAAAATAGTGAATAAAATGAAAAAACCTTTTAATCTGCAAAATTGGATCAATGAAAACCGTGGCTTACTGAAACCACCGGTTGGCAATAAGAATATTTATACAGAATCGGGTGATTTCATTGTGATGGTGGTGGGCGGACCAAATGCCCGTAAAGATTATCATTACAACGAATCCGACGAATTCTTTTTTCAGTTAGAAGGAAGTATATCCATTGCAGTTCAAACCGAAAACGGAAAAGAAGTAATGCAATTGAATGCCGGCGATGTGTTTCTGCTTCCTGCTAAAACACCTCATTCGCCTATTAGAACAGAAGGATCGGTTGGGTTAGTAGTTGAAATGAAGCGGGTTGATCCAGATGCGAAAGACGGATTGCTTTGGTTTTGCGACAATTGCAACCAAAAGCTATACGAAGTTTATTTTCCGCTAGAAAATATCGAAACCGATTTTCTGCCGCATTTTAAACATTTCTATTCTTCGGAAGATCTGCGTACCTGCAAAAAATGTGGAACGGTAATGGAAACAGACCAGCGTTTTATTGGTTAATCCGCATAATTTTAGTATCTTACAAAAGTTTATAAATAGAATATCATCATAAAAAACAATGAATACAATTTTATCACAATTAGGTTTAAACAACACCAACTTAGGGTCGTCAACAGGTTCTCAATGGTTTGCAAATGGCGCTATAATTGCTTCACATACCCCCGTAAATGGCTCATTGATTGGGGAAGTGAAAACATCTTCTGCAGACGATTACGAAAAAGTACTGAGCACTGCCGAAAAAGCTTTTAAAGAATGGCGATTAGTACCTGCACCAAAGCGTGGCGAAATTGTACGCCAAGTGGGAGATGCTTTGCGCGAAAACAAAGACGCTTTGGGCAAATTGGTATCTTATGAAATGGGTAAAAGCTTACAAGAAGGTTTAGGTGAAGTTCAAGAAATGATTGATATTTGCGATTTTGCGGTAGGTTTATCTCGTCAGTTATACGGTTTAACCATGCATTCAGAACGACCAATGCACCGCATGTATGAACAATATCACCCGCTAGGAATTGTAGGGATTATTTCTGCATTCAACTTTCCGGTAGCCGTTTGGGCTTGGAATGCTGCTTTGGCTTGGGTTTGTGGCGATGTTTGTGTTTGGAAACCAAGTTCAAAAACACCATTATGTGCTATTGCATGTCAAAATATCATTACTAAAGTATTCGAAAAAAATAACGTACCAGAAGGCGTTAGCTGTTTAGTTACAGGAAATGCTTCGGGCGATTTAATGAATAACGACAAACGCGTACCGTTGGTATCTTTTACAGGATCAACACGCATTGGTCGTCACGTATCAAAAACAGTTGCAGAACGTTTTGGTAAAACTATTTTAGAATTGGGTGGAAACAATGCCATTATTGTATCAGAACATTCCGATTTAAACATGGTATTGGTAGGAGCTGTTTTCGGAGCAGTTGGAACTGCCGGTCAACGTTGTACATCAACTCGCAGATTAATCGTTCATGAAAGTGTGTACGATAAAACCATTGAAACATTGAAAAATGCGTATGGACAATTGAGAATTGGCGATCCGTTAGATGCTGCCAATCACGTGGGACCGCTTATCGATACAAAAGCTGTTGAGGATTATTTAAAAGCGATTGAAAAAGCAAAAACAGAAGGCGGTAAAATAGTTGTAGATGGTGGTGTGTTAGAAGGCAGTGGTTATGAAAGCGGTTGCTATGTAAAACCATGTATCATTGAAGCGAAGAATGATTTTGAAATTGTTCAGGAAGAAACGTTTGCGCCAATTTTATATGTAATGAAATACAGCACTATTGAAGAAGCGATTGCAATGCAAAACAATGTTCCTCAAGGATTGTCATCAGCAATTTTCACCAACAACTTACGCGAAGCAGAATTATTCTTGTCACACGCAGGATCAGATTGTGGAATTGCAAACGTAAATATTGGAACATCGGGTGCAGAAATTGGTGGCGCTTTCGGTGGCGAAAAAGAAACAGGCGGCGGACGCGAATCGGGTTCTGATGCTTGGAAAGTGTATATGCGCCGACAAACAAACACCATTAATTACGGTACAGAATTGCCATTGGCACAAGGAATTAACTTTAATTTATAAAAATACAGCACATGAAAAATTTATTTATAGGTGCAACAATGTTGTTATCGGTACAGTTTGTATCGGCTCAATCAGCAGATTTTAAGAAAGATGTAATTGATTATATTAAATTATCAGGTTCGGCATCACAAATGACGGCTGTTTTAGAACCTCTTTTAGATCAAATGTCTGCTGAAGATCGTACGGCATTTAACAAAGAACTTCAAGAAAAATTGCCAAGTTTATATGATAAGATGGCAGAATCATTGATGAAATTCTACACGCATGAAGATATCAAAAAGATAAATGAATTTTACAATTCACCTGTTGGAAAGAAAATTCAAGAAACTACTCCTAAAATCACCCGAGAATTAATGCAGGTTGGTCAATCATGGGGAATGTCTGAATTACAGCCAATTATAATGAAGTACATGCAATAGAAAGTACTAAGGAGGTAACTCAAGAGAGAATTGTAGGTTAACTACTATGAATGCAGAGTATAAATATCTCATTAAAATACTTGCAAAAAGCTGATTAAGTATGTTAAATATAAAAGCCCGATTTTTAAAATCGGGCTCTTTACTTCAACAAAACCCCTCGTAAATCCGTTCCGGGAATGTCGCTTAAAGCTTTCTCGTTTATGGTGTTGGTTTTAAAAACAAACGTTTTATCAAACATTTTATCGTCTAAGAAATAGGTAACGGCAAACTCGTTGTTTAACTGTAGCACATTGTTTTCCAGTAATTCAATTTTAACTAAAGTGTGGGGGGCAACTTCTTTAAAAGCATGACGAAACGTTCCGGTTTTTCGCAGCTCATTGTTTATAGTGCCATACGCACGCGACACAGCTAAAACCATTTCTAACGCTTTGTTGGTGTTGTTTACCAGATAAACATACCAACTTTTTTCTTGAAAATCTTCGTTCCATTCAGGTATAGCAGCCAAAAAAACATTTTCGGATTTAGGAAAATCAATATCTTTTTTCATTTTGTAAAATTAAAAGGACAAAGGTAAACGAAATCTTTTGAAACCGAATAAGGGATATTATTTTAAAAAGATCTGTCAAAATTTGTTGAATGTATTTTTAATTAATATATTTGATAGAATTTTTTCATAAAATTTAGCAATAAATTGGTTTTTGGTTAGATTAAAGTCATTAGCAAAAAATTTGCTATGAAGAAGAATCGCCCCTTCAAATGGGGCGATTTTTTTTAAATTTTCATTATTGCGAAAAATATATTCTGTTTTTAGTATTTTTACACATTAAATTACAGAACATTAAGTTTAATTTCTATATAAATAACCACAAAATTCAGTTTGTTTATACGAAAAGCTGTGTTTTTATAGTTATTGTAAAAAAATCGATCCATTGAAAAGTATTTTCTTTAAATATGTACCTGTTTTGTTGCTTATTTTGGTAGCCATTGCGTGTTCTACCGAAAAAGCAGGTTTTGCAAACAAGCGCTTTCATGCCACCACCACCAAATATAATGTATTGTATAACGGAACGGTTGCATATGACCGTGGAGTTATGGAGCTGAAAAAGAAATATGTAGATGATTTTTCAAATATCATAACCGTAGAACCTGCTCAGAAAGACGAAAAAGCATTAATTATTACAGGTGCGGCAGAAAAAAATCCGCATTTTCAACGCGCAGAAGACAAAGCCGTAAAAGCAGCACAAAAACACGCTATAAATGTGGCGGGCAAAGAACACAATCCACAGATGGATGAGGTTTATATGCTTTTGGGAAAAGCACGATACCAAGATTTGCGCTTTGTGCCTGCAGTGGAAGCTTTTAATTACATCATCTTAAAATATCCGGATAGTGATTTGTTTTATGATGCATTGGTTTGGAAAGAAAAAACCAATTTAAAATTGGAATACTACGGTTTGGCAATCGAAAATTTAAAAAAGATTTTCCGCGACAGCGAAGAGGCACTCAGTAAGCAAACCAAAGCAGATGCCTATGCCACCTTAGCCCAAGGTTACATGCATTTAGAACACTTAGATTCTGCTAAAATTCCTTTGCAAAAAGCCATTGAACTAACCAATGACACCGATGAAAAAGCACGATATACTTATATATTAGGACAATTGAACAGCAAAACCGGTCAAAAAACAGATGCTGTTAAAAATTTTCAGGATGTAATTGATTACAACCGAAGAATTTCGCGTGCATTGGTAATAAACGCTCATGCAGAGAAGTTTGCCAACCAAGATATTGCTACTATTGATACCACTGCTTTTGTTCGTCAATATTTATCTTTATTGAACGATCGGGAAAATAGGGCGTATGCCGATATTATTTTTCATCAATTAGGAGTGATGCATGAAGCCTTTGACAAAAGCGACCGTGCAATAAAAGACTATAACATGTCTTTGAAAGTAAACAAAAACAATGAATACGTCAAAGTGGCCAACTACAATAAACTGGCAAATATCTACTATCAAAAAAAGCAGTTCGAAACCGCCGGTATGTATTATGATTCCACAATGGTTTATATGAATCCCATGTCGCGCGAATATGTACAAGTAAAACGCAAACGAAACAATTTGGTTGATATTGTTCGATATGAAAAAATCGCAAGAACAAACGATAGTATCTTGAATTTAGTTGGAAAAGACGATGCACAACGCCGCCAAGAAATCGAAAAATTAATCGAAAAACTAAAAGCCGATGATGCCAAAGCCCAGCAAGTGGCTTCGCAAAATACTCCGCAAACACCTGGAATGGCTCCAAGCACCGGAACTGCATCAAATTTTTATTTTTATAATACCAATACTGTGCAACAAGGAAAAAGCAATTTTACCCAAAAATGGGGCAACCGTGCTTTGACCGATAATTGGCGCTGGTCGTCTGTGGCATCGAGTAGTGGACCTAGTGTGGTATCAAACAATCAGCAAACACAGCAACCCAACCAAAACGGAGCAACACCCGATGAGGAAAGTGTGTTTGATCCTACGGTGGCTCGATACAACGTTGATTTCTATCTAAAACAAATCCCAACCGATCAAAAGGAATTAAGCAGCCTTAAAACCGAACGCGACAATGCCTATTATCAATTAGGACTCTTGTACAGCGACCGATTAGAAGAATATGAAGTGGCAGCCGGTAAATTAGAACATTTGCTTTCTATAAATCCGGAAGTAGGTTTAATTGAGCCAGCAAAATACCATTTATATAAAATTTATTTGAAAATTGATCCTGCAAAAGCACAGGCAATGCTGGAAGATTTAAAAAACAATCATCCAAATTCCCGTTACACCCAAGTGGCATTGAATCCTAATGCAGTAATTACTGCCGATGGATCGCCGGTAGAAGAATATAATAAGATTTACCGACTATATGCCAATGGTGCTTATTATGAAACCTTGCAAGAATTAGATGCAAAAATTCCAGCAGTGATTGGCGATAACATCGTTAGTAAATATGAATTGCTAAAAGCGATGACCATTGGTAAACTGCGCGGATTAAACAACTACCGCGATGCATTAGAATTTGTGGATTTAACATATCCAACCACAAAAGAAGGAAAAGAAGCAGAACGCATTATTGCAAAAGATCTTCCAAAATTACAAGGATTGCAGTTTAAACGCGATTTGTCTAAAAACATAAAAATGATTTATACCGCCACCTATCCGCTCACCGAAGAAGGGAAAATGTTAAAAGATAAATTGGAAAAATATGCCAATGACCGCCGCCATACCGGTTTGGTTTTTAGTGCCGATATGTATAACGACAACACTATTTTCTTTGTATTGCATGGGGTGAAATCTGGAAATATTGCCAAATCGGCACAAATGTATTTGGAATTAGAATCGGATTATGGCATCAAACAAAACCCTGTTTTAATAAGTACCGATGATTACGGCGTGGTGCTTATCAAGAAAAATTGGGAAGAATATATTAAGGATGCAGGAAAATAATATCTGATCGAATATCATTATAATTATCTAAAAACAAATTAATACAGACTATGCTGGTATATAATTTAAAAAAAGACTTATTTATTGATACTTCTGAAGGGGAGCTTATCTTTGATGAAATTATTATCCTTGCATATTGTAGTATGACAGAGGATTTCGTCTTAACATTAGTTGGAAATAATTCTGATTTATGTTTACATAATGAAGATGAAAGCTATGATGAAATTGCTACGAAATTATTTAAACTGAAAGATAAAAAGTTTAAATTACATTTAGACTTTTTTAAGACCGAGATAACTTCCCCTTAATTAACTATTTTGAAATATTATTTGTGAATGACTAAAGTTGAGGCAATAAAGAAAGTTCTTGAAGATAACGGAGGAGTTGCTATTTGGAGTATTATTTATAATCAAATAGAAAAATACTATCCAGAAATTAAACGACAAAAAGATTGGAAAGCAGGTATAAGAGGTGTTTTGTATAGAGATTTAGGAAAGAGTTTTAAAATGCTTGAAGAGGGAGTTGTTGCATTAATCAAATACGATGAAAATAATTTAGTTTTAATAGAAGATATTGGAGATACTTCAAAATCAATTCAAGCAAAAATAAGAATTGGACAAGAAAAATTTCGAAAAAATTTAATAAAACATCTAAAAGAATGCCCAATTACCGGTATTGATGAAAAAAGAATTTTATTAGCAAGTCATATTAAACCTTGGTCTGTTTCAACAAATGAAGAACGATTAGATATTTACAATGGATTTATTTTTAGTCCAACTATAGATAAACTTTTTGACAAAGGACTCATAACATTTGAAAATAATAAAGAACTAATTATTTCGCCAACTTTATCTGAAGTTAATATTGGAAGTATTGGTATTATTCCTGGTAAAAAATATTTTAAATTACCAATTGAAAACAGAATTAATTATTTAGAATTTCATAGAGAAAATATTTTTGTTTCATTAAAAGAGTAATCGCAAAAAATCAAACAAAACCCTGTTTTAATAAGTACCGATGATTATGGCGTGGTGCTTATCAAAAAAAATTGGGAAGAATATATTAAGGATACAGGTAAGTAACGCCCAAATGGAAAAACCAAGTGTAGCAAGTAAATGGATGATTTTTACAACGATACCCTTTCAAATGGGTGCAACCATTTATGTGTTTTACAGAATTGGGGATTGGTTAGATAAAAAGTACTTAATATATAACGATTGGGGAACAAAAAGTGTAACTTTGCTTGGAATTTTTCTGGCAATGTATCAAGTGATTCGTCAGGTTAACAAATTAAATAAAAATGGGTAAAGCATTTCCGTATCTTGGCCAGCTTTTAGTTTTGGCATTAATCGCGTTGGGTCTTCATTTTTTAATAAATTCCATTTCAAAAGATTTACCTTTTTGGGATACCGCCCACATGCACCTTTGGCAAATATACGCGTTGCAATTTTTGCTTTCGGCAATCATTGTTTTGGGTGTAGTTGGTATAGGGAACGCAATGCCAAACAATTTGGGCTTTGTTTTTTTAGGATTTTTAACCCTGAAAATTTTAGTGAACTATTTAGTGTTGAATCCGGCGTTGCAATCGGGCGACACTTCTAACTTTTTTAAATACAATTATTTAGCTGTATTTTTTCTCTTTGTATTCTTTGATGTATATGTAACATATCGCGTTTTAAATCAAATTTATCCGTCGAAAAATAATAAATAAAAAAAAGTTGAAATACTTCTGTGCCGAAAAGATAATTATTGTATTTTTGCACAAAATTTTTGAAACATAAAAAATTTAATTCCGGTATGGTGACTCTTAAAAAATCACTTCATTTACTAACAGCTGCTTTATTTGCTTTGATGCCATTGGTTTCAAATGCCGAAAAACCAGTGTTTACTACAAACGATTCTTTGCACGCTGCTGCTACAGAAACGTCGCATGCAACGCATGATGCTCATGATACACATGCTGCGGTGGATCCAAGTTCAAAAGAATTTATAGATGCATACACAGCGCATCACTTAATGGATGATCATTATTATTCGTTTTTTGGAAATGCAGAAGCGCACAAACATTATGGTTTTGGGTTGCCTGTTATCTTAATTGATAATGGTTTGAAAGTTTTTATGTCAACCGAAGATTTTGTTTACAAAGGTGCAGTTGTAGAAAACGGGGGGCAATATTACAAATACTACCACGGTAAAATTTATAAAACAGATGCTTCAGGTGATTTAAAATTAGATGCACACGACCATCCAACAGTAGAAAAACCTTTCGATATTTCTATCACTAAAAACGTTGTAGGTTTATTGTTAGCTACCGTATTATTGTTTTTAGGATTTACCGCATTAGCAAAAACATACAAATCATCGCCAAACAATTTGCCAAAAGGATTTGCACGCGTGCTAGAACCATTGGTAATTTATGTACGCGATGAAATGGCTCGCCCTAATATTGGCGACAAAAAATACAAAAAATACATGCCGTATTTATTATCGGTTTTCTTTTTAATCTTCTTGTTGAACTTATTGGGATTAACGCCGCTAGGTTTAAACGTTACAGGAAACATTTCTATCACCGTATGTTTGGCATTGTTTACCTTTTTATATGTAAACCTTAGTGGAAATGCAGATTATTGGAAACACATTTTCTGGATGCCGGGTGTGCCGTTGCCAATGAAAATTATTTTAGCACCAATTGAGGTGTTAGGTATGTTCACAAAACCTTTCTCGTTATTGATTCGTTTGTTTGCAAATATCACAGCAGGTCACTCGGTGGTAATGGGATTAATTGCAGTGGCGTTTGTAATGAAACAAACTTTAACAACGCCGGGTGCAGTAGGTGTATCGTTCTTGTTAACTACATTTTTAACAGTGTTAGAATTGTTGGTAGCATTTTTACAGGCATTTATCTTTACAATGTTATCGTCATTGTTTATAGGTTCGGCTGTTGAAGAACACGATCATCATTAATAGAAAATAAAGAGTAGTATTAAAATTTTGTTTAATTATATATAAATCATTTATCATGACAATTCCAAATTTAGTAGGTGCTGGTTTAATCGTTATCGGAGCAGGTATCGGTTTAGGTAAAATTGGTGGTTCTGCAATGGACGCTATCGCTCGTCAGCCAGAAGCTGCTGGGAAAATCCAAACTGCAATGATCATCATTGGTGCATTATTAGAAGGTTTAGCATTCGGTGCTTTAATCTTAGGAGCTTAATTACAATAAACAATATCTGTAACGGTTGGTTGCAGATATTGTTTAATTAAACAAAAATTACAGTAAAAATTAAAAGTTACATTTAAGATATAATGGAAAAGTTAATCAACGATTTTAGTTTAGGTTTATTCTTTTGGCAAGCAATTATATTGTTAGTAATAATTTTCTTATTAGGGAAATTTGCTTGGAAACCCATCGTTAATGCTTTAGAAGCTCGCGAAGAAGGAATTGCAGATGCTTTGGCAGCAGCAGAAAACGCAAAAAGAGAGTTAACAAACTTGAAAGCAGATAACGAAAAATTATTGGCTGAAGCACGTTTAGAGCGCGATGCAATGTTAAAAGAAGCACGTGAAATGAAAGACAAAATGATTGCTGAAGCTAAAGAAGAAGCTCAAACTGCAGGTGCACAAATGATTGCACAAGCACAGGCATCTATCCAAAGCGAGAAAAATGCTGCGATGGCTGATATTAAAAATCAGGTTTCATCTTTATCAATCGATATCGCAGAAAAGTTATTAAAAGGGCAATTAGCAGACAAGCAAGCGCAAGAGCAATTGGTTGGATCATTATTAAACGATATTAAATTAAATTAATAACACGTTATGACGGGAACAAGAGCAGCCTTAAGATACGCTAAAGCAATTCTTGACGTGTCTAACGCAAAAGGAAATGCCGAAGTGGTTAGCGCCGATATGAAAACCATAGCCGATGCTATTGCACAAAGCAGTGAGTTAAAGTTATTTTTAGAGAATCCGGTAATTAAAGGAGCATCTAAATTAGCTGCCTTAAACGAAATTTTTGCTTCGACTAACGCAGATACTAAAAACTTATTTTCGGTTTTATCACAAAACAAGCGTTTAGATATTTTAGAAGCAATTACAGCACAATATGCTACATTATTTGATGAGTTAAAAGGAACCGAAGTGGCTTATGTAACAACAGCTACCCCTTTAACACCAGCATTAGAAGCACAAGTATTGGCAAAAGTAAAAGAGCTTTCTACCAAAGAAGTAAGCATTGTAAACGAAGTAAATAAAGATATTATTGGCGGCTTTATCATTCGTTTGGGCGATATGCAATACAACGCATCTATTGCCAACAAATTAAGTCAATTAAAAAGAGAATTTAATAATTAAAATCACACACGTTTAACGTGATAAAATAATCAAACGCATGGCAGCAATTAATCCTGCTGAGATTTCAGCAATATTAAAGAAACAATTATCTGGTTTTACAGCAGAAGGATCTGTAGAAGAAGTTGGTACCGTTTTAACAATAGGTGATGGTATTGCACGTGTTCACGGATTGGCAAACGCACAATATGGTGAGTTGGTTCAGTTTGAGAACGGTTTAGAAGCAATGGTTCAAAACTTAGAAGAAGATAACGTTGGGGTTGTTTTATTTGGTCCATCTACTGGTGTAAGCGAAGGATCTACTGTAAAAAGAACAGGTCGTATCGCATCTATCAAAGTAGGTGAAGGTATGTTAGGACGTGTGGTGGACACTTTAGGAAATCCAATTGATGGTAAAGGACCTATTTCAGGTGATTTATACGAAATGCCAATCGAGCGTAAAGCTCCTGGTGTAGTTTTCCGTCAGCCGGTAACCGAACCAATGCAAACAGGTATCAAAGCTATCGATGCAATGATTCCAGTAGGTCGTGGGCAACGTGAGTTGGTTATTGGTGACCGTCAAACAGGTAAAACTACTGTTTGTATCGATACCATTTTAAATCAAAAAGAATTTTACGATGCTGGTAAACCAGTATTCTGTATATATGTTGCTGTTGGACAAAAAGCTTCTACAGTAGCAAACATTGCAAAAACATTAGAAGAAAAAGGCGCAATGGCTTATTCAATCATTGTAGCTGCAAACGCATCAGATCCTGCTCCAATGCAGGTATATGCTCCAATGGCAGGTGCGGCAATTGGTGAGTATTTCCGTGATACAGGTCGTCCGGCATTAATTGTTTATGATGATTTATCTAAACAAGCGGTAGCTTACCGTGAAATGTCATTAATCTTGCGTCGTCCACCAGGTCGTGAGGCATATCCTGGAGACGTTTTCTATCTTCACTCTCGTTTATTAGAGCGTGCTGCAAAAGTAATCGGTGACGATGAAATCGCTAAAAACATGAACGATTTACCAGAATCGTTAAAACCAATCGTTAAAGGTGGTGGGTCATTAACTGCTTTACCAATTATCGAAACACAAGCTGGTGACGTTTCTGCATACATCCCAACCAACGTAATTTCGATTACAGACGGACAAATCTTCTTAGAGTCTGATTTATTCAACTCGGGTGTACGTCCGGCAATTAACGTAGGTATTTCGGTATCGCGTGTGGGTGGTAATGCACAAATTAAATCAATGAAAAAAGTAGCTGGTACATTAAAATTAGACCAAGCACAATTCCGTGAATTAGAAGCTTTCGCGAAATTTGGTTCAGATTTAGATGCTGCTACCATGAACGTAATCGAGAAAGGTAAACGCAACGTTGAAATCTTAAAACAAACAGTTAACGATCCTTATACAGTAGAAGATCAAATTGCGATCATCTATGCAGGTTCTAAAAACTTATTACGCAATGTTCCTGTAGAAAAAGTAAAAGAGTTCGAAAAAGAATTCTTACAAGTATTAAACTTATCGCACCGCGATACGTTGAATGCGTTAAAAGCAGGTAACTTGTCTGACGAAGCTACAGCTACATTAGAAAAAGTAGCAAAAGAAGTATCGTCTAAATACTAATTTTAAAAGTATATTGTATATTGTAAAATGTATCAAGCTAATTTAGATGCCTTTACAATATACAATTTTACAATATACATTTTAAAAAATGGCAAACTTAAAAGAAATACGTAACAGAATCAATTCGGTGTCATCAACCATGCAGATTACCTCTGCGATGAAGATGGTTTCTGCAGCAAAATTAAAAAAGGCGCAAGATGCGATTACCGCTATGCGTCCGTATGCAGAAAAGTTAACCGAGTTAATTCAAAACATCAGTTCTACATTAGAAGGCGATGCTGCGGGCGTTTATGCAGAGCAGCGCGAGGTGAATAATGTGTTATTAGTTGTAATTACATCAAACCGCGGATTGTGTGGTGCATTTAATGCCAATGTGATTAAAGCTACGCGCACGTTAATTGATACCACCTATGCAGGTAAAAAAGTAGATGTATTAACAATTGGTAAAAAAGGTTATGATTTGGTTGGAAAAACCGAAACCGTTTTTGCAAACCGCAGTGATTTGTTCGATGCGTTAACGTTTGTAAATGTAGAAGCAGTTGCCCAACAAATTATGGATGCCTTTATTGAAGGATCTTATGATAAAGTAGAATTGGTGTATAACCAATTTAAAAATGCAGCAACACAAATTGTACAAACCGAACAATTTTTGCCTTTAAAACCAATTGAAGCAGAATCAAACGCTACTGTAGATTATATTTATGAGCCTTCTAAGGAAGAAATCATTTTAAATTTAATTCCTACATCGTTAAAAACGCAATTGTACAAAGCAGTTTTAGATTCAAACGCAGCGGAACACGGCGCACGTATGACAGCTATGCACAAAGCAACCGATAATGCGAAAGATTTACGCGATCAGTTAAAATTAACGTATAACAAAGCACGTCAGGCTGCTATTACAAACGAAATCTTGGAAATCGTTGGTGGTGCCGAAGCATTGAACAATTAATACGTTTTTTTAAAACATATTTTAAAAACCTTTATCTTAGTTGATAAAGGTTTTTTTTATGGAAAAAATCGCTGTAAACAAGAGCAACAAGTTTTATATTGCCAATCAATTAGTTTTTAAAATCCATATAACTCGTAAATGGATTTTGGGTAAAGAAAGCTACCATTTGATTGATGCATTAGGAAAAACTCAACTGATTTTCTATCTAAAGCATGGTTTTGGATTTAGTAAAATTGTCTTTATAGAAAACAACCTTTCAAGTTGTCAAGAATTTGTTCAAAATAAGAACAGTTTTTATTGGATGTATAATGAACATAAATATTATATAAAGCAGCCTTTTTCATTTTCTTACAAAATCGAGTTTTATAGAGATAATGAGTTAATCGGAAGATCTTTAAAAAACTCTTTCTGGAAATCGTATTTAGATGAAATCAGTTTTTCTTTTCTGAATTTTATAACGGATGAAGAAATAGAGCTATATTTAATACTTTACGCTATTCATTACGCGTATTTTGGAATTGGAGATTAAAATAATTTGCTTATGAAAAAATCAATTAAAGTAACCGTTCCTAAACCTTGTGAAAAGCAGGAGTGGAGTTCAGAATTTATTTCAAACAGAGAACAATTGTGTTTGCTTTGCAGTGAAAAGGTTTTTGATGCAACAAATCTTTCAGACAACGAATTATATAATTTGGTGAATCAAAAAGAGCGACCAAAATGCATGAAATTCAAACAATCACAATTAAACCGACCTTTATTGGTGGCTACCACTAATCATTTTAATTACAAACAGATTTCAAATGCTTTTTACGGATTATTGGTTGCTGGCTTAGTGGTTTCGTGTTCAGTACAAAAACCAACTCAAAAATCAATTGCTGAATATGAACAATTGTTTCAAACCGATCCTTTTTTTAGTGATACCTTGCAGTATGTGATTCGCGGTATTGTGGTTGATAAAACCAGCATGAAGCCTGTGAAGAATTATTCAGTAAGTTTAATTTTTGATGGCGGTTATGGTGTTTTAAGTGATGGTGAAGGACGATTCAAGCTTAATATTCCAAAATATTCAATCAAAGACACTATTACTATTTCTATAATTGGTAGAGATTATGAAACGGATTATTATGAGGAAATAACTGTTCTTAAATCGCAATTACCTTTCAATCAATTAATTTTTGTGCAACAAACAGAACAAGTCATTATTGGAAGTTATATAACATATTAATGAAGTGTTGTTAATTGAGCCAATAGAATTAATCGTTATTTTTATCATAATCTAGAAAGATGTTTTATATGAAAAAATCAATTAAAGTAACCCGTAGTGCATTATATAAAAAGTTGCTCAAGATACAAAAAAGTAGTATATTGTATTGACTGACAATCAAATACAATCATGAGCAACTTAGAAGCAAGTTACAAATTAATTTTGAAGGAATTGCGGAAAATTTCGGAAAAAGAGAATTTATATTTTAAACCAATAAAGCCTAAACTATCTGATATTGAATTAATTAGTTTAATAATCTTGTCAGAATTTAAATCGATTGATTCTGAACATCAGCTATTTAGAGAAATTAAGGGTTTTGAAATTGAATCTAAAATTGAGCGAAGTGTTTACAACAGAAGAAAAAGAAAATTATTTCCATTTATCGAAGAAATCAGAATGAAAATGGTAAAAAAATTTAATGAGTTTGAAAACTATTTTGTGGTCGATAGTATGCCCTTGGAAGTGTGTAAAATAGCACGTTCTTCCAGAAGTAAAATATGTAAGGAGGTCGATTATGCCATTCCCAACAAGGGATTTTGTGCTTCACAAAATTTACATTTTTATGGCTATAAATTACACGCTGTTTGCTCAATTTCTGGTGTTTTTCAAAGTTTTGATTTATCTCCTGCCTCTGTCCACGATATTCATTATTTGCAGGATATAAGAAAGCAAATGTCTGATTGTGTTTTATTTGGAGATAAAGGTTATCTTTCACAAACCATTCAACTTGATTTATTTAACCAGGTCAATATCCAATTAGAAACTCCGAAAAGAAAAAATCAAAAAGGTTATAAACCTCAATTTTATCATTTCAAAAAATATAGAAAAAGAATTGAAACTCTGTTCTCACAATTGTGTGACCAATTTATGATTAGAAGAAATTACGCAAAGACCTTTGAAGGATTTAAAACAAGAATTCTGGCTAAAATTACAACACTGACAACTATTCAATATTTGAATAAATTTGTGTTTAATAGAAATATTAACAACCTAAAAATTAATCTCGTTTAATAATGCACCAGGGGTATTAAAGTAACCGTTCCTAAACCTTGTGAGAAGCAGGATTGGAGTTCAGAATTTATTTCGAACAGAGAACAATTGTGTTTGCTTTGCAGTGAAAAGGTTTTTGATGCAACAAATCTTTCAGACAATGAATTATATAATTTGGTGAATCAAAAAGAGCGACCCAAATGTATGAAATTCAAGCAGTCACAATTAAACCGACCTTTAGTAGCTTCTTCAAATCAGTATAATTACAAACAGATTTCAAATGCTTTTTACGGATTGTTGGTTGCTGGCTTAGTGGTTTCGTGTTCGGTACAAAAACCAACTCAAAAATCAATTGCTGAATATGAACAATTGTTTCAAACCGATCCTTTTTTTAGTGATACCTTGCAGTATGTGATTCGCGGTATTATCATTGATAGTGAAACCAAAATGCCTGCCACTCAGTGCTTTGTTAAGTTAAATTTTAACGGATATGGAGTTTGGAGTGATGAGTTTGGTAGGTTTAAACTTAATATTCCAGAATATTTTGTAAAAGACACATTACAAATTTCAATAAATGGTAATTACACTAAAGAATATTTTGAAGAGATTGAAGTCCTGAAATCAGAATTACCTGTTAATAAAGTGTTACCAATTGAGCCAATGGAATTAATCTTTGTTGGCTACTATGAAGTGGATAAATAATTTTAAAAAACCAATAAACAAAAAGTTAGGAAAATTACCCTAAGATATTTTATATTTGAATTATTAAAAGAGCATAAAGTCATTGTGGCATATCAAATGGCTGTGCACAATCAGAAAAAGCAACTTGCAAAAACTATATAAAACTATAAAAACCAATTTTAGAAGTGAACGAATATTTGAATAGAGCAACTGTTGCCATAGAAGATTTAGTAAAGGATATTATTGAATATACTCCAAATATTATTCTGGCATTATTGGTTTGTTTGCTGTCGTTTTATCTTTCAAACCGAGTAAAAAAAGCTACAGAAAAAATCTTGCTAAAGCGCAATATTAAGCATTCTGCCCGAAACGTGATTGCAAACATGACCTCGTTTGTAACTATTTTAGGCGGTTTGTATCTTATGCTGTCTATAATGAATTTAAGCGATTTCATTAAAGCGTTATTAGGAGCCGCAGGTTTAATAGGTTTGGCAGTCAGTTTGGCTTTACAAAGCACTTTAAGCAATACATTTGCAGGCATTGTTTTATCCTTTATCAAAACTATTAAAATAGGCGACTGGATTGAAACAAACGGATATGCCGGTGAGGTACAAGAAATTAACCTTCGCGTAACAACTTTGTTGCTGGCCGATGGCAATATATTAACAATTCCCAATAAACTTTTAATAGAAAACACATTGAAAAACTATTCGCTTACCGAAAACAGTATTATTAGTTTACAGTGTGGTATTGATTACAACTCAGATTTACAATTTGTGGAAGATTTGGTGGTAAACACTATTAAAAGCGAATTACCTTGTTATGTACCGGGAACAAAAGTGCCCTTTTTTTATTATGAATTTGCCGATTCGTCTATAAATTTTGAAGTGCGGTTTCAATCAAAATCAGGACGAGCTATCGAAATTGCACAATTCAAAGGTTTGGCCATTAAATTGATTCATAAAAAATTCAAAGAACATCACATCAATATTCCATTCCCAATTAGGTCGCTTGAAGTGCGGAATAGTAAGTGATTTAAACCATCATCTGAAAAGCATCTTATGCTGGTGCGAGCGTCACGCTCGTACCAAAAAAGACACGAGCAAGATGCTCGCGCCAGCACTTTTGTTATTAATCTAAATTTTCAGAAATCCCCAAATTCTTCAGTAAATAGTATAATCCCTTCCATTTACATGAACCATCGTTAAAAAAATCATTTTTATCTTTAAATTGAATATTATAACTTTCGCTTGTTGTGCAAAAATCATCTTTTACAAACAATAATTCAATTTCAAAATGTTCTATTAATTTTATTTCTTTTTTTGAAAGGCGTTTTGATTTTCCTTCATATTCAAGAAAATATTTTTTGCGTTTTCGCGAAATGATAAGTTCTTTTTTATCGGAATGAAAACATCCTTGAGATGTAAAATTGATTGTAAAATGCTCGCCTTTTTTTAACTGATTTATTCTTGTTTGAAATTGTTCTTTGGAATAGTCGATTATATTTGTACATAAATCAACTTCATATTTTTTATATTCTTCAACTTTAAAGGGAATTTCAATAAGTTGAGAAAACATATTTTCGAAGATTATCGTGTAAGTTCCTTTTTCAAGATTTTTTACTTCAAGATTTTCTCCAGGTTTCTTCCCTATTGTTTCGCTATGCCCTGAACTATTTTTAATTTTTACTTCTTTTGTCCACCATGCATATCTGTAATATTTTGCTTCAGGAGAAGATTTGTCTCTACAATCGCTTGGAAAAAAGCGAATGCTTGCTTTTTCTTGAGAATAAGCATTGTACGCAAACAGTATGAAAAGAATATATTTATACATTTTGTTTTATTTTAAAACCATTTGAAAAGCCATAGTAATCGTTTGCCAGTATTTATAAACTTTACTGCAACAAATTAAACCTTCATCTGAAAAGCATCTCTTGGCGAACCATCTGCCACATAAATAACGCCACAATACACAAAACCATATTTTTTTAAGAAATTTTGCATCGGTAGGTTATTATTGTTCGTGTCAACCCGAATGTTGTTAATCTGCTTAAAACAATAATCAAAACAAGCTTTGGCAACACCTTTAGCCATTCCGTTTGATGCCAGTCTGTGAATTACGCCGTAAGGTGCATTATTCAGCCATTTTCCGTTGTCGATGACGTTGTAAGTCGGTTCCGGATGATTGCCCATTAAAAACGAGAAATAACCCACAATTTCGGTGTCATTCAAACAAATGTATCCTGTGTTTTGATTGATATCATTCAGAATAACTGCTGCTGACGGATATCCATTGATCCATTGGGTATGGTTTCCGTTTGCGCGCATATTGTTCCGGGCATCATCAATCACTTGCATAATGCTGCTTAAATCTTTGGGTTGTGCAAGTTGTATGGTCATTTCTATATGTATGTGTTGTTGTAAAGCTATGAAAAATTGTGGATGATATAAAAAAAAACACCTTCCAATAAAGAAGGCGTTTTAAAAAAATTGAATAGATTTCTTATTGAAACAAAATATTATCTATTTGAATAGTAGATGTTACTGATGTGTTACCTGAATATTCAAACACTATGAAACCATTACCTGTTACAGAACTTGGGAATTGGTAGCTGCCACTTGGTGTGAAATTCGCTGCATAGCCGTTTGTTGTTCCACTTGAATAGGTGAACTGCGTGGTAATGTTTGTGAAGTTTGTTGTGTTTATATAGTCGCCATACGTATAGTTTGATGCCGGTACATAATATACATTTAAAACATCGCCATTGTAGTAACCGTCTTTGGTATCAAACGATAAACTATTGTTGCCATTGAATTGTACAGGCACAATAAAATAACTTTTTGTTGTGGAAGCGCTGTTTCCAAAAGCGGTTAACTGAATGTATTTATTATTTTGGAACGATTTTACCGCCCAATATCTTCCGCCTAAAGCATAATCATTACCATATTGTGGGAATGTGCTGGCAGTTGCAGCTACTTCAAAACTTTCAAAGGTTTCGTTAACCGTTGGTGTAAATACCATGCTGGTACCTCCAATTGCTGTTACAGGTCTTACACGTGGATTGTTTAACTGAATATCATTAAATGTACGCGCCATAAATTGGTAATCGCTATTGAATTTTGTAAGCACTCCACGAATTTTTCCATTGTTTTCTGGAACCACTTTGCTTGCAAATTTTGCGAACTCACTGGTTCTAAAAATCATTGTACCGGTAGCATCAACAATATTGTGGTTTGTTGCCCCACCTAAAACATTATTAGGATCGTAAAAGGTTTTGCCAACGGCACTATCGTCGAACTGTACTTGATCAATTTCAACCAACGTGTTAATGTAGTTGTCATTTTTAAGGTCAGCCAACGTAATGGTTTTCATTAATGTTGTTTCTGAAACAACATCTGCCGAAGGAAAAACTTTTTTGTAGAAATCTTGTGGGCGCATTCTGCCTACGCTTGTTTCTTCATACAAATCGCCTAAAACTAATGATCCGTGTACTATTGAAAAGTATAAATCCTTTAAATAGATATACACTTTTCTACCCGGAGCGATATCGTTGCTAATGTTGTACATATCCACCGAAATAGAAAAACCTTTTGTGCCTTCTAAATTTTGCAATGATACCGATTTGTAGAATGTTCCGCCTTCATCGCTAGATGATACGTAGGCTTCTAAAATATCTTCTTCGGTGTATTGTTGCACAGTTGTGTTGGCTTTGGCATACAACTCTTCTAAAGTAATTGTAGCTGTGGCTTTGTGGTATTCTATTTCTGGTGAAGAAACATCGTCGCTGTTTGCACAGCTTGTTATTCCTAATGTTGCAACCAATGTCAAGGCTGCAAACGTATATTTTAATGCTTTCATATCTAAAAATTAAAATACTTTAATATTATCTATCATATAAGCTCCTGCATTTGCACTTGCTGTTCCGCCTGTTGCTTTAAAAGCAATATAAATATTTCCGGTGTATTCTTGTAGATTTATGACACCTGAATTAAAAAAATCGTAATTAAAACCGCTGCCTATTTTTGGTCCGTTAAAAGTAACACTTTTCCAAGTTGCTGTAGTTACATCGCCTGTAAAATCTGTAGAAATTAGTACTTCTAAAAAGTTGTTTTCTACATTTACTACGTGGTGTTGAGCAGATTGAAAGGTTAAACGCTTTTTAACTGCTGTATCTACATTAATTGCGGGTGTTACAAACCATGCAACGTTTAATGTTTCGTTACTGTTAAAAGGTGAAAATTCGTAATACGCATTGCCTTGGTACGAGGTTGAAAACCATTTTTTTGTGCCAGTTTCTGCAATATTTGTAAATTTAGATTCATCAAAAGTACCATCGATTACTTTTTGAAAATCTTCCATATAAATTGTTGGGCTGTATGTTGGTAATTCCTGTTCGTCTTCTGGGGAACAAGCTGCAAAAACACTTACCAAGGCAATTACAGCTACTGGGAATAAAAATTTTATTTTTTTCATATCACTTTTCATTAAAAGTTCATGTATAAATTTAAGAAATAAGTTCTGCCGAAACCATAAAAATATTTAGGTCCAAATGTGCGTGTTCCGCTTGCGTGGTCCATTAATAATTCGCGGTAGTTGGCATTACGTGCTTGTTCAAAACCACCTGTTTTGTATTCTAAACCTAACACGTTGTTGATGGTTGCAAAGAAACCAATTGTTTTACCACCGATTCTCCATGATTTTCCTCCTTGAAGGTTTACCAAGAAAACATCGTCTAATTTTTCTTGTTTTAACAAACGTTTTGCTACGTTGGTATCTACATCATTAAAGGCAGCACCTCCTTGACCGGGTTCGTTAAAAAAGTTGTTTGTGCGTAGCAAAGGCGAAATATCTAAATAAATATCTGTTAGGAAGTTTGCGTTTGCACCAATCCACCAATATTTTGGATCGCGGTACTCAATTCCCAATGAATAAGCTTGCTGTGGCGTACCTGCAACGCGGTAGTTTTTAATATAACTTGTACCGTAGTTCACAATTGGACTTAAACCATTTTCACGACGACCATCTACATTTAAGTAAACGTTCGCATTGTCTGAATAGATCGATTGGCTAAAGTTTGCAGCTGCTAATACTTTAATGGTTTTTGTAGCTTGGTATTCTGCTCCCAATTCCATACCCATACTTTGTCTGCTGATGCCACGCGTGATTTCTGCAACGAAATCGCTACTTGTTTCATCGTCTAGTTCTAAATCGATACCATCTGCATAGAAGAAAGACGTTCTTGTTGCATCTTTAATTTCGTTGAAATATGCTCCAACACGTCCTTTTAATTTTGGTGTACGGATAATATAGTTAATATCCGATCCAAATACTTTTTCATTGGTTAATCCATTTACAGTTGCATCGCTGATACGAATATTTGAATAGCTGTTGCGAATTGACGGAGCTTGTGTGTAATAACTAGCGTTGATATTAAAAATATGCTGACCGGTTAATTTATACGTTGCTCCCCCTTTGAAACCATAGTTTTCAAATGAAATTTTTTGACCTTTTCCAAATGATGAATCTGCATATAAACCGTTTCTGTACAATCCTTCACGTTGGTATTCTGTGTATGATGCGTTTTGACTTAGATAAAAACCTAATTTACCATAGTTGAATCTAAATTGTGTGAATAAATCAACCACATTTGCATGCATGATAAAGTTGTAACCGTATTTATCGCCTTCGTAAACTTTACGGTTTGGATTGTTTAAATCAGAAGCCGAAAATTCTTCTTTTAAAAACAAATCGTTATCAATTAAATAAGCACCACCTAGCAAATCAAGCATTTCTTGGTATCCTTCTGAACGCAAGTTACGGTATGTTAAACCAGCGTTGAACCCTATTGCATTTGAAATTTGTGTGTTGAACAAGGTGTTTGCTGTAAATTGGTTGTCTTGCATCACATCGGCATACAAAGCATTTACTGCGTATCCTTTTGAAGCATTTTGAAGGTATAAACGATCCCAGTTTATTTGTGAATTGTTTAAGAAATCAACTCTGTTGCGTTCTGCATTTGCAAAATCGGGTGTCCAAATTGGACTGCTTCCGTCGGTATTGTGAAAGTTTAAATAATAACTTGGTAAGTTTTTGTAGTAGGTAGGATCTGGATTGTTTGCCCCATTATTTTCTAATCGGCTGTTTGAAATCTTTCCAAATTGATACGACACATTGGTGTTTAAACTTGTTTTTTCGTTGATGTCCCAGTAATGGCTTAAAATAAAAATGGGCTCTTCCACATCTTTATCGCGTGAGTTGCGTTTTTTTCCGTTTTGCCATCCCCAATAAGAATTGTATTGGAATCCTTTTAAATCAACCACCTCTTGTGTGTTAGGCCCGTTTTTACCACGGCTGTTTTGTGCATAAATAGCCGATAAATTTAAACTATGGTTGCTGTTAATTTTCTTTTCAATGGCTAAGAAAAATGATTTTGCATCATAATCTGTTCCTTCAAAAAAGCCTTCTTTAGCCATACGGTAAGATGCCGATGCTGCATAAGCCCAGCCATTTCTATTCATTCCTGAACCATAGGTAATCATTCCGCGGCCGCTATAGTTGGTATTAGCACCAGAAAGAGACACACGTGTTCCTGGACGCATAAACGACGCACGGGTATTGATTGCTTGTACACCCAAAATTCCTCCGAAAGTGTAATCATTTGGCATTGATCCATTGATAAACTCTTGGTTACGAGTAGCATCATTTAATCCGCCCCAGTTAGAGAATTGCGGACGGCCATCAAAAAGCTTGTTCATGGTAATACCATTGATAAAGATATTACCGTATTCATTGTCTAAACCTCTGATTCTGAAACGTGCTTGCCCCCAGTTGAAAGCGGCTGCTTGTTGAAATGGATCGCGCGAAGCTTGCAAAAGACCCGATGTGGTTTCTGAACCCGAGTTGTCATCGCCCAAATCATTTTCTGTTAGGGTAATTAAACTTAGTTGTTGTTCAGAAGTTACATCCTCTTCTAAATAAATGGTGCCTAAATCAATGTCTGATTCGTTTGTTATATCCAAAATAAATCGTTTTTGAACATAACCAGTAAACTCAATGTAGAGCACCTGATTGCCCTGAATTGGGTTGGCAATTACAAATTCACCTTGCTCATTGGTTGTGGCAGATAAATTGGTGTTGAATAAACTTGCTGTTACTTTGAATAAAGGTTGCTGTGTTTTTGCATCAACCACCACCCCGCGTAACGCTGTACTTTGTGCCCAAGTTGTAAGGGTAATTAGCACTAAAAAAGTGCTAAAGAGTAATTTTTTCATAAAAAAACTAAAAATAAACTATTTAAAAAAATTGTAAGTTTAAACTAAACTTAACACGCTGCAAATGTAGTTATTTTATAAATATTAACTAATTTTGCATGCACGTTTGTTGAAAACTTTATATAAACTTAATATGGGCACTACATTTAGATTTTTACTTTTATTAACATTGCTGGGAACTTCAGGGTTTATGAATGCTCAGCAAAAATCATACATGGTACATACGGTAGCTTTCTACAATTTAGAAAACTTGTTTGATACCATACGCGATGAAAAAATTTACGACGAAGAATGGACACCAACCGGTACACGCAATTGGGGTTCTAAAAAATACCAAGAAAAACTGGAAAACCTAAGCAGAGCTATTTCTGAAATCGGGACTGATGAAAACCCAAATATGCCTACTATTTTGGGCGTAAGTGAGTTAGAAAACCGCAAGGTTTTAGAAGATTTGGTAAATATGCCAAAACTAAAGAGTGCTTCTTATGGTATTATTCATTACGATTCACCAGATCGCCGAGGTATTGATGTAGCACTTCTGTATCAAACCAAACATTTTAAACCCACAAGCTCAAAGAATATACCATTATATATTTATGACAGCACCGATTCTAAATACAAAGACAGCAACAATGGCAAAGGTAAGCGTATTTACACGCGCGATCAATTGTTGGTTTCGGGCTTGTTTGATGGCGAAGAAATGCACTTTATCGTAAACCACTGGCCATCGCGTTCAGGAGGTGAAAAGAAAAGCAGCCCTAATCGCGAAGCTGCGGCTGCATTGAACAAAAAAATCATCGACTCGTTATACAAAATCAATCCAAATGCAAAAGTGTTTACAATGGGCGATTTAAACGACGGACCTTATAACAAATCGGTAAAAGAGGTTTTAAATGCCAAAGGAAAGAAAGAAGATGTGAAAAAAGGCGAGGTTTTTAACCCTATGTATCAAATGTATAAAGATGGGCAGGGAACGATTGCTTATCGCGATGCATGGGATATTTTTGACCAAATTATATTTACCGAACCATTACTAAGAAAAGATTATACAACCTATCAATATTGGAAAGCAGGAATTTTTAACAAACCTTTTCTCGTACAAAAGTCGGGGCAGTATAAAGGTTATCCATTGCGAAACCAACTAAGTGGAGAACCAGGTTTTAGCGATCACTTTCCGGTATATGTTTATATTATAAAAGAAATGTAGCAAACAAATAGGCTGTCTTTTTAAGGCAGCTTTTTTTTATTCTGTATGCATTCGTCATCACATTTTTTTTATATCTTAGATTGCTGTTTCGTTTATAAAACGTTAAGAGTATATAATACACAGCGAAAATTAGTATCTTTACACAAATTTTTATTAATTAAAATCAGCAACAAAAGTTGCTCAATATATATGGCATGTACAAATTGTTCTACTAAAACAAACGATTCAGGCATTCCAAAAGGTTGTGGTAGTAATGGTTCTTGTGGAACCGATAGTTGTAATAAACTAAGCGTGTTCGATTGGTTGTCGAATATGCATTACCCGTCAGGTTTTGAACCTTTTGATGTAGTAGAAGTCCGTTTTAAAAATGGTAGAAAAGATTTTTATAAAAACACGGATAAATTACCCTTACAAATTGGCGATATTGTAGCAACAGAAGCCAGCCCAGGACACGATATCGGTGTGGTAACTTTAACAGGTGAACTAGTTAAGGTGCAAATGAAAAAGAAAAAAGTAGATCCCTATGGAGATACTTTAAAAATATACCGCAAAGCCAGTCAAAAAGACATTGATATTTGGAGCGATGCCCGCAAACGCGAAGAACCTATGAAAGTTCGTGCACGCGAAATAGCGATTGAATTAAAATTAGAAATGAAAATTTCTGATATCGAATTTCAAGGCGATGCTTCAAAAGCTACTTTTTACTACACAGCAAACGATCGGGTTGATTTTCGTCAACTCATCAAAGAATTTGCGCGCGAATTCAGTATTCGAATCGAAATGAAGCAAGTTGGTTTCCGCCAAGAAGCTGCTCGTTTAGGAGGAATTGGTTCTTGTGGGCGCGAATTGTGTTGTTCTACATGGCTAACCGATTTTAGAAGTGTAAACACAGCAGCAGCACGTTACCAACAACTTTCGCTTAACCCGCAAAAGTTGGCAGGACAATGTGGTAAACTAAAATGTTGTTTAAATTATGAATTAGACACATATTTAGATGCTTTAAAAGGGATGCCCGATGCTGAAACACGTCTTCAAACTAAAACCGGTGAACTTATTTGTCAGAAAATTGATATTTTTAAGGAAGTCATGTGGTTTGCATACCCATCAAACAGTGCCAATTGGTACAAAATTGAAGTAGAGCAAGTAAAAGAAATCATAGCCTTAAACAAGCAAGGAAAAACGGTTGAAAGTATCGAAGAGTACGTGTTTGAAGAAGCTGTTACAGCATCTTTACAAAGCGTTGTTGCAGAAGATAGTTTATCACGTTTCGACGAGCCAAAACGCAAAAAAAGACCGCAGCGAAACAAGAAGAAAACAGATAACAAAGTTGCTTCAAACGCACCTCAAAAAAGACCAACTCGTAGCAATAACAATAACAATAACAATAGCAATAGCAATAGCAATAGCAATAACAATAACAATAGCAATAACAATAGCAATAACAATAACAAAAGCAATAGAAATAGCAATAACAACGCGAGTGGTTCTAAAGCGCCTAATCGATCGTCACAAAACAATCAGGCTGAAAAACCTAAAAACGATCAGCAACCAGCTCATCAAACAAGCGTAAAAAATAATCAAAATCAGCCGCGGAAAAAGAATTATAGAAAACCCAATAAAAACAACGCGCCTAAACAAAACCGAAATTCCAATGATAATAAACAATAAAAGAAACCTCTTTAAATTTGTTGCTTTATCAGCTTTTTTGGTGGTAACCAGTTGCAATAATGCAGATTTTTTCAACGAATACAGGTCGTTGCCAAATGGTTGGGAAAAAAGTGAGCCGGTGGTATTTAGTTTTGAATCATTAGATACAGTGGCCAAGAGAAATGCGTATATTAATGTTCGCACCACCAGCGAATATCCATACAGCAATTTGTATGTGATTATAAAAACCACACCTCCCGAAGGCAATGCAATTGTTGATACCTTGCAATACCAAATGGCAAATGCAGATGGCAGCATGCTAGGAAGAGGTTTTACCGATGTGAAAGAACATCGATTAATTTGGCGCGAAAAAACATCGTTTAAAAAACAAGGCGTGTATAAAGTGGAAATTCAACACGCAATTAGAAAAGTAAATGAAGTGAAAGGAGATGCTGTGTTAAACGGAATCACCGATATTGGTTTACAATTACAATAATTTGCATAAGATATTATGGAAAAAATAGATGACCCTAAAAAGAAAGAAGTATCAACCAATAAAAGATACTTTCGATTATTTTGGAAATTATTTGGAGCAGGAATTGCCTTTATTGTGCTAATTTTTGCTTTTGCAAATTGGGGGATTTTTGGGGCAATGCCTAGTTTCGATGAGTTAGAAAATCCGGAATCAAGCGTTGCAACCGAAATCATTTCTGCAGATGGAAAAACCTTAGGTAAGTTCTATTTAGAAAACCGTGTGCCTGTAAAATACGAAGAATTACCCGAACATTTGGTAGATGCATTAATTTCTACCGAAGATGAGCGTTTTCGGTCACATTCGGGTATAGATGCCAAGGGAACCATGCGTGCTGTTTTCACTGCAGGATCAAGCGGTGGAGCAAGTACTATTACTCAACAGCTTGCAAAAAACTTGTTTCATGGCAGCTCTGGATCAAGCAATAAACTTTTTCGTGTCATTCAAAAAGTGAAAGAATGGATAATTGCCGTGAAATTAGAACGTCAATACACCAAAAACGAAATCATCGCCTATTATCTAAATACCGTAGATTTTGTAAGTAATGCTTATGGAATTCGGTCTGCTGCAAACATTTATTTCAACAAAGAACCTAAAAACCTAACAGTTGAAGAAGCTGCGGTTTTAGTAGGCATGCTTCAAGCGCCTTCTCGATACAACCCTCGTTTTAATCCCGAACGTGCAGAAAAACGTAGAAATATTGTATTGGCACAAATGGCAAAAAATGGTAAATTAACCGAAGCCGAAAAGCAAAAATATCAAGCAAAACCTTTAAAAATTAAGTACACACCTGAAACCCATACAAAAGGTTATGCTACCTATTTCAGAGAATATTTGCGCGATTATATGCGAAAATGGGTGAAAGAAAACCCTAAAAAAGACGGTTCCACCTACGATATTTACCGTGATGGTTTGCGAATCTATACAACTATCGATTCCCGTATGCAAGAATATGCTGAAGAGGCGGTGGAAATGCATCTTTCAAATCTTCAAAAAGAATTCTTTAAACAACAAAAGGGTAACAAAAACGCTCCGTTTATTCAAATTAATCAATCAGAAACCAAAAGAATTATAGACCGTGCCATGCGCAATTCTGAGCGATGGAGACAAATGAGCGCACAAGGCAAAGATGAAGCCGATATCATTAAATCGTTTGATGTGAAAACCAAAATGGCCATCTTTACTTGGAAAGGTGAAAAAGACACACTCATGACACCTCGTGATTCAATTGTTTATTATAAACATTTTCTACAATCGGGAATGATGTCAATGGATCCAATAACCGGAAACGTAAAAGCATGGGTGGGCGGAATTGATTATAAGCATTTTCAATATGACCACGTGGCACAAGGAGCCCGCCAAGTAGGTTCCACCTTTAAGCCGTTTGTATATGCAACAGCTATTGACCAGCTGGGAATGAGCCCTTGTGATTACATTTACGACGGTCCTTTCACAATGGCAAAAGGTCGTTATGGAATTCAGCGTCCGTGGTCGCCTAAAAATTCAGGTGGTAAATACTACGGTTCAGTGACTATGAAATATGCTTTAGCACAATCGCTCAATACAGTAACAGCTCGCTTAATGGATCGCGTGGGTCCAAAAGCGGTCATTGATTTATGCCGAGATTTAGGTGTAAAATCAGATATTCCTGCCTCTCCGGCAATTGCTTTGGGTGCGGTAGAAATTACCGTGAGCGATATGGTAGCTGCATACAGCACATTTGCCAACCAAGGCGTGTATGTGAAACCGCGATTTGTGAATAAAATTACCGATAAAAACGGCGTTGTTCTGTTCGAATCAAGAGCAGAAACCCGCGATGTAATGAACAAAGACATCGCTTATGCCATCATAAAATTATTAGAAGGCGTTACGGAAGGTGGATCAGGAGGTAGATTGCGTTATACAGGATCAGGAGGTGCCGGATACCACACCATGACCGGATATCCGTATGCATTTAAAAATCCAATTGCTGGAAAAACCGGTACCACACAAAACAATTCTGACGGATGGTTTATTGGTATGGTGCCCAACTTAGTTACAGGTGTATGGGTGGGCAATGAAGACCGTGCCGCACATTTTAAATCTACAGTTTACGGGCAAGGTGCCACTATGGCGCTGCCTATTTGGGGTATTTTTATGAAGAAATGTTATGCCGATAAAGAGCTTTATGTTTCAGATGAAGAGTTTGAACGACCATCAAACATAAGTGTATTGGTTGATTGCTGGAAACGCGCTGCTACCGACTCTGTTATTGGCGGAAGCAGTAAACGAGACAGCCTTGCACCACCAACGCAAAGTGTACCTGAAGAATTTGACTTTTAATAATTAAAACGACTTCCTTATTTTGAAGTCGTTTTTTTTTAAATTTTATACCATACTTATACATTTTTTTAATAGTATCCCTTTATCAGTAGCAGTTTATCTGCCTTATTTTCTTTTTCATTATTGAATATTTTTAACGTATTTGTAGATTAATCATGGTTTTTAAATCAATGTATTTAGTTAGAAACAGATATTGATTTTTATAGTAAAAAAAATAATAATAATGTATTCAAAATGTTCTAAAAACAAGTTCTTTTAGGATAACTATTTGCTTTTTAGAATATTAATCGAAACCGGTTTCTTTTTGGAATACAAATTGTTGAAGGATTTCGTGCTCTATTTAATATATAAAGAGTAACCATTTTTTTTTCATACATAATAGTTTAATTTTACACAAAATAGTTGAACTATGAAAAGGGTATTAATTACAGGAGCCGCTGGTTTTTTGGGTTCGCATTTGTGCGATCGTTTTTTAAATGAAGGCATGCATGTTATTGCGATGGATAACTTAATTACCGGCGATTTAAAAAACATTGCGCATTTGTTCAAAGAGGAACATTTTGAGTTTTATCATCACGATGTAACAAAATTTGTGCATATACCCGGAAATTTAGACTATATTCTGCATTTTGCATCGCCTGCCAGTCCAATTGATTATTTAAAAATTCCAATTCAAACCCTAAAAGTAGGTTCGTTAGGCACACACAACTTATTAGGCCTTGCAAAAGCCAAAAACGCCCGTATATTAATCGCATCTACTTCTGAAGTTTATGGCGACCCATTGATTCATCCGCAAACCGAAGATTATTATGGAAATGTGAATACAATTGGCCCGCGTGGCGTGTATGACGAAGCGAAGAGGTTTCAAGAATCGCTCACCATGGCATACCATAATTTTCATGGTTTAGAAACCCGAATCGTGCGTATTTTTAACACCTATGGACCCCGAATGCGTTTGAACGATGGTAGAGTGATACCTGCTTTTATGGGGCAAGCGTTGCGCGGAGAAGATTTAACTATTTTTGGTGATGGCAACCAAACCCGTTCTTTTTGTTATGTAGATGATCAAATTGAAGGAATTTATCGCTTGTTGCTCAGCGATTACCATTTGCCCGTTAATATTGGAAATCCCCATGAAATAACTATCAATGAATTTGCGCAGGAAATCATACAATTAACTGGTACAAAGCAGCAAATTTCTTATAAGCCGCTGCCGGAAAATGATCCGTTACAGCGCCAGCCCGATATCTCATTAGCCAAAAAAATATTAAATTGGCAACCAAAAATAGACCGAAAAACAGGATTACAAAGAACTTTTGATTATTTTAGAACGCTTTCGGCAGAAGAATTAAAAAAAGAAGAACATAAAGATTTTTCTAAATACATTTATTAGTGCAACGAAAAATAGGTAGATATTCTAAGTATTTAAGACCCATTACCATCACATTCGATTTGTTTGTTTTGGTTGCATTGGCATTGCTACTGTTGCCAATCTCTTTCCAAACGGTATTTTTCTATCTATACCTTTCTTTTTCTTGGATTGTAACGGCTGTTATCACTAAATTCTATCAAGTTTATCGCTTTACAAAACTTATACAAATCGCACAGAAGATAATTAAACAATATTTTTTATTTGCGCTCAACGTATTCGCACTCAACGGTTTGTTTACTTTAACAGAAACTTACAGCGTTTTAGGATACTATTTGCTTTTTTCGGGCTTTATTATTGTTGCGGCTAAGTACTTGGTTTTTTGGTTGTTGAAATTATTTCGAAAATATTATAAAGGAAATCTCCGTAAAATTGTAATTGTTGGTCATGATGATTTAACAAGAAATTTTGTGAAATTTGTTACCACAAATCCCGATTACGGATATGCCTTAATCAGCCAATTTTCACTGATTCAGTCGCATCCGTCAGAAATAATAAATTATTGCGAAGAAAATAAAATAGACGAAATTTATTTAAGTTTAGAAAAAACAACAACCAAACAAGTAGGCTATTTTATTGATTATGTGGATAATAATTTAAAACTTTTAAAGTTCTTGCCTTCAAAAAAGGACTTGCTATCAGCCAATCTAAAAGTAGATTATTACGGAGTAATTCCGGTGATGCCCTCACGAACCACTCCGCTAAATGATCCGTTGAATTATTTTATAAAACGTGGTTTTGATATTGTTTTTTCTTCATTAGTAATTATAGGAATCATGTCGTGGTTAACACCTTTAATCGCTATTTTAATACGATTAGAATCCAAAGGACCTATTTTCTTCAAGCAAAAAAGACACGGTTTAGATTATGAAGAATTTAACTGCTATAAATTTAGGTCGATGTTTGTTAATGACCATGCAGATATTGCAGAAGCTATAAAAAATGACCCCAGAATTACAAAAGTTGGAGCATTTCTTCGCCGTACCAGTTTAGACGAAATGCCTCAGTTTTTTAATGTATTTATTGGGAATATGTCGGTAGTAGGACCTCGTCCGCACATGTTAAACTTTACCGAAAAATATGCTGTAAAAGTAAATAAATTCAAAGCGCGCCATTTTATAAAGCCTGGAATAACAGGCATGGCACAAACTCATGGTTATCGAGGTGAAATTGAAAACGATACCGATATCATCAACCGTATAAAATATGATATTTTTTATATGGAAAGTTGGTCGTTGCTTTTGGACCTTAAAATAATTTATCTCACCATTAAAAATGCGTTGAAAGGCGAGAAAAAGGCGTATTAGTTCTATTTTAAATCTTATTTTTGTAATTCAAAAAACAAAACATCCTTATTATTATGAATATCTTACTATTAGGGTCGGGCGGAAGAGAGCACGCTTTGGCTTGGAAAATAACTCAAAGTGCAAAATGTAGCAAACTATTTGTGACACCTGGAAACGCTGGAATTGGTAAAATTGCAACAAACGCAGCAATAAACCTCACAGATTTTAATGCGGTTAAGCAATTTGTGTTGTCAAATACTATAGAAATGGTAGTTGTTGGGCCTGAAGACCCGTTGGTAAAGGGTATTTATGACTTCTTTAAAAACGATTCAGATTTAACAACTATTCCTGTAATTGGTCCATCTCAACACGGCGCACAATTAGAAGGAAGTAAAGAGTTTGCCAAACAGTTTTTGGTAAAAAACAATATTCCCACAGCTAGATACCGGTCTTTTACTAAAGATACGGTTAATGCGGGACATGATTTTTTAACTACATTAAAACCTCCTTACGTCTTGAAGGCTGATGGTTTAGCTGCCGGAAAAGGTGTTTTGATTATAAACGATTTAACCGAAGCTCAACAGGAATTAAGCAATATGTTGGTAGATGCCAAGTTTGGCGACGCATCATCGAAAGTGGTTATTGAAGAATTTTTAGACGGAATAGAACTCTCTTGTTTTGTATTAACCGATGGAAAGTCGTATAAAATATTACCCACAGCAAAAGATTATAAACGAATAGGCGAAGGTGATACCGGCTTAAACACAGGTGGAATGGGTGCTATTTCTCCGGTTCCATTTGCCGATGATGCTTTTATGCAGAAGGTAGAAGAACGCATTGTAAAACCAACAATTAACGGTTTAAAAAATGATAATATAGAATACAAAGGATTTATTTTTATTGGTTTGATAAAAGTAGGCAACGATCCTTTTGTAATTGAATACAATGTACGTATGGGCGATCCGGAAACGGAAGTGGTGATACCCCGAATAAAATCTGATTTGGTGGAATTATTTCAGGCTGTAGCCTCTCAAACTTTAGACCAAGCTGTTTTGGAAATCGATGAGCGCACGGCAACAACCGTGATGATGGTTTCGGGCGGATATCCTGAAGATTATGAAAAAGGTAAACTAATTACAGGTTTGGATCAGGTAGAAAATTCAATTGTATTTCATGCCGGTACAGCTGAAAAAGACGGAAATATCGTTACAAACGGCGGGCGTGTGCTTGCTATCACTTCTTACGGAAATAGTTTTAAAGAAGCTTTGGCACAATCATACCAAAATGTTGAAAAAATAAACTTTGATAAAAAATACTATCGCACCGATTTAGGTTTTGATTTGTAAGAAAACAGACCTCACAGGTTTAAAAAAAGATTTCTTAGTAAATTTTAACCCCGACAGAGTTTTAAACTCTGTCGGGGTTATTATTTGCAGAAACATCTTTTAAAATGATTTCACATCAAAAAAATCATCAATTGCAGACAAATATCCCATAGAATGAATGATTTCTATAATTTTAATTTCTTTTCCGGGTGAAATCAATAGTGTTGTGTACAATAGTGTGTCAGTGTCTATTTTGATAGGACAATTTTTACAATCTTTGATTTCGATAAATCTCTCAGTAACAACTTCAAACTTTAGATCTTTATATTTAGATTGCAAACGCAAACTATCAATTGTTCTTTGAATGCCAAATCCAAAATCGGAATCCACTTCATAAATACCTTGTTCCCCTTCTAAAGATTTAAATTTTTCATCACTTGGTCTAATAAATAATACCTGATTTCCTCTAAAAAAGGTGATAGAGTCTTCTTTAGCTGTAATAAAAACAGTAGGAAACCCAATCTTCCACTTTCTTTCAATAGAATTCCAAAGCAAATAAGGACCGTTAAATCCTTCTAAAAAAACAATTTCATACGCATCTTGATTGTTATAGGTATAATTGGGCTGTGTGCCCATTTCGTGAATCTGAAAGCCCAATTTCCCAAGTGTTTCCCAATCATTTTCTTTTGGTAATTCATTATGGATTGATTGGTATGCTTCAATATTCTTAATGATTTTATTGCCCAGCGTCATCTCACTTTTACGAGTGATTTCAATCGGAAGATTCTGATAGATAAAAATTCCAAGAACTATAAATGCGATTAGTCCAAGCGTATAAAGAATGATTTTTTTAAGCATTTTATTATAAAGATAACATAAATTTACAAAAAAAGCAGGATTTTTTAATCCTGCTTTTGGTTTGTCTAATTGAAATATGTTTTAAACATCGTCAAAATCAACATAAATTTCGTCTGACGTTACATAAGCTTGGCACGCTAAAAGCAAACCTTCTTCCACTTCATCATCCATTAAAATATGATTGGTTTTCATCTCTGCCGATCCTTTCACTGTGCGACACATACATGAACTGCAAATTCCGCCTTGGCACGAATAAGGAGCGTCGATTCCGTGTTTGAGAGCAGCGTTTAAAATATTTTCGGTACGCGGCATGTTGAATGTTGTTTCAACATCGTCAACCATAACAGTGACTTTTACCATACCTTCGCCCGAAACAGGTATTTCGCCATTTGTAGAACTGGTTGTAAATAATTCGTAGTGAATTTGCTCATCGCGCGCGCCGTTTTCGGTTAGCACATTTGTTACCTTTTGGATCATATCTTCAGGACCGCACAAAAAATATTCATCTATATGCTTTTCATTGTGCTTATTTTTAAAGACAAAATTAATGGTAGATCGTTCAATTCTTCCATATAAAGCACCTTCTGGATGCGTTTTTGTAAAGGTGTAATGTACAAAAAAACGCCCTAAATAGTGATTCTTTAAAGCCTCGATTTCGTTGTAATAGATGGTGTCTTCTACTGTTTTGTTGCCATAAACCAATATAAAAGTAGTATCGGCAGCATTTTCTAATACATCTTTGGCCAGCGAAATAATAGGTGTGATACCGCTTCCGGCAGCAATTCCTGCAATTATTTTAGCATTTGGGTTTTCTAATACAAACTTGCCTTCTGGTTGTGCCACCTCTAAAACAGCGCCCACTTGCAATTGGGTGGTAACATAGGTAGAAAAAACACCGTTTGCTACCGCTTTCACCACTACTCGCAATTCGTTGCTTTTTGGCGATGAACTAATAGAGTATGACCTGCGAACTTCTTCACCGTTTATAAGGGTTTTGATGTTTACATATTGCCCCGATTTGAATGTGTAATCAGCTTTTAAATGATCGGGAACATCAAAAACAATCGAAACAGCCAATGGTGTTTCTCTTCGTATTTCTTTAACCTTTAAAGGATTGAATTTTGACATTTTGATTGAATTTCTGCAAAAATACAAAATTACAATGGCTTACTAATGATATTTATCATTTTCAAAATAAAATTATACCTAATATTTGGATGCATAAAAAAATGATGTATATTTGTCATACCTAAAATTCATAAGTATATGAAAAAGCAACAACAATTGTACAAAGGAAGTTTAAACACCATTATTATGAAACTTCTAGAGCAAAATGGAAAGATGTATGGTTACGAAATCACCCAAAAGGTGAAAGAAATTACGCAAGGCGAAATGAATATTACAGAAGGTGCTTTATATCCAGCATTGCACAAGATGGAGGCAGATGGCTTTTTAGATGTGGAAATGGATCGTGTGGATGGACGTGTTCGCAAATATTACAAGCTGACAGAAAGTGGCGTGAAAGAAACGGTTTCGCGTATAGAGGAGTTGGAAAATTTTGTGCGTAATATGCAAAATATTGTAAAACCGAACTTGAAATTAGGTTACTAATGAAGCTATCAACAGAACAAATTCAGCAAATAGAGGAAAAACTTTATGTTGATTATGATTTTTACTATGACGATGTCAAGCACGAAGTAATAGATCATATAGCTTCGGAAATTGAAGAAAAGATGAAAACCGATTCTTTTGAAGCATCGTTTGATAGAGTTTTTGAAAACTGGCACAACCGCTTGCGAGAGGTTGAATGGAGCGGAATGCATTTGTATGGAAAAATTAAAATGCCCTTGTTTTATAAAGAACAATTAATGGCAACTTTTAAAAATGATTTAATTATCTTGATTTTTATTTCTCTTTTAGCTCCGGTATTAATTTATCTTTTTAAAGATTCAATGGAAATAGAAACGATTAATTCTATTGTTTTTATTTATAAAATAATTGTCTTTGCAATTGCAATTCTATTGAACCAATATGTTTTAAAAAAATACAAAGAAGGAAATTATACAACTGTTTACGGACAAATTGCGGCTTTTGCAAATAAGAAAACTTTAGCAGCAATGTGCTTAATGGCAATTTCAATGATTTTTATGCAGCAAGGAATAAAATATATTGACAATATCGAATTGTGGTTGGGTGTTTTGGTATTTTTTAATGCATTTTACTTTATGTTTATTATAAAATACTGCAACTATTTTCGCCATTTAAAAATGATTAAAAATATCAAAAAATGGAAAAACGTTTAAACAATCAGCAAATAGAACAATTATTCACTTTTACTAAAAAACACTTTGTAGAGCATTACGATGTACAGGTAGAATTAGTTGATCATTTAGCAAATGCAATTGAAGATCAATGGAAAGAAAACCCAAACATTTTGTTTGAAGACGCTTTGCAAACCGAGTTTAAAAAATTTAGCATTTTTGGCTTTACAAGTTTGGTTGAACAGAAACAGGCTGCGTTGCAAAATCATTACTCGCGATTAATTAAAAAGGAACTAATTGCTTTTTTCTCCGTTCCTAAAATTATCTTTTCAGCAGCATTGTTTTATATTCTTTTTCAAATTTTTTCAAATCCAAATGAATGGATGGTGGCAAACGATTATGTTATTTTAATAGGTATTGTTGCAATAACAGTTGCGGTTTTTGTTTATCAGAGAGTAAGTTTTAAAACACCCAAAAAATGGCTAATTCAAAATACGGCTAATTATTTATACACTTTACCTATATCGTTATTAATTTATTTTAGGTTTGGTTTTACAACATCAACACTAACCCCTTCGTTGTTTAAAGTTTTATTTAGTACAACAATTTCAACGCTTTATATTTTATTTTTAATAGTGCTTTATTCTAAAATTATTCCGATGGTGAAAAACGAAATTATACAAACCGAAAAAAGATTTCAATTTGCGTAAATTTGTAAAAATGTAAAGTATGAATCTTTTTACCTATTACAGAATAGCGTTTGTGTTGAGTTTTATCATCTTAATGGCGGGGTCGGTATTTAAAGTAACCCACATGGAGCTTGGCTTTTTAAACGGAAACAATTTAATTACCGCTGGTTTACTTTCATCTGTTTTTTATATTGCGTTGGCGTATTTTATGATTTTTAAATCCCAAAAAATGCCTGCTGGCGAAAAATTAATCTGGGTAATTTGCTTCGCTTTAGGGTTTATTGTAAACGTTGGTTTTATATCGTTTGCAACTGCTTTGGTATTCTTTTTTGTTGGTCCCAAACGTTTGTTTTTCAGCAATAAAGGCAATATCTAGGATAACAGTTAATCAACAGGTGTTCCAATAGCATTCACCGATTGATGCAGGTACAAATCTTGTTCAAAATCTTTTTTTACAACAACAGCACTCTTAGGAATGCTATCGTGCCAACCATTTTCGCCCAAAAAACTAAATGCTTCAAAAGGAATAAGTCTGCAAAAACTTCTTTTTAAAAAAACACTGTTTGCGGGTTGTTCTCCTTCTACGGTAACTACTTTGGTTCCTGTAATATATTTTCCTATGGATCTGCCTTTGGTTAATGTTTCAATACAAGCATAATAAAACAGAAAAATAATTATACCAAACAGCCTACTTATTAGTTCATTGTCCAAAAAGGAGATGTCAAAATTAAATAATACTGACAATATCCCAATGAGGGCGCCTACAATAAAACTTACAATAATTACTGCAATAAAATCAATTAAATAATTGGCAAATCGCAACCCTTTGCTTGCCTTGTTTTTCTGAACGATATCTGTTAAATCCATAAAAATGTTTTTTTTTTCAAAAATAAAAAAAGCACTTGAATAAACAAGAGCTTTAATATAATTATGTAAGTATTTTAGAAATTCGATTTAAACTGTTCTAAAAAGCGCACATCGTTTTCAAAATACATACGGATATCGCCAATTTGATACAAAAGCATAGCCATACGCTCTAATCCCATACCAAAAGCAAAACCAGAATATTCGTCAGGGTTAATGTTGGATGCCTTTAAAACGTTAGGATCAACCATTCCGCAACCCATAATTTCCAACCAACCTGTTCCTTTGGTAATGCGGTAATCGGTTTCGGTTTTCAAGCCCCAATAAACATCTACTTCGGCGCTTGGTTCTGTAAATGGAAAATACGAAGGGCGCAAACGAATTTTCGATTTGCCAAACATTTCTTTTGTGAAATATAATAAAGTCTGCTTTAAATCGGCAAACGATACATCTTTATCAATATACAAACCTTCTACCTGATGAAAAATACAGTGCGAACGCGACGAAATGGCTTCGTTACGAAAAACGCGCCCAGGCGAAATGGTTCTAATAGGCGGTTGGTTGTTTTCCATATAGCGCACTTGAACCGATGAAGTGTGCGTGCGCAACAAATAATCAGGATTCATTTGCACGAAAAAGGTATCTTGCATGTCGCGGGCAGGGTGGTGTTCAGGAAAATTCAAGGCTTCAAAGTTGTGCCAATCGTCTTCTATTTCTGGACCTTCGGAAACGTTAAAACCAATGTTCGAAAACACATCAATCACCTGATTTTTTACTAACGATATAGGGTGGCGCGCACCAATTTGCACGGGTGTTCCCGGACGAGTTAAATCGCCATAAATCCCAATTGCATCTTCTTTTGATTCCAATGCATCTTGTATGGTTTTAATTTTGTTTTCTACGGCATTTTTTAAGGTGTTTATTGCCTGCCCAAATGCTTTCTTTTGCTCGTTTGGAACATTTTTAAACTCGGCAAAAATCTCATTAATCAAGCCTTTTTTAGAAATAAACTTAATTCTAAAAGCTTCTAAAGCATCTTTATCAGTAGTGGTAAAAGCTTCTGCTTCGCCAATCAGTTCTTTAATTTTATCTATCATTGTTTTATAAAACAGGTAATTGTTGCAAATTTACGCTTTTTGGGCGATGCTGAAAATTAGAAAGGTTAAAAATTAGTCAATATAGCCATTCTCTAAAAAATACTGCACAATGGCATCTTTCATTAATATAGTTTGTTCGCCTGCTTTTAGGTGGGGCAACTGATCTTTTACGGTATAGTGTGGCCAACCGTCTGCATCGTAGTGCGAAAATTCATAGTAGCCAAAAGGTTCCAGCAAACGGCAAATGGCTATGTGCATAATGTTTACTTTCTCGTCTTTCTTAAATTTTTTATTGAACTTACCAAGTTCTTGTATGCCAATTAAATAGGTGATTCCATCAACGTCTAAAGCATCGCCGTCTGCAAATTGTTTGGATAGTTTTTCTACCAAAACGCTCCATCGCTCTTTTAGTTGTTCGTCTCGTGTCATAAATTTTTTATTGAGCTACAAAGATATTTCTTAATACCGAAACTGCTTTATATTTGTATTTTATTTTATAGTTATGATTGTTGTAGATTTAATAATTGCCGTTTTATTGGGCTATGCTTTGTTTAAAGGCGTGAAAAACGGTTTAGTGGTTTCGGTAGTTTCGTTTGTGGCACTAATCGCCGGAATTTATCTTTCGTTGCGTTTTTCGTTTTATGTTCGTGGTTTTTTAACAATACACACACAATGGAACCCTGAAACGTTAACAGTGGTGGCTTTTATGCTCACTTTTGTTATTGTGTTGGTATCGCTTTTTTTCTTGGGAAGAGCATTAACCAAGATAGCTGAAAGTTTGGCATTGGGTTTTGTGAATAAGTTGTTCGGTGCTGTTTTTGAAGGATTGAAAATGCTGTTGATTATATCGGTTTTTTTGAATGTATTCCAAAAGATCAATTATAACAACCTTATTGTGCCAGAAGAAAAATTAGATACATCGGTTTTTTACAAACCTATCGAAAAAGTGGCGCAATACATTTTTCCTTTAATGGAACAGTGGTATCAATTGGCGTTAACCGAAACAATGGATCAAATAAAGAATATCGACATACAACAAAAAAACTAAATGAGCTCATTATCCTACCGAAATGCAAACATAGAAGATCTTTCTGAAATTGTTGCCATATACAATTCTACCATCGCTTCACGAATGGTTACTGCCGATACAGAAATGGTTTCTGTGGAGAGCAAACAAAAATGGTTTTACGAACACAATGCTTCCACACGGCCCTTGTGGATGGTGGAAAACAACCGCAACGAATTAGTGGGGTGGGTGAGTTTTCAATCGTTTTATGGTCGGCCGGCATACAACGCCACTGCCGAAATAAGTATTTATTTGCAGGAAGCACAACGAAAAAAGGGGTATGGCAAGCAAATTTTACAACATTGTATGGAAACGGCTCCCGAGTTGGGCATAAAAACCTTATTGGGATTTATTTTTGCGCACAATCACCCCAGTTTAAAACTTTTCAAAGATTTAGGATTTAACGATTGGGCAACTTTGCCAAATATTGCAATGCTTGATGGGCAAGAGTTTGGGTTGAAAATTCTAGGAAAACGCATCGCTTAAGCCCTTCATCTGTTCGTTTTTCCGAAACTTATGTGATTTTATTGTAAATATAGCATAAAAATGCTATATGTTATTGGTAGTAAAGTAGAAAATCAGTACATTTCAACAGAAAATTTTAGTGATTTTAAAGTGTTGTTTCAACAGACCCAATAAAAGTATTATGTATAAAATTACAGATGAACTCAATGAAAACGGTTTCAGCGTAAATTCGGTAGATGTTTTAATTAAAAGGAATAATGGCAGTCGTGCCTTTAATACCTTAGATTATTTTGTAATCTTAATTGCTGTTAGCGAAGCTATATTTACCATACAAGGAATTGATTACAAGGTGAAAAAGGGTAGCCTTACTTTTTTAGGTCCGGCAAAAGATATTGTGTTTTGTCCCAATTGTAATGCAGAAGGGAATGTATATGCCTTAACATTTTCTTCTTCTTTTTTCGAACGATCTGCAAAAGACACCATGTTGCTGCATTCTGATTTGTTTTTTAATACCGCTTTGCCTTTTATTACCACGCAAGCTTCTATCCCTATTGATGAAGTTTTGAAATTGATTATAAACCGTTTGGCGCTCTATAAAACCAAACAGAACAATGGCTTGTATATTTCTGTTGCACACAATTGCGTAGAAGCGCTGCTGCTAGACGGGTTGTTTTATGTAGATGAAAAAGTATGCGAAATCAACGATACGCGTAAGTTCACTTTTCTAGACATCGTAAACCGTTTTCGGGTGTTGTTGCAACGAAATTATCAAACAGAAAAGCAGGTGAGTTTTTATGCCGATTTGCTGCATATCACGCCGCGCCGATTAAGCGAAATGACAGAATCTGTTTTAGGGAAAAGTGCCAAACAAGTGATTATTGATAAAATAGTGGGTCAAGGCATTCGAATGTTAAAACACTCCAACTATACCGTTTCAGAAATAGCTTACCAGTTAGGGTTTAATGACGAAGCAAACTTTAGTACATTCATAAAAAAATACACCCACAAAAATCCGCGCATGATTCGGGAGGAAGTAAACACTGTGTTACGAACCTAAAGAGTATCAATATGTAAGGTTTTTTAATGATTATTTTTTTGTAAATAAATGATAATTGTCTGTTTTTGATCAGAATTATTTCGTTATATTTAACATATTAATTGTTAAACCGATCAATTATCGGACGTATGTTTATAAAAAACGGAATAGCGGTCATTGCACTACATTTTTTTAGTTTTGCGGTTCAGGCACAAAGTAGTGTAACGCTGAACGTGAACTTATATCCGATACAAACATTAGTTGTTAACGCAGAACAAAAAAGTGTAGATTTATCATACTACACCCGCGAAGACTACAAAAACGGTGTGGTTTCTGAACAAAAAGACCATTTAACCATATACAGCACAGGTGGCTTTCAGGTAAAAGTAAATGCAATTGCTGCATCTGCAACCGATAAAACTTTTGAAAACATCGCTGTTTTGCCCACATCAGGTTCTCAACCTTTAAGCAGCTCGCATGTGGTGTACACTCAAAAAAACATTTCCGAAACAGCACAGCCCATTATATCTGCAACCAAAGGAGCCATCAATAAAAATGTAAACATTAGCTATAAAGGTGCTGCCAATGACACTTTTGCTGATTTTGCGAACAGTAACTCGATTACCAACAAAAGCTACACAATTGTTTACACGATTATTTCCCAATAAACTACTGTTTATCAGTCAGCTGTGTATCATTTTTTTCTTCAAAATTTATGTAGGGAATTCAAACAAGTAAAAAACTACAAGTTTTATGCATATTTTAATAAGTAGCATAAACATGCTATGCGGTACTTTTGTATCCGAATTTAGAAGTAAGTATTTATAACTATCAAATATAATAAAAAGAATTAAGCAACAAAATAAAAAATAAGAAAAAAATGAAAAAATTAGTAATTACATCTTTAGTAGTTTTATGTGGAATCACAACTCAAGCACAACCTGGATCTGTTGGAAATTCTGACAACGTAACTTTAAATGTGCGACTAAATCCTATTCAAACATTAGTAGTGAATCCACAACAGAAAACAGTTAATTTAGATTACACAACGAAGCAACACTACAACGATGGGGTATCTTCAAGACAAGAAAACCATTTGAATATTTTCAGTACAGGTGGTTTTGAAGTGAAAGTGAAAGCAAGTGGCTCTGAATTAACAAATACCGGAACAGCAGGTCCTAATGGAAGTATTGCTGCAGCAACAATTAAACTTACTGCTTTAGCGGGTACACAGGATGCGTTGGCAGATGCACAATACAGCCAAAACATTGAATTGTCTGCTACAGAAGGTGTTATTGCATCATCTACAAAAGGAGCAAGAGATAAAAATATCGACATTGAATACAAATCAGCTGGGAACGATGCATATCTTGACAAATATGTGGCAAACCAAACCCCAACAACGTTTACAACTACAGTAACTTATACCATTTACGCTAAATAATAGCCTAAACAAATTACATATAAAAGTGCTGCATGATTTGTAGCACTTTTTTTAAATAATTTTTTTTCGTTTTTTTTATGAAAATAATAGCCTTTCTTTTAGTAACCTTTTGCTGGTGTTTTGGCGTTTTTGCCCAAACCGGTGTTTCGGTTTCGCCTCCCCGCCTATATTATGAATCAGATGCCGGGCAAAGCAGTCGGCAAAAAGTAGTTGTTACCAATGTAAGTGCCGCGCATGTAATGGATCTTGCAGTGAGTTTAGGCGATTGGCAATACAATGACTTGGGCGAAAATATGATGTATGCGGCAGATAGTTTGGCAACATCTTGTGCGGGTTGGGTAAGCATTAGTAAAAAAGATAGTTATTTTTCACTAAAACCTGGCGAGCAAAAAGAAATCGAAGTAAACATTACGGTGCCAAACACTTTTAAAGACGATATTCCCGTGCATACGGCTATGTTGTATGTAACCCAAATGAATCCTATTGATGATGTGGACAGCCGTGGCGCCAATATAAAAGTAAGTGTTCGTTCGGGCATTAAATTGTTCCATAGAACCCAAGCAATTAAAAATCGAAAATTAGAAATAGAGAATATTCTGTTCGATAAAAAAAGCAATCAAATAGAATTGTACTTTAAAAATACAGGAAACATTTGGGCAGATGGAATTGTGTATCCGGAACTGTTAAACACGCAAACGGGTAAGAAAACAATTATTGATCATATAATCTTTTACACCATGCCGGCAGACAATCGCAAAATGATTATTGCATTGCCCGAAGCTATTGAAAAAGGAAAATATACAGCGACTATACTTATTGATTACGGCGATGAAAACACCATAGAAATGGGCGAATTAACTTTTACCAATGAATAGCAAGAATTTTTTTATTGTTTTAGTATGCTTTAGTTCATTAATCCATGCACAAAATTTGAATGTGGATAGTAACAACTATGCCAGTATTAACTCTTACAATGGTATTGTAAAAACAAATGCCTATAAAGTTTGGCTCGATGGTAACGGCAATTTAAACTTACCCACATGGAGGGTTTCTGTGCGCGTGAAACAACCAATTAGCAACGGAAGCCAGATTTTTCCTGCAGATAAAATCAGTTTGTTGCCCACCACCACCTACGGACAATTCAACGGAGGAACTGTGCCTACAATTACACAAATTGGCATGCCTTTGCAAACTTTTTTGCAACAAGGTCAGGAAGTTTTCTTAGTACCTCAATCACAAGCAGGTTTGTACAATGTGGCGGCAGGCGGAAATCCGTATTATAATTTGCACATTCCTTTTGATTTAAAGGTAGAAGGCGGGGCTTATCTTTCGCAATTCACTACTTGGTCTGAGTTTGTAATGGTTTTAGAATTTAGATTTTACGATCATAAAAATCAAGTTAAGGGCATACAAGAGCGGTATTACCGATTGCAAATCGCTACTTTGAGCGGCACACCACCAACACCAACCAATCAATTGGCTATCAAAATAGCTTCGAATGCGGTAAATGGTTTGGTAGAATTAAAAACAAAGCAAGATTATTTGCAAGGCGCAAATGCTATTTATGCAAATGGACTAATGGTGACTACAAATACCAACTATCAATTAAAAGTAGCTTCTTTGCAGCCGCATTTTTTGTCGGTATCAAATAATACATTGCCTTTAAATACGATAAACTTGTCATTGGTTCCCACTTTAGGCAATCAAGCCTTGGTTTTTCCAGTTTCGTTAAGTGCAACTTCGCAAAAAATTGCGACAGGAGCATCAACTCAAGGGGCTCAAGTATATTTTGATATGATGTATGCCACCAAACCAAACGATATCAATTTAATCAACGCAAAACCAGAACAATATACCACTACTTTGCAATACGAGATTGTTCCTCAGTAAAAAACAAAATTCATGTTTCATTTCTTCCTAAAAAGGCTTTGGCTTTTGCTGTGCATGGTTGCTGCTTGCTGCGAATTGCAAGCACAGCAAATTGTGGAAATGCATGTTGAAACAACAGCTGCAAAGGGAAGAGCCAATATAATTGACAGTACCATTGCTTTAAAAAACAGTTCTGAAAATCCGTTTAGCGGATTTATACAAATTACCACGCCGCAAGGTTTTAAAAGCATTTCAGGATCAGAAATAGCGGTGCAACTGCAACCCAATGAACAAGTTTATATCCCCTTAAAAATAATCAAAGGAAAAGCTGCAACAGCCGGAACAGCAGAAATTGTAGTAACACTTTTAGATAATAACAACCAATTAATTGCAACGAACAGCGTGGAAGAACACGTGGAAGAGAATAACACAATGAGTTTGCAAGCTGTTTCGCCCACTATTTTTCTAACCAATGCCAACGATTCACTATCGGTAAAAGTTCAGGTAAGCAATTTGGGCAACAAACCCCAACAGGTTTTTGTGGTTTTTAGTATTCCGCAATTAACAAGTGAAAATAATTTTTTCGAGCAAACTGCTGTGATAGATGTTCGAAAAGATTCGGTATTTGATTTTAAATTTTGGGTAGAAAAATCACTTTTAGAAAAATCACAATTTACGGTAAACGTTGCAGCGATGCGCAGTTCAGAAAAAATATTGTTTGGAAACCTAGCTATAAATGTGCAAAATGTGTCGTCGGTAAAACGCTATGAAGACACTCAAAGTGCAGCCTATTCGCGTTATTATCAAAAAAACACACTTACAACCAGCTATCGAACCAGTGGATCGAACAGCAATGTGTATCAATTAATGGGTTCAGGCGATGTGGATCTGCCTGCGGGTTATTTATCGGTAAACGGAAATATTTACAAAACCGATAGTCAAAACCAACCATTAATAAGCAACACTTATTTGGCGTATCATTTAGAGCAGCATCAATTAAAAATAGGCAATTTAAGTCAGCCCATAGAGATGCCTTTGTTTGGACGAGGAATTCAATTAGAAACAGCCAATAAAAATTTAAACAACCGTTTTGTGGCAGGATTTATCGATGAAAATTTTAATTTAATCGAGCAAGATGCCTTTTTAAAGCGAGGTTTTGGTGTGTTTGCCTTGGGAACGTTTGGAGCCAACAATCCATCCAATCAAAAAAGTTTTAATTATGTTTTTAAGGAAGATAAAATAGAGGCTGCAACCCATCAGGTGTTTGGTGTGGAAAAAGCGCAGTTTATCAACAATAATTGGAGTCTTCGGTTGAAAGCCCACGGAGGTTTTAGTAGTTACAACCGCATCAATAAAAAGCAACCTTCGTTTGCGTTTGAAACGCAGTATAGTGGTTCCATAAACAATATCCGCTTGTCTGGAAATTACTATGTTAGTAGTGATTATTTTCCGGGAAATAGGAGAGGAGTGGTGCAAGTACAACAAAATTTCATGAAAAACCTAAAGCGCGAACGCACTGTTTTTGCCAATATTTTTTATGCCAATTTTGCTCCGGAATCTTTCACGTATCAATTCAATATGCAAACAACCACTTTTCGTTTGGATACGGGCCTTACCCTTCCGCGCGCAAAATCAATCGGGAAAAGCTTTGGTTTTCAATATTATAAAGAAACAAGCGATGCGTTTGCCTGGCTTGTGCCTAATGGTTTTTTGGCGATGGATGCTTTTCGCCTTACGCAGCATTTTAATTGGTTGAGTCCCAATCAAAAACACTCCATTATTTTGGGGATTGAAGAAGGTTTGCTAAAAATGTCTGAGAAAGCAAAGATGTATCCGCAGTTTAAGCTGAATAGTATTTACAGTTTCAAAGGTTTTAATGCCAGCGCAACTTATCAGCAAGGCAGCTTTTTTCTGTCTGAATACACCTCATTACTAGCATTAAACAAAAATCAAAACGATTTCAAACGATTGTCCATTGCGGTTGCAACCGATCATAAATTCTTTTCCAACAAATTGCTGCTGAGAAGTGGCATGGCTTATTTGAATGATTTCGTTTCGGGCGAAACACCTTCAGCTTTCCTAAACATGAATTATGCTCCAACGGATTTGTATCGGTTCTTTTTAAATTCGTCATGGTTCCGTTACAGCAAAAACACTTTTTTTCAAACCAACACCCAATTTATTGTAGAAGCTGGGTTTAGTATGAATTTAGGTGGAAAAGCAGCTTCGGCAGGTAGAAAAGGAACACTTACCGCACATGTTTTTTACGATAAAAACAGTAATAATATATTTGATGAAGATGATGAGTCGGCACCTGATTTTTTAGTTACTATTAACAAAACAACTTTTAAAACCAATGCCAATGGAATCATTCAATACAAAAGTATTCCTTTTGGAACCTATAATTTGCAAGCTGTTTTTCAGAACGGATGGTTTGCCGAAAGCACCAATTGTGTCATCAATAATTACAGCAATGAAGTGGCTATACCCTTGCAACAAAACGGCACCTTAAAAGGAAAAATCAAGTATCAATACGATGAAAAATTGGTTAAAAATTTCGATTTAAAAAACGGAGGAATTATATGCATCATCACCAAAAATGGTCAGTTTATACAAAGAGTTGTTACCAATGACGAAGCAGATTTTGTAGCATTTTTGCCTACAGGAAATTATGAAGTTACCATAGATACCCACACTTTACCGGAACATACTTTTTGCAAGGAAGTAACTCAAAGTGTTCAAATTCAGTCTGGTGCGATAACAACCATACCCGATTTTGTGATACAAGTACAACAAAAACAAGTAAAAGTGAAAAAGTTTGGCGGGTAAATACTTTGTAATTTTACTTTTTATGAATCAATCGGGTTAATTTAATGGATAAATCAGTAAGAATAATTTTAGCGTTTCCGTTGCGTTCAATATGGTAAATAGCATCTTCGATTTCTTTGTAGATGTCTAAAATATTATTTTCGTTTACAAAAGGGGCAAAATTCTGCAAGTTAAATCCCTCCACCTTGGGCTGCATATACACTAGTTTCGGTGTGCTGTAATTCAGTAATAACGCCTGACGAAAAAGTTCCATACAATGGTTTAAAAACTGTTTTTGTTTTTCTCTGCCAATAGCCGAAATTTCATCGCTCCATTTTATTAAATCGTTTACAACACGTGCGTTTTTGTTTGCTCTAAAAGCTGCTCGTACCCAAGTGACAAACCATTCATCAAAAGGATATTCGCTAGTGATATTGTACCGCAATTTTAGTGCTTTGTTATAATTGCCTTGTGCTTCTTTAGCAATTCCGTAAGCATCTGCTTCATCGCAATTTTCTCTATCAATAAGTGCTTGAAAAATTTCTTGTTCGTTCAAAGCAGTAAAATGCAGAACCTGGCAACGAGACACAATGGTTTGCAACAACGCTTTTTCATCTTCTGCGATTAATAGAAAAATAGTTTTTTCGGTTGGCTCTTCTAATATTTTTAGCAGTTTGTTTGCGGTTTCAGTATTCATTTTTTCTGCCATCCACACAATCATTACTTTATAACCACCTTCAAAAGGTTTTAAAGCTAATTTTTTTAGAATACTTGCCGCTTCGTGTACCGAAATGTTTCCTTGTTTTTTCTGAATACCAATAGCTTCATACCAATCATTTACCGAACCATATAGGTTTTGTTTGATAAAATCATTCCACACAGTTAAAAAATCGCTACTCACAGGTGTAGATTTTACGCTATCGGTTGTTGCAACAGGATACACAAAGTGCAAATCGGGATGTTGCAAATGGTCAAACTTTAAATTGCAAGCAGTTGCTCCTCCTTCGTTTTCATTTCCTTGATTATTGCAAATAATGTATTGGGCATAAGCAATTGCCATTGCCAAAGTGCCGCTTCCTTCGGGACCAATAAAAAGTTGGGCATGAGGAATTCTGCCTTTTTGTACACTATTCGTTAAATGGTTTTTTAAATGGTTTTGACCAACGATTTCAGAAAATTTCATACCGCAAAAATAGGATTATTAAATATATTGGAGGAATAATTTTATTTTTTCATTGTTTTCTTCAATCAAGTGCTACTAAAAATCCCCAATATTTGCTTTTATCGGAATCACTAAAAACTGCTTTTTATACGCATTGTCTTCTGTGGCAACATTCCAACGGGTTGATGCAATTACACGAACCGCTTCTTTATAAAAACTGTTTTCTGCCGAAATTTCTTTAGATGAAAATTCAAATGCTTTTCCGTCTTCGCTCACTGCAAAAACAACATAAAACACAAAGTAAGGCTTCTTTTTTGCCGCATTGGGTATATCTTCCTTTTTTACGTTGTTGTAGTTAAAATTATTGTTTACGTAATAGTACAGATCTTCGGTATTTCCGCCGGCATAATTGGCATCTTTAACAACCGGTTTGATAGGAAAAACCAAGGTGTCTTGAGCAAATGCCGATAAATTACTAAAAACTAAAAATAATAAAATGCTTAAATTTCTCATAACTGCTGTAGTTTTTGAAGGTTCTCTAACGCTTTACTGATTGATTTTATATGATCGAACGTTAATAGCAATCGCAAGCCGTTTTTGGTTTGTTTTTCTTTTAACGTTGCCAATTTTGGATACAACTGAATAAACTGTAACACTTTGCGGAATTGTGCCGATTGATAATACATGGACTGTTGGTCGCTTACAAAATAACCAATCATTTTGCCTTGTTTTAATACCAATTTCTCAATTCCGGCTTTTGATGCGATCCATTTGATACGAACCGAATCTAACAAGTTTACTACTTGTTTGGGCAACGCCCCAAAACGGTCGATCAATTTGTTTTGAAAAGCGATTAATTCGTCTTCGGTTTTCAACGTTGCCAATTCATTATACAACGTTAATCGTTCGGAAACATTGTTGATGTATTCATCGGGAAACAAAATCTCGAAATCAGATTCTATCACAATATCTTTTACAAATTCTTTAGTATCGATATTTTGTTCTTCTTCATATAAATCTTTAAACTCGTTTTCTTTCAGCTCATCAATGGCTTCGTTCATGATTTTCTGATAGGTTTCAAAACCAATTTCATTAATAAAACCGCTTTGTTCGCCACCCAAAATATCACCTGCACCACGAATTTCTAAATCTTTCATGGCGATATTAAATCCGCTGCCTAAATCGCTGAATTGTTCCAATGCCGAAATTCGTTTACGTGCTTCTTCGGTCATTACACTGTAAGGCGGCGTGATAAAATAGCAAAACGCCTTTTTATTGCTTCGCCCAACTCTACCGCGCATTTGGTGTAAATCGCTCAATCCGAAATTGTTGGCGTTGTTAATGAAAATGGTGTTTGCATTAGGAACATCCAATCCACTTTCAATAATCGTTGTTGCAACCAAAACATCAAATTCGCCTTCCATGAACGATAAAAGCAGATCTTCTAACTTTTTCCCTTCCATTTGTCCGTGACCGATTCCCACTTTTGCATTTGGAACCAAACGTTGAATCATTCCTGCGACTTCCTTAATATTTTCAATTCTATTATTGATAAAATAAACCTGCCCGCCTCGTTCAATTTCGTACGCAATGGCATCACGAATAACCTCCTCGTTGAACCCAATCACATTTGTTTCGATTGGATAACGGTTTGGAGGCGGCGTGGTAATTACCGATAAATCGCGCGCTGCCATTAACGAAAACTGTAAGGTTCTCGGGATAGGTGTTGCGGTAAGCGTTAAAGTATCGATATTCTCACCTATGGTCTTTAGCTTGTCTTTTACGGCAACTCCGAATTTTTGTTCTTCATCAATCACCAATAATCCCAAATCTTTAAAAACCACGTTTTTATTGACTAACTGATGCGTTCCTATTAAAATATCAATTTTGCCTTCTGCCAATTCTTTCAAGGTTTCGGCTTTTTGCTTAGCCGTTTTAAATCGATTTAAATACGCAACTTTAACCGGCATATCCTTTAAACGCTCGGTAAACGTTTTATAATGCTGAAATGCCAATATGGTTGTCGGCACCAAAACTGCGACCTGCTTGCCATTATCGACCATTTTAAAGGCAGCGCGAATGGCAACTTCGGTTTTACCAAAGCCCACATCGCCACAAACCAAACGATCCATTGGGCGGCTGTTCTCCATATCCGCCTTCACTTCAATGGTTGATTTTAACTGATCGGGCGTGTCTTCGTAAATAAACGAACTTTCTAATTCTGCCTGCAAATAACTGTCGGGTGCACACGCAAATCCTTTCTCTAATCGGCGTTTTGCGTACAGTTTTATAAGGTTAAACGCAATGTGTTTTACACGCGCTTTTGTTTTTTGTTTTAAGGCTTTCCAAGCACCCGATCCAATTTTGTAGATCTTTGGCGGCGCGCCTTCTTTGCCGTTGTATTTTGATATTTTATGCAACGAGTGTATCGAAACATACACAATATCGTTATCGGCATAAACCAATTTTATGGCTTCCTGTTTCTTGCCTTCCACATCAATTTTCTGCAAACCGCCAAACTTTCCAATTCCGTGGTCAATATGCGTTACATAATCGCCCACAGAAAGCGTGGTAAGCTCTTTCAGCGTAATGGTTTGCTTTTTGGTGTAACCGTTTTTTATGCTGAATTTATGGTAGCGTTCAAAAATTTGATGATCGGTATAACACGCAATCTGGTTTTCTTTATCGATAAAACCTTGGAACAACGGCATTACAACAGTTTTGTATTGCTGAATGCTTTTGTTTTGATCTTTTAAGCTCGAAAAAATCTCCTCGAAACGTTTGCTTTGCGATTCACTGGAACAATACAGGTAATTGGTGTATCCGTTTTCAGTGTTTTGATTTAGGTTTTCAATCAATAAATCGAACTGTTTATTGAACGAAGGTTGCGGATTGAAATGAAAATCGACCGAAAAATTGGGTGTAAAAAAGGTTTGCTGCGCCAGTTCAACTACTGAAAAATCATCGGCCTTTTGAAGGAATTCTGTCGCTGGCAAAAACATTTGTTCAGGCGAAAGATGTTGAACATCTTTACTTAATTTATCAAAAGCTTCGGTTGCTTTCTGAAACATTTTGGTAAGTTGTTCTTTTACCAAAATGGTGTTTTGAAGAAACAAAACCGTATTAGGACTGATGTAATTCAAGAAGCTTTCCCGGTTTTCCTGTAAAAATTTATTTTCTACATTCGGGATAATCGTAATTTTTTTATTGGTTTCGATGGAAAGCTGCGTTTCCACATCAAAAGTACGGATACTGTCAATTTCATTTCCGAAAAATTCAATTCGATAAGGGTTTTCGTTCGAAAAAGAAAATACATCGATGATTCCGCCACGAACTGAAAATTCGCCCGGTTCCGAAACAAAATCAACACGTTTAAAATTGTATTCAAACAAAACCTCGTTCACAAAATCGATCGTCATTTTATCGTTAACAGCGATTTTCAAAGTGTTTTTATCCAATTGTTTGCGCGTAACCACTTTTTCAAACAAAGCATCGGTGTAAGAAACAATTACAACCGGTTTTTTTCGTGCATTTAATCGGTTTAAAACCTCGGCACGCAACAACACATTGGCATTATCAGTTTCTTCGATTTGATATGGTCTGCGGTACGATCCCGGATAAAACAGCACATAATCTTTTGAAATTAAATTTTCCAAATCATTCAAATAATAAGCCGCTTCTTCTTTATCATTAAAAATCAATAAAAAGTGCTGATCAGATTCTTTAAACAATGCCTGAATTTGAAACGACAATGCCGAGCCAATAAACCCTTTTGCATGAATTTTATTACCTAATTTGTTAAACTGCTGTTGCAGTTGTTGCGTTTTGGTTGCTTGTTCAAATACTTTTTTAATACTCATTATTCTTGTGGTAAGGCATTTAAAGTGGCACGTTTAATAGTGTCTAATGGTTGAATAAGTTGCTCTTCGCCCGATTCTTTTGGAATTTTTGCTTTTATTTCAAATTCATTGAATTGATACAAAATAGAATTGGTGTTTTTTTGAATATTAGCAAGTAAATGAATGATTTCTTTACTGTTTAAAGGTTCCAATTCTAGTAACATATCCAAATTTTGAATATTGGTTTCAAGCAATGCCATACGTGCTTTCGTTTCCGGTCTGTTGTAAATTTCGGGTATGTTTTTTTTCAAAACAGCCGATTTTTCAACCAAAGCGTTGGCTTTTCGTGTTAAATTTGCCAAACTGGCATTGGGCGTAATGGTGAGTTCATTCACATAGTTACGCCAATCTTCCCAACTATTTAATTTAGAATTAACCGCAGGGTTTGTAGCCGCGACGGTAAATTTCCATTTTTGGTGTATATTTTTAACCATAGAATCTTGCGAAATCTTGCTGGTTGTATTTGGTGCTACAACAACCTCTTTTTTACAACTAATGGTAGCCGTTGCAAGCAGTATTAAAACAAATATATATTTCATAAAAATGTTCTGTAAATCAAACTACAAAATTACTAATATTGGCGGAACGAATTCGTTTAAAAAACAAATATTAGGGTGCTTTTGAGGAATTTTTGCAAAAGATTAAAAAAAAATAGTTACAAAGGCTATCTTTGTAAAAGAAATTAAACAACATGAACGATACCAAAATACTAATCATTGGAGCCTGCGGCCAAATTGGCTCTGAACTTACCTTAAAATTACGCGAAATATACGGAACAGACAACGTTATAGCATCAGACATTCGGAAAGGCGAACAAGATGTTTTTAAAACAGGACCTTTTGAACTAGTAGATGCTATGAATTACGAACAAGTTGAATCTTTGATAGACAAATATAAGGTTGATGAGGTTTATTTAATGGCGGCATTGCTTTCTGCGACTGCTGAGAAAAATCCGGCTTTTGCTTGGGATTTGAATATGAATTCGCTTTTTCACGTATTGAATTTAGCCAAAGAAGGCAAGATAAAAAAGATTTTTTGGCCATCGAGTATTGCCGTTTTTGGTCCAACAACTCCAAAACAAGATACACCACAATACACCGTTATGGAACCATCGACCGTTTACGGAATTTCCAAACAGGCAGGCGAACGCTGGTGTGAATATTACTTTAACAAATATGGTGTTGATGTACGCTCTATCCGTTATCCGGGATTAATTTCGTGGAAAACGCCTCCGGGTGGTGGCACAACAGATTATGCGGTGGATATTTATTACAAAGCAGTAGCAGAAAATAAATACACTTGTTTTTTAAGTGAAAACACCGAATTGCCAATGATGTATATGGATGATGCCATTCGTGCAACCATTGGAATTATGCAAGCTGATAAGGAACAAATAAAGATTCGATCGTCGTATAATCTATCTGCGATAAGCTTTACCCCTAAACAAATTGCAGCAGCTATTGCAAAAGAAAAAACTGGTTTCGAGATTTCTTATGCACCCGATTTCCGTCAGGAAATTGCCGATTCTTGGCCAAGCAGTATTAACGATGCCGAAGCCCGAAAAGATTGGAACTGGCAACACCACTACGATTTAGAACGCATGACCAAAGAGATGTTAGAAAATTTATCGGAATAGTTTGGTTTAAAAAAAAAATTTTTTTATCATTGTAAATTACAAAAAAATAGTACATTAGCATAAAAATACCTAAACTATAAATAATTAACTATGAAAAAAGTATTTTCACTTTTATTAATATGTTTACCATTAACATTCTTAGCGGTTTCATGTCACGAAGAAGAAGATCCGATTGTTAAAACTACGCCATATTCAAAGTATAAAGGTCCTTGGTCTGGAACTTATTCAGGGGGAGACTCAGGGATTATAGAATTTAGCGTGAAAGATGATGGATCAATTATTGGAACAATAGAATCTGATAATTTTCCTGAATCTGATATGAGTTTAAAAGGTAAAGTGACGATTGAGGGCGAAATTAATATAAGAATCCTTTATTTAAATGAAATTGATTGGGGTGGGTTCGTAGGAACGATAACTGAAACATCAGGATCTGGAACTTGGATAAATACTTCAGCAGGAAATATAACCGGCACATGGGTTGCAGGAAAATAATCAAATGAAATAAAATAAAAAAGGTGATGTAAATTTATGTTTACATCACCTTTTTCTTTTAAACACTACTCTTTTTTTAAGATGTAATTAACATCGAAGGGCATTCGTTTTTTAGAGAAGTATTTATATTTTTACAAACTAAATACGACTTAAATAGTATAAAAATAGACCAATTTAGTAAAATATTGTTAGGAGCGTTTTTATGGCAAAAAATATACAAACAGAATTCAACAGTAAAAAGCTGTTTACTTATGTAACAAAAGAAAAAAAAGATGTGGCAAGTATATACATATATGCCATTCTTAGTGGTTTGGTGCAACTAAGCATACCTTTGGGCATACAAGCAATTGTGAGTTTTGTGATGGGTGCAACCATGGTCACTTCGCTTTATATTTTAATAGGCTTCGTGGTTTTTGGAACTTTTTTAGCCGGATTTTTCCGTATAAGGGTGATGCAAATTATCGAAAAAATTCAACAAAAATTATTTGTAGAGTATTCATTAGCCATCGCAGATAAATTGCCTAAAATCAATTTAGCATCTACCAAAAAATATTATTTACCTGAATTGGTGAACCGTTTTTTTGATGTACCTAATCTGCAAAAAGGGATATCGAAAATTTTGCTCGAAATTCCAACAGCTTTAATACAAATTGTTTTTGGAATTTTACTTTTATCGTTCTACCATCCATGGTTTCTAGTATTTGGAGCTTTGGTTTGTATTTTGGTACTTTTAATCTTTAGATTTACATCAAGCTCTGGTATTGAATCAAGTTTAAAAGAAAGTGATAAAAAATACGAGGTAGCATCATGGCTAGAAGACATTGCCGGATCGGTTAAGACTTTTAAAATCAATTCAAAAAGCCACACTCATTTGCGGGGTACAGACAATCGCATTGTTTCTTATCTAAATCATAGAACAAGTCATTTTAAAGTATTGCTTTTTCAATATTGGACCATTGTTCTTTTTAAAGTTATAATTACCCTGTTAATGCTTTCCATAGGAACCTACTTATTGATCAATCAAGAGTTAAACATTGGGGCATTCGTTGCGGCTGAAATAGTTGTTTTAACCATACTTACAGCGGTTGAAAAGCTTATTAAAAGTCTAGAAAGTTATTACGACGTGATAACTTCGTTAACCAAATTAAGCAAAATAACCGAACTGCCCGAAGAGCATAATTCAGACATTGAAATTAAAAACAAAAAGAAAGGTATTGAAATGGCGTTTAAAGATGTAAGTATCCATTTTTACGACCAAAAGCCAATTATTTCCAACTTAAATTTTGAAATACAAAAAAATACCATAAATGTTATCAAAGGATACTTAGGATCGGGGAAATCTTTATTGCTAAATATGATGGCAGGTTTTTATGACCCAACCAACGGAACCATTATGTTTGACAAAGTACCATTTAATAATATAGACAAAGCCGCTTTTAGAGAACAAACCGGTATTTATATGGAAGATATGCACATTATTAAAGCCTCTCTTTTAGAAAATATCACTCTAAATAAAGAAGAATTTCAAACGCAAGATGTGCTAAATCTAGCGGAAGAATGGGGCGTGGAAGATTTTTCAAGTCAATTTACACAAGGTTTGTTAACACCCTTAAGCGAAACCGATACCGAATTATCATTTAGTTCACGAAAAAAAATACTGCTCTTGCGTGCCATGTTAGGCAATAAACGTTTATTGTTGTTAGAAGATCCTGTGGATGGAATGAACCAAGAGTTCATAGAAAAAATGAGGAACTATCTAATAAAGATAAAATCAGAAACAACAATCGTTATTGTATCCGAAAGCAAAGAATTAGAAAGCATTGCTGATCATATTTTTTCTGTTCAAAATGGCAGCGTATTCCAAGTAAAATAAACCTATTTTAAAAATTAAAAAGCAACAGCACCAATGAAACCAAAATCTTTTGAAAATATATACCACGTACATCGAAATTCAAGAGTAAAAAGGTGGTTCTACATTTTTATGGCATTGGCTATCATTACTCTTTTTTTGCCTTGGACCCAAAATATTAAAACCGCTGGAACCGTTACAACGCTTTACCAAGAGCAACGGCCACAGCAGCTCAATTCTCCCATTCCCGGACGTATCGTTAAATGGTATGTTAAAAATGGTGATTTTGTAAAAAAAGGAGATACAATTCTGAAGCTTTCTGAGGTGAAAGAAGATTATATGGATCCCATGCTTATCGATAGAACTGAAGAACAAGTAGCGGCCAAAAAAGGGGTTCGTGATTTTTATGAAGCAAAAGTAGGTACAACAAACGCCCAACTTGAAGCACTGAACAGTTCACGTGAATTGAAATTACAACAATTAAAGGTAAAAATTCAGCAGTTAAATAATAAATTAGCTGCAGAAGAAGCCGAATTAAAAGCGGCGGAAAATGCACTAACTTTATCGGCCGATCAATACGAACGCCAGCAAAAAATGTATAACGAAGGTTTGGTTTCGCTTACACAGTTTCAACAACGAAGCGTATCCTACCAAAATGCGCTCGCGAAAAAAACAGCAGCCGAAAACAAACTGGCACAAACCCATCAAGAAGTTATTGCAACAACCATTGAGCAAAACGCCACTATACAAGATTATACTGAAAAGCTAAGTAAAATTCAGGGAGATCGTTTTCAAAGTATGGGACAAATTGAAAGCAGCTCTGGCGAAATTGCAAAGCTTGAAAATCAAATGTCGAATTACAAAATCCGTCAAGGGTTGTATCATGTGTTGGCATCACAAGATGGTCAAATTGTGCAACTTCACAAATCGGGAATCGGGGAAATTTTAAAAGACGGCGAAAGCATCGGTTCCATTGTGCCTTTAAACGTGGATTATGCAGTTGAAATCTATATAAAACCTGTCGATTTGCCTTTGGTAAAACCCGGACAGCGGGTCATGTGTATTTTCGATGGTTTTCCTGCCATTGTTTTCTCAGGTTGGCCTAATACAAGCTACGGAACCTTTGCCGGAAAAGTAATCGCCGTAGAAAGCAACATTAATGCAAACGGACTTTTTAAGGCTTTGGTAGTTGAAGAAAAAGGCAAAAAACCTTGGCCTCCGCAAATAAAAATTGGTGCCGGTGTTCAAGGAATTGCTATTTTAAACGATGTACCTGTGTGGTATGAATTGTGGCGAAATATTAATGGATTCCCAGCCGATTACTATACCGTACAACCTGATAAATCTGAAAAGAAAGATGAAAAAAAGAAATAAATCGGTTGTTACCTTCTTCATGTTTTTCTGCACCTTTTTTGTTTTTGGGCAAGATACGTTGCGCATGAGTCATAAAGAATTTATTTCCATTGTAAAAAGCTATCATCCGCTGGCCTATTCGTATCGTTTGCAAAACCAAATAGCCGAAGCAGAAATCCAAAAGGCTCGAGGCAATTTTGATCCGATGCTCGATGGAAAAAATGGTTCAAAAACAATTGATGGCACACAATATTACAAAGAAACCAATGTGGGACTTGATATTCCAACTTGGTATGGTATCGAATTAAACGGAAGTTACAATTACATCAATGGAGAAAAATTGAACAACAGCGATACAAAAGGAGGTTTGTATCAATTTGGAGTGACTTTGCCATTGGCTAAAAATCTTTTGTACGATAAACGCCGCGCAATGTTAGACCAAGCAAAATTTGCTTTAGAAATGACTCAGGCAGAACAAAGACTGCTTACCAACGAATTGTTGTTGAATGCCGATAATGCGTATTGGAACTGGGTGCGGTTGTATGAAAACTATTTACTGCAAAGCCAAACGGTTGCTGTAAATGAACAGCGGTTTATTCTTACCAAAAAAACATACGAATACGGCGAAAGAGCTGCGATTGATACCACCGAAGTGGCTTCGCAATTACAAAGTTTCGTGGTGGAAAAAGAAAACGCATATCTTAGCTTTTTAAAAGCTACTCAAGAACTTTCATTGTTTTTATGGACCGAAAACCAGCAACCTTATCATATAGAGCAGTTAATCGTTCCTTCACAACGTATTACACAAGCAGAATCGTATGATAATTATGGAGTTTTGTTGGCTTTGATTGATCAAAGAAGCATGAACCAACATGCCGCTTTGCAGTATTATCAGCAAAAGAACAACATTTTAGAAAGCGAGCGCCGATTGAAAAGACAAAGTTTATTACCCAAATTAGATTTTACCTATAACTTTTTTAATAAAGAGAATTACCGAACAGAGTTGATTCCTTTTTTTCAAAATAATTATCAATATGGTTTAAAGTTAGAAATACCGCTTTTTTTAAGACAAGCCCGAGCAGATTATAAAATTGCAAAGTATAAAATAGAACAAAACCAATTAGATGTTGATTATAAACAGCAAGAATTACAAGCGAAAATTACGGCTTATAAGAACGAAGTTCTAAGTTACCAATCACAAATAAAGGTAATGGAAAACAATATTGAAAACTACAAACGTTTGTTATATGCCGAAGAAATACGTTTCAGCAATGGAGAAAGTTCACTTTTTTTAATCAATTCGCGTGAAAATAAATTGCTAGAAGCCGAACAAAAACTTTTGGATTTGCGTTTAAAGTTCATCAACAGCTACAATCAATTAAAATGGTTTAATGAAAATTTTGACGGATAATTTGTCAGATAGTTGATAATTAAAAAGCTTTATTTATTCTATTGTAGGTTAAAAAAACACGAAAACATGTTTGCTGATTTTCATACAACTATTCGTGTCTCACAGATAAAAAGAAGTAAGCTTTTTAAGTGGTAAATACGAAAGTAATTAGTTTAATCTGAACAAAACTTGCTAAAATGAAGCATTAAAAAAAGTTGCAATTGCAACTTTTTTTAATCGGTTAAATGTTGATATGTTATATGCTTTAAAAGACTTAGTTTCTACTCATTAACAAACGCAAAACGTACCAGAACAATAACATTAACGAAGCAAACAATGATAAAGCCGCTGCAATATATTGGTTGGTTCCAAAGTTGTTTTTAATTTGGTGGGTGTTGTATAAAATAGATCCTGATGCTAAAACAATCATTCCTACTGAAAACCATAAACCTAAATCGAAATTAAAAAGCATACCGGCAATGATTGCACCTATTGCCACAAAAAATCCGATGGCTAAAATGCTTCGTAGAAATGAAAAATCAGCTTTTGTACTAAATACAACAAAGGTTAATCCTAAAAACAAACTCCCTGTAATAATGGCTGCTTGGGTTAATAAATCAGTACTACCTGTATGAAAGATGGCAATATAAAGTATCGGCACAAATATTAATGCTTCAGCAATAATATACAAAAAATACCCTAAATATTGTTGAGGTAAGCTAGCGCTTTTGTATGTTATGTTTTGAGCAATATACGTCACTCCCATAAAGCCTCCTAAAAGCAACAACCACAAATATCCTTGAGTTAGACTAAGCATAAATGTTACTAAAGGCTCTATGCGCAAAAAAGCGGTTTCTAAAATCACAAACGCTACAATGCCCAACGCTAAGTTTAAGTAGGTTTTTTTGTAAAAAGTTGCTTGTTCTTGTTTGGTTGCTTCTGCGGCTAATTGATAAGTATTCATAAGAAATGTATTTTAGTTTTTACTATTTTAATGTATAAATATAAACAAGTTTTTTGTTGAAAAGAAAAATCTTATTTAAAAACTTTTTTATTGAAAAGAATTAAAAGACCTACTCCAACAGATATGGCTACGTCGGCAACGTTGAAAATAGCGTTAAAGAACGTAAATTGTTCGCCGCCCCAAAAAGGCAACCAATTAGGTAAATTTCCTCTCCAAATGGGGAAATAAAACATATCTACCACTTTTCCGTGAAACCAAGTTCCATAAGGGGCATCACTAAATAAAGTGGCAATTTGCCCATGACTGTCGTTAAAAAGCACTCCGTAAAAAACCGAATCGATAATATTACCAACTGCGCCTGCCAAAATCAAGGAAATGGCAACAATCAAAATTTTTGATCCTTTCTTTTTCACGGAATCATTCAACCAATATATAATACCAGCTACTGCGATGATTCTAAAAACGGTAAGCAACAGTTTTCCGTAATTTCCGGGCAGTTCTACACCCCAAGCCATTCCCTCGTTTTCTATAAAATGAATACGGAACCAGTCTAAGCCCAACACCTCAAATCCACCATCAATGGCATAAGTAGTTTTGATATATATTTTTGAAATTTGATCAATGATAATTACTACAATCGCTAAGAATAAAGCCTTGTTAAACGACATAATATGCAAAAATTTTGCACAAATGTAAGTTATTTAAAACAAAAAACGCTCTTAATTAAGAGCGTTTTATCATTTTTTAAATATTGTTTGATAGGTATTGTTTATTCTAATCGGTAAAGATGCTTGTTCTTGTATATAAAACACAACCCTGCCAAGTTAAAACCTACCAAATCTTCACTCGATTTTTGGGCGAAACGTATAATTTATCTCCTGGTTGAATGTCGAATGCCTTGTACCAAGAATCTACGTTTTGTAGCGGCACATACGAACGATACATTCCCGGAGCGTGTGGATCGGTTTTTACCTGATTTTTAATGGCTTCATCGCGCATTTTTGTTCTCCAGATGGTTCCCCACGAAATAAAGAAACGTTGTTCAGGCGTGTATCCATCAATCAATCCCGGACGGCCTTTATCTTGTAAATATAACTGTAATCCATCATACGCAGCATTTACTCCACCTAAATCGCCAATATTTTCTCCTAAAGTAAATTTACCATCTACAAATGTATTTGGAAGTGGTTCTAAAGCCGAGTATTGATCTGCCAAAGCTCCGCCTAATCCTGTGAACTGCTTTAAATCATCTTCTGTCCACCAGTTCACCAAGTTACCATCGGCATTGTATCGAGAACCAGAGTCATCAAAACCATGCGAAATTTCGTGACCAATTACCGCTCCAATTCCACCAAAATTCACAGCCATATCGGCCTTGTAATCGTAAAATGGCGGTTGTAAAATAGCGGCCGGAAACACAATTTCGTTGTTGGTTGGGTTAAAATATGCGTTTACCGTTTGTGGCGACATGCCCCATTTGGTTTTATCTACCGGTTTGCCGTATTCTGCCATGTTTTTTGCAAAACGCCAACGCGCTACGTTTTTCATGTTTTCGTAATAGGTTCCGCCATTTTCTGGTGCTTTTATCTCTAGTTTAGAATAATCTTCCCATTTATCTGGATATCCAATTTTCACGGTTGATTTACGCAATTTTTCAATAGCTCCCTGACGAGTTGCTGGAGTCATCCATGGTAAGTTGTTGATACGGTTTTCAAACGCCAAAAACACATAATCGATCATCTCTTTAGCCTTTGCTTTTGCTTCTGGCGGAAATTTCTTCTCCACATATAGTTTACCTAAAGCTTCGCCAACCGTTCCGTTCACAACCTGCAATGCTCGTTCTTCAATCGGGCGTTGCGCAATGGCTCCGGTTAAGGTTTTGCTGTAAAAATCAAAGTTCGCTTCATCAATCGCTGTGGTTAAAACTCCTGTGTTTTTGTTGATCAGCGTCCAACGCAAATACGCTTTCAATTCATCGGCACTAGCTGTTTTAAAGATATTTTCTAATGTTTCCATGTATTTTGGCATAGAAACCACTACTTGATCCACATTTTTTAATCCGGCTGCATTGAAATAATTATTCCAATTTACAGAAGGTGTTAGTTTTTGCAATTCGGCAACCGACATTGGATTGTAGGTTTTTCTACGATCGCGACGCTCCACACGGTCTAAACGTGCTTCAGCCATTTTGGTTTCTAAAGCCACAACTTGTGCCGCTTGTTTTTTAGCCGATGCTTCATCAATTCCTAAAAACTGCAACATACGGGCAACGTGTACTTCGTATTTTTGTTTTTTGTCTTGCGAATCGGCATCTTTTGAAACATAATAATCACGGTCGGGCAAACCGATGCTTCCTGGTGAAATATTTACTACATTTTTGTTAGAATCCATGGCATCGGCATACACATACATACCAAAAAATCCTAAGCCGCCTTCGGGCATTTTATCGGTAAGCAACGCCACCACATCTTTTGCGTTTTGTACTTTATTGATTTGATCTAATGTAGATTGAATAGGTTGAATGCCTAATTTGTTGCGGGTTTCTAAATCTAAATAGGTTTTAAAAACATTCACCGCTTTCATTTGATCCGATTTTGGATCTAATTTTTTATTGTTAACCGCTTCTTTCAAAATAGTCAACGCATCGATATCGGTATTCTGACGCAATTCATCAAAACTTCCCCAACGCGTTCTATCGGCAGGAATTTCGGTTTTGTCAAACCATTCCCCGTTTACATATCTAAAGAAATCATCGCCCGGTTTCACGTTTTTATCCATGTATTCCAAGTTGATTCCGTGGTTTTCGTTTGATTGATCTTGCGCCTGAACTGTTGCAGTTGCAATCATTAATAAGGTTGCAGGCAAGAACATAAATTTTTTATTCATTTTACAATTGATTAGGTATATATCCTTACAAAAATAAAAATATTGCCGAATTAAAAGACGGTTTTATAACTTATTTAACCGTTTTTAGTGGAAACGTTTTGTAATTTCGCACAAAATTGAAGTAATGAAGGATATTTTTTATCGATACAGATATTTGTTTCTAACCATTGGCGTATTGTCGGTTGTGATTCTGTTTTTGTTTTACAATGCCTTGAAACCCGAGAAACATTTACCTATTTATACACCTGCAATGGTAAATCCGGAGTTGGTGGATAGTTTGGTGCAGCACGAAAACAATAAACTAAAGCATCAAATTGCCGATTTTTCGTTTCAAAACCAAAACAATGAAACCATTACGCAAAAAGAGTATGAAAACGTAATTTATGTTGCCGATTTCTTTTTTACAACTTGCCCCACAATTTGTCCTAAAATGACCGATAATATGGTGTGGTTGCAAAATCAAATCAAAGATATGCCCGATGTGAAACTGCTTTCTTTTTCGGTTACTCCTGATATTGATACGCCTGAAGTATTGAGAAATTATGCCGATGAAAAAGGGGTGAACGATGCCAAATGGAACTTGCTCACCGGCGATAAAAAAGCGATTTATTATTTGGCACGACAATCATTTTTGGCGGTGAAGACCGAAACTACCGGAGAGTTGTATGATATGGTACACACCGAAAATTTTATTTTGGTAGATAAAAACAAACGCATTCGTGGTTTTTATGACGGAACGAACTTAGATCAAGACAAAGGCGATGGCACCAAAAATATGATGCAACTTCTAGAGGATATTAAATGGCTTCGAAATAAAAACTGATTTTTGATGTGCTTTTAATAGATGTTTAAAACATTTTTAAAACGCTGAAAAGCATATTTCAAAAGTTAAAATATTTATAAATGTTAAGTAATTGTAAAGGGGAATTTTCCAAACATTGGGATTTCCCTTTTTTAATAAGTAGATTTGCAATCTAAAATAAATCTAAATAAGATGATGACGCTGGATTTTGTGAAAAAGGGTCAAAAAGCAGAAATCCTTTCAATAAACACTTTTAAGGTGCCCTTGAAACTAATTGAAATGGGTTGTTTGCCGGGTAATATTGTAGAAGTGTTGCAAATTGCACCATTGTCTGACCCTATATATATAAAAGTAAACGATTCTTTTTTAAGCATTCGCAAAGATTTGGCAAAAGAAATTGAAGTGAAAATGATCTAACAACGCATGAAACAACTAAAAATAGCTTTAATTGGAAACCCAAATGTAGGAAAAACCTCGGTTTTTAATGCGTTAACAGGTTTAAACCAGCATGTGGGCAACTATCCGGGCGTTACTGTGGAACGCAAATCAGGATCGTTTCATTTATCAAAAGATACAAAGGCGAGTATTGTTGATTTGCCGGGTGTTTATTCCATTAATCCCACCTCAAAAGATGAAGAAATTGCTTTGAATGCTATTTTCGATGCATCGAACAAAGATTTTCCGGATGTGGTGGTGGTGGTTGCCGAAGTTGAAAACCTAAAACGCAATTTGTTGCTTTTTACACAAATGAAGGATTTAGGTTTTCCGGTGATTTTAGCTTTGAACATGGCAGATCAAATGGAAAAAAAAGGTATTTCTATTGATATACCTGCGTTGGAAAAAGCGTTGGATACCAAAATTGTGCTCCTTTCGGCAAGAAAAAAAGAAGGAGTAAACGCGTTAAAAGAAGCTGTTTTAGACTATGAAACATATACAACCGATTCTGTTTTTGACTTAAAAACCATAGACGAAGTCTATTTTTCGACTTTAGAACAGTTGTATCCCAATGAAAATCCTTATAAAGTGTGGCTTACGCAAACAGGCGTGTATTCTTTTGAAAATATAAGTCCGCTTGTTTCAAGCACCACCGATTTTACCAAATCTGCAGTTGAAATTAAAAAACTGCAACAGCGCGAAACCATTAAACGCTATCAGTTCATCAATACTATTTTAAAGGATACTTATACCATTGATACCACCAAAGCAACCGATATTCGTATGCGTTTTGATCGGGTTTTAACCCATAAAATCGGCGGATATGTGATTTTTTTCTTTGTATTGTTGTTAATCTATGGTTCTATATTTGAATTGGCAGCTTTTCCAATGGATTTTGTAGATGGTTTGTTTGCCGATTTATCTACTTGGGCTGCCGCTACATTTCCCGAAGGAAAACTTACTGATTTAATTGCCAACGGAATTATTCCCGGATTGGGCGGTGTGTTGATGTTCGTGCCGCAAATTGCGATTTTGTTTTTCTTAATATCTATTTTAGAAGAAACCGGCTACATGAGTCGGGTGGTTTTTTTAATGGATCGCATCATGAAACCCTTTGGATTAAGCGGTAAATCGGTCGTTCCATTAGTGTCGGGAACTGCTTGTGCCATTCCCGCAATTATGAGCGCCCGAACCATTGAAAACCCCAAAGAACGGTTAATCACTATGTTGGTTACACCATTTACCACTTGTTCGGCACGCATTCCGGTATATATCATTATTATATCACTCATCATTCCGCGCAGTTACATTTTTGGTATCATTCCCTTGCAAGCTTTTGTAATGACCATGATGTATGTAATAGGATTTTTAGCAGCATTAGTAGCAGGTTGGGTGCTAAGCAAAATCATCAAAAGATATAAAGATTCCTTTTTTTTGATTGAAATGCCCACCTATAAAGTACCTATTTTAAAGAATGTGTTTTTAAATATGTATGAAAAAGTTATTTCGTATATCGTTGGTGCCGGAAAAATCATTTTAGCATTATCGGTAATTTTGTGGTTTTTAGGTTCACACGGACCAAGCGATACTTTTGGAAAAGCCTCACAAATAGTAAGCGGAAAACATATCAATGAAAATTTGTCGGAAGAAGAATTGCAAAGCGAAATTTCGGGCTATCAATTAGAACATTCGTATATTGGAATTATAGGCAGAACAATCGAACCCGTTTTTCGTCCGTTGGGATACGATTGGAAAATAAGCATTGCGGTTTTAACATCGTTTGCAGCCCGTGAAGTTTTTGTAGGAAACTTAGCTACGTTATACAATTTAGGGGAAGATGCCACAGAAGACGAAGCCAAAATCATCAACCGAATGGCCAATGAAAAACGCCCTGACGGAACAGCTGTTTACACCCTTGCAACCGGTTTTTCGCTGCTTTTGTTTTATGCGTTTGCCATGCAGTGTTTATCAACCGTAGCGGTTACCAAAAAAGAAACCAATTCGTGGAAATGGACCTTTGTTCAAATGGCCTTTATGACCACAGTTGCATACATAGCCGCATTTATAGCTTATCAACTTTTAAAATAACATCCATGCAAAATGTAATTGTTTATATCGCCCTGTGTATGGCAGTTGCCTTTCTTTTAAAAAAGTTTGTTTTCAAGAAAAAGAAGAAAGGCAACTGTGGCGACGGCAATTGCGGTTGTGGGTGATTTTTTGTTGATTGTAAATTGTAGTAAACTAAAATTATGTAGATTTTTATATATATTTTCTGATTTATTTAAAAAATAATTATATTTAACAAAATTTAGAATTAATTATTATGAAAAACTACTTTATTTATTTGTTTATGGGCATTTTTACTATTAGCTCATGTACCAATGACAATTTAATTGAACCACAGGCAGAATCTACTGCAAATGAAATTATCCACGAGAAGTTAACCTACAAACAGGTTTCTAAAAGGATGGATGAAAAACTTGATTTTGATAAAAGTTTAAAACATTCTTTCCAAGAAAATTATATTTCTTCAACAAAAAATTTGATTAAAATTACTAATACTGATGAAGAAGATAGTGAAATTTTAATTGATTATTTCTTTGACCCTATTCATGATAACGAAACGTATTCTTTTATAACGCATGAATTTACTGGGGAAGGAGATTATTTGGAAAAATTTGTATTAACCGTTGAAGAAGGAGAAGAAAAGGTAGCTTTGTTAAGGTATTATCCTACAACTGATTTTTCTGCTCCGCTTTTTTCTGGGAAAATTGAAGTTTCAACGTTAGACAGATCATATGTTGGAGAATCGTATATTGAAAATGGTATTACAATTACACAACAATCTAACAATTATCAAACAACTAGTTCAAGTATAGATTGTTATTCAGTAATTAGCATAAAGTCGTCAAGATGTAGTAATGGTGGGCTTCATCCATATGGCGTAGCTTGTACAGGCCCCGGAGCAGTAAATGATGCTTATTTGTATGTAACAAGTACTATTTTATGTAACTTTACATTTGATAGTGGAAAGCAAGCTCCTGTTTTTTCTACTAAAATATTAGAACCGAACCCAGGGAGTGGAGGTGGAGGTGATGGTAGTAATATAGTTTACGAACAGTTTTATCAGCAACTTTCTCCTACTTTTCAAAATTGGTTAAAAACGCAACCTAATGCAAAGAATCATTTATTAGCGTATCTGTTGCGTCACAGAAATTCAACTTATCATGAGAATATTGCCGAGAATCTTATCGAATTTTTAGCTAATGATGATTATTTAAAAACAAATTTTAACCCTTTAACCGAATTTGTTATAAAAGAAGCCTTAAATGGAAATAAGTTTAATACCACAGAATTTATTAATTTTTGGAGTAATTTAGCGGCATCACAAAAAAATATCTTTCAGCAGTATGCAAATACAAATAAGCAATATTTAAATGGAACTATAAGATTAAAACCTGAAGCAGAAGCTTTTTTAAGTTGGGCTTTTAACTATTTAATAGATAACCCAACGGTAACTGTTGAGCAATTTGAAAACTGGTTTATGGGGAAAGTTGAAGGAGTAGAAAGTTTAGATGTTTATGATGGCTCTTATTGGACTAATCCTAATTTAAATTTTCAGCAGAAAAGTCTACCTACCTATGATGATTTTTTTAGCAACTATCCAGATCAGACTGTAAGTGCTTATGACTTATGTCATTTGCTCACTGGAGGTGAAATTGCAACACTTTATAATGGTATAATAGCTATAGGAAGAGAAATGAATACTTGCGCAATTAGAATGTCATATGCTTTGAATGAATGTGGAATTAAAATACCTAATATACCTGGTAAAACAAGAAAAGGTGCAATTAAATCTGATGGTACTTATGATTATTATTTTACATTTGCAAACGACATAAATCAGTGGATGCGTAAAACATTTGGGACTAATGATGGAGATCCTACCACCCCTCATAATCCTAAACACAAACGTTATACAAAAGCACAAGGTGGTTTAAATGGTATATTGTTTCCAAATTTGTTTCAAACTGAAAATAAGAAAGGTATATTTTCAATAGTATCACCTGCTGGAAGTAACTGGGCTACAGGACATGCTGATTGTCTAAAACCAGATCAAACCTGTGTTAATAACTGTCATTTTTATGACGGTGATATTCAATTTATAGATATATGGCAGTTGGATTAGAAATGAAAAGTTTTTATATATTATTTTCTTTAATAACTTTTTCAAGTTATTCACAACATGTAAAAATGGAAGTTTTAGAATATCCTAAATATTTCAGTCAAGCAAAATATGCAACATATCATTTTGTTCAATCAAGTTATAGTTCATCTCGTCCTTACACATTAATAATTTTAAATACAGATGATTTTCTTAATATTTATCCTCAAATAAAAATAGAGTACGAAAAAAAGCAAGGATTTACAGACGTTTACTTATTAGGAATTGAAAATTTAAATTCTGATAATCTAACCAACAAGGATATACAAATAATTGAAAATTTTCACAAAGAAATAAATAACTATAGACAATGTAATAATTTAGAATATTTAAATGAAGCATACTTTGAATCACATAAACATTTTTATAAAAATGAAAAAGGATTAGGTAAATTCTTAAGTTATTAAAAATTAATCCCAATACAAAAGCCCTGAAATTTTCAGGGCTTTATTTTTAAAAAAGTTTATTTTCAAGAAAAAGAAGAAAGGCAACTGTGGCGACGGCAATTGCGGTTGTGGGTGATTTTTTTGTTATTGTAAATGGTATTGCTGTATAAATTGTTTTCAACACTAAAATTCTTGCTTTTCAGCCCAATTTAATTCTTTTGGGAGATTGATATTGGATAATTCTATATGAAGCACTCTTCGTTTCTCATTGTTTGTTGTTTTGTTCGAACTGTGTAGCAACAATGGTTTCATAAGCATTACGCCGCCTTTAGGAACATCGCAAGTAGTTTCTTTTTCATTTTTCCAATCAATGTTTTCGGGTCTGAAGATTCCTTTTGAATGAGAATTTTCAATTACTTTCAATGCACCATTTTCAGAATTTGTTTCATCGAGGTGAATTCGTAAGGTTGTAATATTCTCTAAAATCGAAATTGGAGGTTGAACAGCAAACTGATTTTGTTTTTTTGTCCAATTCATAAAGTTTTCAAGAGTCGCTTTTTTATCTACCGAAATGGTTAAATCTTGATGATAAGCAACATACCAATTAGATTTTTCCGGTTTATCAAAATAGATGCTTTTCACAATGAAATAATCATTTCCTGCAATATCTGCAATCAATTTGCGAAGGTTATCATTAAAAACAAATGGAATTATCTCTGGGATTTCTTTCACAACTTGTCTTATCGCAAATAAATCAGCCGATTTTCTAAAAGTAGTATTGGTTTGATCGGCTTTGTCAATACAAGATATGATAGATTCTATTTCGGTATCAGTATAAATTCCCTCAACAATAGAAAATCCTTTGTTGTTTAAGCTATCTTTCGCAGTATTAAAAAGGTTCACCATATTTCTCTTAATTACCCCAAAGCCACATCCAGCATCATCATTACAATAAAACCGCCAATAAAGCCAAGGGTGGCAATATCGCCGTTATCGCCTTGCTGGGTTTCTGGAACAACTTCTTCAATCACCACAAAAATCATGGCTCCGGCTGCAAAGGCTAATGCGTAAGGCAAAATCGGCGTAAAAAAGCCAACAGCCAATGCCCCAATCACAGCCGCAACGGGTTCCACCAATGCGGAGCTTTGTCCGTACATAAAACTTTTGCCTTTGCTCATTCCCGCCCGGCGCAACGGAAACGAAACCGCCAAACCTTCGGGTAAATTTTGCAAACCAATGCCAATCGCCAAAGTTAATGCCCCGGCAATGGTAGCTTCGGGAATTCCAGCAGCCACACCACCAAACAAAACGCCAACCGCCAAACCTTCTGGAATGTTGTGCAGCGTAATTGCTAAAACTAATAAAGTTGTTTTTTGCCAAGGCGTTTTGGTTTTAACGCCTTCGGTTTTGGATTCGGGATGATTCAAATGCAAATGCGGCAACACTTTATCCAAGCCAAACAAGAACAATGCGCCTAACGCAAAGCCAATGGCAGCAGGTATTACTTTGGTAAAACCTTCGCCCTGACTCATGTTTATGGCAGGTGCCAACAAACTCCAAAAGCTGGCTGCAATCATCACGCCGCCTGTGAAACCAAGCATGCCGTCTAATAATTTTTTGTTCGGATTGCGAAAAACAAAAACCAATGCCGCGCCAATTGCGGTTAACGACCAAGTGAATAATCCGGCGAAAAGTGCTGCCCAAACCGGATCTACCGATTCAAAAAAAGCGATGAGTTGATCGAACATATTAAATTTTCTTTACAAATAAGTTTTGAGCCACAACTTTAGAAAGAGTTAACTCGGTTGATTGAAAAAGTACCGTTACTGAATGGTCGAAATTTTCGTGTTTTAAAATTTTAAACGTGCTTCCAAGAGCAATTTTTTGTCGGTCTAAATATTGCAAAAATGCAGGCGAAGTGTCTTTCACACCCACACACATATATTCGCTGCTTACTTTTGCCTCTGTGAGCAACTCTTTTTCTCGGTACGGAATTTCGCCTTTGGCATTGGGAATCGGGTCGCCATGCGGATCTTCTTTCGGATAATCTAAAAAAGCATCTAGTGCGTTAATCAATTTTTCCGACTTGATATGTTCCAATTCTTCGGCAACATCGTGCACTTCATCCCAATTAAAATGTAGTTTATCCACCAAAAAAACCTCCCATAAACGGTGCTTTCTAATAATCATTTTGGCTGTTTGTATCCCCAATTTAGTGATAAAAACGCCTTTGTATCGTTCGTGTGTAATTAATTTTTTCTCTTTTAATTTCTTTATCATATCGGTCACCGATGACGCTTTGGTATCAATTTTTTGAGCAATGGCATTGGTAGAAATGCCATTATCTTCGGTTTGCGATAAATGATAAATTATTTTTAAATAGTTTTCTTCGGAATGAGTAAGCATAGTTTCAAATAAATATCAAATATAAATAAATAATTGAATTTAAATGTTTAGATGTTTAAAAAATATTTTTAGATTTGTCTAAAAATTAAATAAAATGAAACTAATTATATTTTTCGTGGTATTTATTTCTTTTCAGAGTGTTACTGCGCAAGTTTTTTTCAAGGGAAAGGTGATAAATAATGGATTGCCTGTTGAAACAGTTGTTTATATTGAAGAAATCGATACGGAATTGCCTACAAACGCCGATGGATATTTTTATTATGAATTTGAAAAAGAAGGTTTGTATCATGCCAAAATTCAGAATGAAAATGGATTTATACAAGATTTTGAGTGGATGGTATCGGCTGATAATCCACAGTTCCATTTTATTTTAAACCAAGAACCGGTTGCTGATCAATTAGACGAAATTGTGATTTCGGGCAGTTTAAAACCTGTGCTTCGGTCTGAAAGTTTAATGCCGGTAGAGGTATATACACCTACTTTTTTCAAAAAAAATCCAACCCCAAATATTTTTGAAGCCCTTCAAAATGTCAATGGTGTAAAGCCGCAGGTAAATTGCAGTGTTTGCAACACGGGCGATATTCATATAAATGGTTTAGAAGGACCTTATACTTTTGTTTTGATCGATGGAATGCCTATTGTAAGTGGCTTGTCAACAGTTTATGGTTTGTCGGGCATTCCGAATTCGTTAATAGAGAAAGTAGAAATCGTGAAAGGTCCGGCATCGTCGTTATACGGTAGTGAAGCTGTGGGTGGATTGATCAATATCATTACAAAAAATCCGTTGTATGCATCAAAATATGCAGTTGATGTTTTTGGAACTTCGTGGGGTGAAATCAATACTGATTTGGGTCTTTCTTTAAAAGTTTCAGAAAAAGTGCATTGGTTAATGGGGGTGAATTACTTTAATTATTCCAATACCATCGACAAAAATAAAGACGGATTTACCGATATTACTTTGCAAGACCGTATTTCAATTTTCAACAAATTTACGTTTAATCGCAACTCAAAAAAGCAATTAGCAGTTGCCACTCGTTATTTTTACGAAGATCGGTGGGGTGGACAAATGAATTGGAACCGCAATTTCCGAGGAGGAACCGATGTGTATGGAGAATCGATTTACACCAACCGCTTTGAATTGCTTGGTTTATACGAATTGCCGTTTACCGAAAAAATTACCAGTCAGTTTTCCTTTACCGCTCACGATCAAAATTCCATGTATGGCGATACACCTTTTCTTGCCAAACAAAACATTGCTTTTGCTCAATTCTATTGGGATAAAACCTATGGAAAACACGATTTTTTGATGGGAACTGCTGCCCGCTATCAATTGTATGATGACAACAGCGTAGCCACTTCTACAGCAGATGAAACATTTATTCCCAGTTTTTTTGTTCAAGATTCATATAAAATCAACAAGCTTTTCAGTGTGTTGGGCGGTTTGCGATATGATTACCACAAAACCCACAAAAGTATTGTTACGCCCAGACTGGCATTTCGCTATGAATCTAAAAAAGGAACCATTTTGCGTTTAAACACTGGCACCGGTTTTAGAGTAGTAAATTTGTTTACAGAAGAACATGCGGCGCTTTCCGGCGCACGAGAAGTGGTGATTTTAGAAGATTTAAAACCCGAACAATCGTTTAATGTGAATCTGAATTTCCTAAAAACCTGGATGTTGAAAGATGATTTAATGCTTCAAGCCGAAGCAGCAGCTTGGTACACGCATTTTACCAATTCCATTATCCCTGACTATGACACCAACCCCAATGAAATTATTTATAAAAATTTAGAAGGATATGCCGAAACTAAAGGAATCAGCTTGAATGTAGATGCAGTGTATGCTAATAATTTAAAAATGATGTTGGGGGTAACGTTGCAAGATGTAGGTAAGGTAGAAAAGGGTGTGCGTACGCAACAAATTCTTACTGAAAAATTTTCGGGCACTTGGGTGGTTTCCTACACTTTTAATAATTTAAACCTTACGGTTGACTATTCTGGAAATGTATATGGACCGATGCGTTTGCCTTTAGTGAGTGCATTAGATCCGCGTTTGCCCTATTCTAAAACCTATAGTTTACAAAATATTCAATTTACATATAAAGGTTTTAAGCATTTTGAAATCTATGGAGGTGTGAAAAATATTTTGAATTGGACACCCAACAAAAACAATCCGTTTTTAATTGCTCGTTCACATGATCCATTTAACAAAAATGTGCAATATGATGCTAATGGAACTGCTTTGGTAACGGCTGAAAATCCGTATGGTTTAGTGTTTGATCCCACTTATATTTATGCACCAAACCAAGGTATTAGAACTTTTTTTGGAGTGCGGTACAGCTTTTAAAATTGTGTTAAAAACTATTTATTTTAAGCAAAAATTTCACTATGTATTTGTTTTTCAGTATCTTTGCCTTTGTGTTAAAATTAAAAGGTGCTTTTTAACAATAAAAAAAGCCTATATTTGCCAGCAAACAACAATAATTTAAAACTATGTACACAGGTTTACAACACGCACATTCTTACATTGCCTATTTGGCTTTAATTTTGTTAATTGTTGCTTCGATCAACGCAATCATTGGAATGACATCAAACAAAGAATTTAAAGATGGCGACCGTAAAATTTCGTTATTTGCGTTAATTTTTACACACATACAATTGTTAATTGGAATCATACTTTATTTTGTGTCTCCAATGGTTCAATCATTTTCAGTAGCAATGAAAGATAGCACCTTGCGATTGTATGCTTTAGAGCATCCATTGATCAATATAATTGCAGTAGTTTTAATTACAATTGGTTGGTCGCGTCACAAAAAAATGACAACAAGTAAAGCAAAATTCAAATCAATTGCCATCATGTATGCCTTGGGAACCATCTTGATATTGTCTAGAATTCCTTGGAGCGCTTGGTTATAAAATTCAATTCTTAAATTAAATAAAAAGAAAAGAATCCTCTTGTCTTTACAAGAAAAAAAGAAGTTTAATTAAATTACAATTTATGAAGAAGCATTTTTCATTAATTTTAGTAGGATTGGTAACACTAACGGCAATAATGAGCTACGGTGTATTATCAAAAAACACGGAGACGGATAACAACGAAAAGGTTGTGGGGAAAGAATTAGCGTTTGCAGAAGTAGCAACAGCTAACAGTTTGGGGAAAGATTCTTCTAAAATAAACGAAAAAGAAGCAGACTTAAAAAGCGAATTAGTTAAATTAAATGCCGAATTAGAAGCCTTGGAAGAGGAAGTAGAGGTGGTGCATGAAGAAACAAATGCTTCTTATTACCACGACAAATTCAACGGTAGAAAAACAGCAAGTGGTGCCATTTTTAGCAATAAAAAATATACTGCGGCTCACAAAACACTTCCTTTTGGTACCAAAGTACGCGTGACCAATTTAAGAAATGATCGCGAAATAATTGTAGAAATAAACGATCGCGGCCCTTTTGTGAAAGGTCGAAAACTAGATTTAAGCAAAACCGCTTTTATGGACCTAGCAAGTAATAAAGGTCGTGGTGTTTTACCTGTTAAAATAGAAGTTTTACCAGAAAACTACGAAGAAAGAAAAAGCGAATTGCAAGAAGAATTAAGTATCATTACTTCTATTCCAGAAGATTTAGATTTAAACGAATTTGCGCTATAACGTATTTTTTATACTAATATTAATGTGTTTGGCAAGTTGCAAAACCGCCAAAACAAACAAAAAAACAGAAACCTCATTGTTTAAAAATGAGGTTTTTGCTTGTTATTACCACGATAAATTCAATGGCAGAACCACTGCCAATGGAGAAATTTTTTCAAATAATAAGCAAACGGCCGCTCACAAAACCCTCCCATTTGGCACAAAAGTAAAAGTAACCAACCTTGCAAACAACAAAAGTGTTGAGGTGTTGATTAACGACCGCGGTCCATTCACAAAAGGCTTAGAAATTGACCTAAGCAAAAAAGCGTTCAATGCCATTTCCCACGATAAAAAAGCAGGTAAGCTAAAAGTGAAATTAGAATTGGTTAATCCACCCAATTAGCAAACGGATGATTGCTTAAATAAGAGTTGTAAAATCGCTTATCACCTGTAAGTTCATCGCCCAGCCAATCGGGTTTTTCAAAATGTTCATCGGTAGTTTGCAATTCAATTTCGGCAATAACTAAACCGGTGTTTAATCCTTCAAAAACATCCACTTCAAACACTGCATCTCCATTCAAAACTATATATCTGGTTTTATCGATGATGAAATCCTCACAAAGCAATAGCAAAGCTTCTGCCTCTTCAACAGCAATCTCTTTTTCCCATTCAAACCGTTTTAAACCATCGGCACTGCTTATTCCCTTAACCGTAATGAAACCTTTATCGCCTTTAATACGCACCCGAACCGTTCGGTTTTCGTTAGAATTCAAATAACCTTGCGTAATCTTATAGCTTTTTTTAGCATTCGCCAAAAAAGTAGTACTTTTAACGCTGAATTTTCGTTCAATTTCAAACATGATTTTTTTAAGTTTTACTAAAGAATCAAATATCGTAAAAAAGATTGTATGAGTTTATTAAAAAAGAACTTTACCTATAAAAACATTAGCGAAATCTTTGCGAAGTATATCGTAGAAGATCAAGTAATGTTGCAAGATAGCCTGTATTTTTTGTACGATTTGGTTCGATATATTCGTCCGAAAAATCCAAAACGCGTAGCAAACATTACTCTTCGCGAATTGTTGGATCATTTAATTGAATTTGATAAGGATCGAAAAACGTTAAGTGATTATTTAAAAAATATTCTTTCAGGAAGAAAGTTTCACTTAATGGCTTCAGACGCCGGTATTCTGCAAGATTCTGATTTTTTATATGAAATAAGAAAGCGTATCTCGGCTAAAGTTTTGCCCTATCAGCCCCAGAAAGAAACATTAGAATATGTTTTAAATCAGGTTTTTTATAAAGAAAATGATTTTATTTGGATTAATAAAATTCCACTGACCGAATTGGTAGAGCTGCTTGAAATCTTGCAAATAAAAGATATTTATCAGTTTGAAAAAGCCGATGAAGGTGCCATGTCTGAAATGCTTTATGCCATGGGATTGCTCACCCAACGAATGAGTGGTCGTTCCATGGAAACCAGTATTTTAAATATGATTCCTAAATACAACCACTTGGCGAGTCCGTTTTTAGGTTTCGAAAGTGAATTTCTAGAAATAGAAAGCCGCTTGCGCAAAGGCGAAATTCAGTTTGTTGATGCCAATGATTTAAACTATAAACAATTAGTTATTTTGCACAATCAATGTGTAGAGTTGGTGAAACACGCCTATAAAAACAGCTCCGTGTTTGGAATTACCCTTAAAGTAAACCAAAGTTTATTGCGAATTAGGCAGCAATTAGATCGCATCAAATTTTTAATGGATTTATTAGTGGTTGATACCAAACAAGACCAACTCACAAACACCATTAAATTGTCACTCAGACTAATCGAATACAATTGCTATAAAAACAATGTAAGCAAACTAATCGCAGAAAGTACGCAAGTAGTTTCCTACGAAATAACACAATATACCGCCAAAACCGGAGAACATTACATTACCGAAACTGTAAAAGAATATTTTGGAATGTTCAAAGCTTCATTAGGTGCCGGGTTAATAGTGGGTTTTTTGTGTATCTTTAAAGTGTTGCTGTCCAAGTCCGATACCAGCGATTTTGGATTTGCCTTTCTGTACAGTATGAACTATGCTTTTGGATTCATAGTGATTTATTTGTTAGGCTTTGCTTTAGCAACCAAACAGCCTGCTATGACAGCATCAACCATTATTAAAGCGATAGAAGAAGGCCGCAAAAACCAATCGTCTGCCGAACAGCATACTGCTTTTGCCCGATTGTTTGCCCGATTGTTTCGTTCGCAATTTATTGCATTTGTAGGCAATGTAATTATGGCATTTTTAGTTGCTTTGCTGCTTATTTGGTGTATAGACAGTGTTACGGGCATCAATATTACCGATACCAAATGGCACACGCTGCTAAAAGATGCCAGCCCTGTGCATTCTTGGGCAATTTTGCATGCAGGTATCGCAGGTGTTTTTCTTTTTCTTTCTGGAATCATTTCTGGAAATGTATCCAACAAAAACAAACACAACCAAGTGTATTACCGCATTCAAGAAAATCCATTTCTAAAAAGCACTATTGGTGCTTACAAATCGCACCGGTTGGCTACTTGGCTCGAAAAAAAATGGCCGGGTATTATATCCAACTTTTGGTTTGGTGTGTTTATGGGCAGTACACACTCTATTGGAATTTTCTTAGGGCTGAATTTAGATATTCGCCATATAACCTTTGTGGGTGGAAACATTGCATTGGGTGCTTATGGAGCCGATTTTCAATTGCCCACAGAAACCTGGTTATGGTGTTTGCTAGGATTGTTTTTTGTAGGATTTATGAACTTTATTGTCAGTTTTGGATTGTCTTTAGGATTGGCGTTCCGTTCCAGAAACATTCCTTTGATTGAAGTATTCGCGCTACAAAAGTCGGTTTGGCAACACTTTAAAAAGCACCCTCTTCATTTCTTTTTCCCAAAGAGAAATAAGGAAAACTTGTAAATGAATAATAAATGACGGCAGCGCATCGAAAAATAATACATATCGATATGGATGCGTTTTACGCTTCGGTAGAGCAACTCGATTTTCCCGAATTGCGAAACAAACCATTGGCTGTTGGTGGTTCAGAAATCCGCGGTGTGATTTCTGCTGCAAGCTATGAAGCACGGAAATTTGGTGTGCGAAGCGCTATGAGCGGAAAATTAGCTATAAAAAAATGTCCGGAACTTATTTTTGTGAAACCCAGGTTTGATCGCTACAAAGAAGTATCGCAACAAATTCGTACCATTTTTTTAGAATATACCGATTTAGTAGAACCCTTGTCTTTAGACGAAGCGTTTTTAGATGTTACCGTTAATAAAAAAGGGATGAAAAGCGCCACTTTAATGGCAGAAGAAATCCGACAAAAAATCTTTCAAAGTACTGGATTAACAGCGTCAGCCGGAATTTCAATAAATAAATTTCTAGCCAAAATAGCAAGCGATTATAACAAACCAAACGGACAAAAAACCATTCGCCCCGACGAGATAATTCCTTTTTTAGATTCACTGGAAATTAAACGTTTTTTTGGAGTAGGGAAGAAGACCTGTGAAAAAATGTATCATTTGGGAATATTTACAGGCAGCGACCTGCGAATGAAATCAATAGACTTTCTAGAGGAACATTTTGGCAATTCAGGACTGCATTTTTATCAATTGGCGCGTGGTATTAGCAATTCGCCAGTAGTGCCCAACCGATTGCCGAAATCAATTGGTGCCGAACGAACCTTCACAGAAAACTTCACCTCAATCATTCCTTTGCAAGATAAACTAAAAGACGTTTGCGAAGAAGTTTCTATACGCTTACAAAAACGCAATTTATCGGGGAAAACTCTAACCCTTAAAATAAAGTACAGTGATTTTACGCTTCAAACCAAAAGCACCACCTTGCCTTATTACATAAGCAGCTACGATTTGTTACTCGACACAGCCTTAGATTTGCTTGCAAACAGTCATTTAAAAACTTCGGTACGCTTAATTGGAATTCAAATAAGCAATTTAAACATCAACCAAAAAAAAGCAGAGTATGTGCAATTAAAATTTCGGTTTTAAAGCAAAAAAGCTGTCCATTGTTTTGGACAGCTTCTTAGAATTGATTTTTAAATGTTTCTACATTTTTTCGTAGTCTTGTGTGGTATTAGCTTTTGCTTTTTGAGCATTTACCACGTTTCCGTCTTTATCAAGAACTGCAACAACCACACTTGTTTTTGAAAGATCTTCAATAGTGTATGATAAGCTTGCAGAAGCTTTGAATTCGCTTGTGGTTTTTTGACCAGCAGGAACAGGCTCACCTAAGAAATTATTAGTAGCACGCACCACATGATCATGAACAAAATTCATTGACCAAGCTGGTTCTCCTGAGTTGTTGCCAAACATAGCAGTAGCATTTGCTTGTTGAAACACTAAGCCATCTTCCAATAAATAAACAACATATTTAAGTTCTTGATCAATGTTTTGGCTGAATTTTAAGCTCACATCAACTTTACCGCTTGTTGCACCTAAGTTTGATTCAATTTTGATTCCGATTGGAGATCCTTCATTTAAAAGTTTATATTTCTTTTGGAAAGTTTCAAATCTATCAGCAGAAAAGGAGTAAACCCCTGAAGCAGTTGCAGGAATAAAACTTTGAAACCCAGTTCCAGGAATGGTGGTATTTCGGTTAAAACTTAAATGTGGCCAACCTTTTAGTTTAATAGCTTTCATAAGAGTGGTCATACCTGGTAAAACAAATGGATCTTTTACGCTGTTTGGGTTAAAATCACCGTGCACACCAACACCAATAACTCTATCTTTATAGTCAGAACCCTCTAATCCTTCAATTGCAACAGTACCTAGCGGACACCACATACAACTTGCAGAAGTAATATCTTCAACTAATACTTTTTGTTTGTATTCTCCTTTTGTAAAATCTACCTCTGTTGGTGTGTCAGCTGAATCATCAGAACCTGAACAACCAACAAAACCAATAGAAGCTATTCCAAATAGCAAAGCGGGCAATAAATTTTTAGTAAACATAGAAATAAGTTAATAATAAGTTAATAATATGTAAAAGTAAAAAAAAAATAATAGTTACAAAATTGTTTATGTAATTATTTTATTCTTACTTTTGAAAATCATTATTTAATAGAATCTTAAAGTATCATGAAATTACGTACATCATTATTAATTGTGTGTTGTTTTATAGCTACTATTGCTGTAGCGCAGAACAAACTCCCAAATGTATCCCTAAAAACATTAGATAACAAAGCAATCAATATAGCCAATTATAATAACTCATCAAAACCGGTAATCGTTAGCTTTTGGGCTACTTGGTGCGGACCTTGTATTAGAGAGTTAGAAGCCATTAAAACAAAATACAGCCACTGGAAAAAAGACTATGGGGTGGAATTAATCGCTGTTTCTATCGATGATTCAAAAACCATTAATAGAGTAAAGCCTATGGTTGCATCTAAAAGCTGGAAATACAATGTTTTATTAGACACCAATCAAGACCTTAAAAGAACATTAAATGTTGTTAATGTTCCATATACCATGGTGCTTTACAAAGGAAAAGTGATGTTTACTCACTCCAATTATACACCGGGTATTGAAAATATTATTGAAGAAGAATTGGTGAAAATTTTAAAAAAATAATTAATGAAAAAAATATTTTTTTTGGCGGCGTTCTTAACGTCGTCTTTCTTTTATGCGCAAATTCGTGTAGGTATTGAATCAAATAGTCAATATTACATAGACGATGAAAAAATTAAGATAGACGAAACAGAAGCGGAAGAAAGGCTAAGGTCGAATACCTATATCAAACTAGATTATTTTAAAAACAAATGGGAGTTTGGAACCCAGATAGAAGCTTACTATCCCAAAGCAATAATCAACTACAATCCAGATTTACAGGATGCACATATCGGTACCATATACGCAAAGTATAACGATTTTGATAATGGTGTAAACATTACTTTGGGACACTTTTATGAGCAATTTGGCAGCGGATTAATTCTGCGTTCATGGGAAGATCGTGCATTAGGAATTAACAATGCGCTTTTTGGCTTGAATGCGAAGTTGCGATTAACAAAAAACCTTGACCTTACCACTTTAGGTGGTAAACAACGTTTTGGAATGGGATTTGACCTGTCTGAGAGCTATGTGGTGGGAACCAATCTAGAATTTAACTTGTCAGACGCATTAAAATTAGAAAGTACCGATTTAAGGTTAGGTGCCAGCTATGTGGGTAGATTAGATGAAGAAAAAGTGGTTGACTACAATGGTGTAAATGATCTTATCAACGCCTTTTCAGGTCGTGTAAGCTTAGGCTTAGGTAGCTTTAACCTTAGTGGTGAATATATTCATAAGCAAAAAGACATCATTTTTGAAAATGATGATTATGTTGGCGAAACATTTCTAGACGGGAATGCAATATTGTTAAACCTAGGATATAATAAAAATAATTTTGGATCTAGTGTGAATCTGCGTAGGTTAGAAAATATGATGTTTTATTCTGAAAGAAAGTTTAGCGGAAATGTATATAATAAAGGAGTGATAAACTATGTGCCTGCACTAACCAAACAATACGATTTTTCGCTGCAAAATATTTATGTGTATCAAGCGCAAGGAGGGGTTAATTGGTTCGAGAAAAGAAATGGAGAAATTGGCGGGCAGTATGATTTTTACTATGATTTTGTAGAAGGAACAACATTAGGAGGTGAATATGGAACCCATTTGGCCGTTAATGGATCCTATTGGGCAGGTCTAAAATCATCATACAACTTTGATACCAATATACTAAATGATGAATTTTTGCAATTTGGAGAAAAATACTATAAGGATCTGGCAATCGAAGTTAGAAAAAGATACTCAACAAAATTTCAAATGATTGCCATGTATATGAACCAATATTACAACGCACCCCTTTTAGAAGGAAAGTTTGATGATGTTAAAACAGATATAGCTAGTGTGGAAGGCTTATATAATTTTTCAGAAACAACCTCTGTTCGTTTGCAGTTACAAAATATGTGGGCAACCGCAGATAAAGGTGATTGGGGAGCAGCGCTATTAGAGTTTGTTCCAAACACAATGTTTAGCCTTTATGTAACCGATATGTATAACTACGGAAACTCACATCCAGAAAGTCGTATTCATTACTACAGCGTAGGAGGAAGCTTCTCCAAAGGAGCAACACGTATTGCTCTAAACTATGGACGTCAACGTGGTGGTTTAATCTGCGTAGGCGGTGTATGCAGGTTCGTGCCAGAATCAAACGGATTAACCGTAAACCTAACAACCAATTTCTAAATAAAAAAAAGTCTGGAATTCATTTTTCAGACTTTTTTTATTGATTTCTAGGAAGATAAAAAAAAACAACGTAAATTTGCACCACTTTTTAGCAGAAGATAAGGATTGAGCTAAAAAGCGAAAACAATAATCAATAACTACTTCTGTTTAAAACTTCATTTCAATCCTTAAATAAACAGAATACAAATTTATTATCAGACATGTCTGAACAAACACAAAACACAAAAGAATTCTTAGACACTTTCAACTGGGACAGTTATGAAAACGGTATTGATGCAGTAGATGCTTCAAACCTTAAAGAATTCGAAGACTTAGTAGAAAAAACATTTATCTCAACCGGTGATGAAGAAGTTGTAGAAGGTGTAGTAGTAAGAATCACAGACAGAGATGCAATTGTTGATATCAACGCTAAATCTGAAGGTGTTATCTCTTTAAACGAATTTCGCTACAATCCAAACTTAAAAGTTGGTGACAAAGTAGAAGTTCTAATCGACGTTCGCGAAGATAAAAACGGACAATTAGTATTATCTCACCGCAAAGCACGTACCATCAAAGCTTGGGATCGCGTGATTGCAGCTCATGACACAGGCGAAATCGTAAACGGTTTTGTTAAATGCAGAACAAAAGGTGGTATGATCGTTGACGTATTCGGTATCGAAGCATTCTTACCAGGATCTCAAATCGATGTGAAACCAATCCGCGATTACGATCAATACGTAAACAAAACCATGGAATTTAAAGTTGTAAAAATCAACCACGAATTCAAAAACGTAGTAGTATCTCACAAAGCATTAATCGAAGCTGATATCGAAATTCAGAAAAAAGAAATCATCGGTCAGTTAGAAAAAGGTCAAGTATTAGAAGGAGTAGTTAAAAACATCACTTCATACGGTGTATTCATCGATTTAGGTGGCGTTGACGGATTAATCCACATCACAGACTTATCATGGTCTCGTATCAACCACCCATCTGAAGTATTAGAATTAGACCAAAAATTAAACGTAGTAATCTTAGACTTCGACGACGAGAAAACACGTATTCAATTAGGTTTAAAACAATTAAACGCACACCCTTGGGATGCTTTAGACGCTAACTTAAACGTTGGTGACAAAGTAAAAGGTAAAGTAGTTGTTTTAGCCGATTACGGTGCATTTATCGAAGTAGCAGAAGGAGTAGAAGGATTGATCCACGTTTCTGAAATGTCATGGTCAACTCATTTACGTTCAGCTCAAGATTTCGTTAAAATCGGAGACGAAGTAGAAGCAGTTATCTTAACTTTAGACCGCGAAGAGCGTAAAATGTCATTAGGTATCAAACAATTATCAAACGATCCTTGGACAGACATCACATCCAAATACCCAGTAGGTTCTAAACACACAGGTACCGTTCGTAACTTCACAAACTTCGGCGTTTTCGTTGAATTAGAAGAAGGTATCGACGGATTAGTTTACATTTCAGACCTATCTTGGACTAAGAAAATCAAACACCCATCAGAATTTGTAAACGTAGGAGACAAATTAGACGTTGTAGTGTTAGAATTAGATGTAGAAGGTCGCAAATTATCTTTAGGTCACAAACAAACTACCGACAACCCATGGGATGCACACGAAGCAGCTTACGGCGTAGGTACTGTTCACAACGGAACAATTGCAGACTTAAACGATAAAGGAGCAACCATTAACTTTGAAGAAGATGTAGTAGCCTTCATCCCAACTCGTCACTTAGAAAAAGAAGACGGAAAAAAATTGAAAAAAGGCGATACAGCTGATTTCAAAGTAATCGAATTCAACAAAGAATTCAAAAGAGTAGTAGCATCGCACACTGCAACATTCCGTGAAGAAGAAGAGAAAAACTTCAAAGCAGCAGAAGAAAAAGCAGCAGCAAACAACGCTTCAAACGAAAAAACTACCTTAGGAGATATCGACGCATTAGCAGAATTAAAAGCTAAAATGGAAGGTAAAAACTAATACGTTTTTCACACATACTCAATCCCGTCACCTTCAAAAGTGGCGGGATTTTTTTTATAATTTGGGCGTTCCCCTTCCATTCCTTTTCAAAACAAAGCTCAGGGTACACATACCATTTCGTCCATCACAGAAAAATCCAAGCAAACAGTCGGGTCGGGCTATACGCTCCAAGTCCTCGCTTGTCGTACCTCCTCGCTGCGGGCTATCCGCTGCTATCCCTAACGCGGATTTTACTGTATAATGTAAATTGTATGTTGTAAAATTGTACAACTTTGCCAAAGTTCCAAACTTTGGCAAAGATTAAAAACATTATCAACGAAGAAGTTTCAATGCGCAATTGGTTGCAGGAAATGAAATAAGATTTTATACAAAAACAAAAAAAAGCTAAAAAGAAATTTTTAGCTTTTTTTGTTTTATTTAACAACATGTTAATTTTTTTATTATATTTACAATTCAATCAACTTAAATATAATAATTATGAGCAAATTAAGCAAAATTTTGTGGGGGGGGGGTAATAGGCCTAACCCTTACAGCATGTACAACCGACAGTGTATTTGAGGACAATGGTCAAGCAAGTACTTCAGAGCATCCTTCTAATCCCGGTTCACAGTATGCAACTTATAGCATGTCTGATTCTTATGAGTCGCCATGGGATATTGATTCATTGTATAAAGTGAAATACGAATTATACAGCGGTACAATGAACGACGGTGTACACGTCCGGGTAACCCCTTATATAGGTTTGGCATATTATGATGGTGCTAATGATGGTTTTTACAATACCCCAACAGGTGGGTTTAACTTGGCAAGTGGTGCCTATCCAAATCTTTTTGCCAGTGGAAATGAATACGGCGATTATGTACAAGCAAATCCTATTGTATTAACACAAGTGCCTGGTACAGGTTGGTACACCCACGAGTTGTGGGTGCAACATGATGAAGATCATTGCCCGTTAGTAAACATACCAGTGGGTATTAATTATAATTTAAACAGTATTGGTTTTGATATTATAAACAATGATATTGTACAACCTATGCAGCTAGGGTATCCATTACCTGCACCACCACCTGCTGGTACAAGTGCAGAAGAACGCTTGTTGCGCGAGTATGGCAAAGTGTTTTATTACAAAGTAGAGTTTGGTACCGATATGTATAATTTTGACCCCGATGCGTATTATGTATTAGCCCTAGAGAATAATAGTATTAATGACGATTGGTCTCTAATGGGGCTTTCAGATGTACCTTTTGGCAGCGATTTATTATATCACGATAGCCCCAGTGGTGTAAGCACAAAGGAAATTGTTGTTAATCCCGATACGTTTACAGGTTCAGACCCTATGAACGTGAGTTCAGGACAGTTGTTTGGTACTGCTACCCTCGGCAGTGGCACTGGTATTCGCAAAATAACTACCGTGCCGTTTTATGATGAGTGGGTTCAAATTCCGGCTCTTACCGGTCCTTGGGTGCCAAAACCTAATAGACAACCTCGTGGAGTAAAAATTTATATAGAGTAAATAGTTAACTATGAAAAAGATTCTCCTTATTATAACCACCTTGTTAGGCGTTTATAACTTAACTGCCCAAGTACTCTACATCGAAAATTTTAACAGTTATCCTGTGGGAAATATAGGCACCGATTATAACGGCACGGTACCCGGTGTAGGCGGTTGGTTTACCAAATCCGAAAATAAACCTATCTACAATACGCCGCTTACCAATAACGATTATAAAATTGTAGCCGAAGCCAACAAAGGGAATGTTGCACAAATAGGACCCCTTACCAAAAAAGGTGAATGGACACGTACTTTATTCCGTACCGATATCAACCCCTATTGGCAACAACGCACAGCAGGTAATAATGTTTTTAAGTGCAGTTTTGATTTGTATGTAGATGATAGTTATATCAGTTCCACTCCTCCATCTGATCCAATACGTATAATTTTATACAGCAAGGAAGGAGGGTTGACTAGGTTTTCATATGATCCTGATCATCATAGTTTTATGGCTGGTTTTGATTTTTCTAGGGGTAATTTTAATCGCGGAAGTGGTGAAGCTGTAGTGGTAAGTCCCGGCACCCCCTTACAACCGCCACCAAATGGCAGTTGGATTACTGTAGAAATGTATATAGATTATGATAACAACAAAGCGTATTTCAGCATACCAACTTTAAACTATACGAATGTTAAAAACATTGCATTTACTTTAGAGTTGGGGGGGTTAGATACCGAGGGCAACCCCTTGCCTGATGACAGCCCTGTTGAATTAGTGTTTTTTTACACGAAGTCTGGCGATGTTGATGGTACTTTTTATACCCCCAAAATAGATAACATTAATTTAGTAGCTCAAAACACGGTACCCACTTTAGCAACTACCGAGCAGTTGGCTGCAAAATTTAACTTATACCCCAACCCAGCAAGCAATGTTGTAAACATCACCAACGCTGAGAATATGCAGATACAGCAAATCACGGTGTATGATGTTGCAGGCAAACAGTTAAGCACCCAAACCTACAACAACGAAACCGATATACAATTAAACGTAGAACATTTAGCAAGTGGCACGTATATGCTGCACTTGCAAACGAATCAGGGTACAGCGGTTAAAAAATTGGTGAAAAAGTAGTTTTTTTTTCTGTAGCTTCAAAACAACTTTGCCAAAGTTCCAAACTTTGGCAAAGATTATTTTTACCTAGCTTAAACTTCAAAACCACACGCTGTCAAACAATTACAAAAAAGATTAAAAAACTTTCAAAAAGCATTTGCAAAAGCCAAAAAAAGAGTAGTATATTTGCAACCGCTTTCAGGACAACGAAAGCCACGTTCCTAGAAAAAAAAGTAAAAAATAAATTTGGATGGTATAGAAAAAGGTTATTATCTTTGCAGTCCGTTCAAAAAAGAAAAAGGGCGATTAGCTCAGCTGGTTCAGAGCACCTCGTTTACACCGAGGGGGTCGGGGGTTCGAACCCCTCATCGCCCACAAAAAAACTTTTTCAAAAAAAAGCAAAAATAATTTTGCTGATTAAAAAATAAGTTTTACTTTTGCAACCGCTTTGAGAGAGAAGCGAATGTAAGAAGAACAAGTTCATAGACATATTGGATTAACAGAGAATTAAAGAGTAAAAGCTCTTGGGCAACCAAGAGGTTTTAAACGACACATCAACAATAAAAAAAATTATACGATGAAGAGTTTGATCCTGGCTCAGGATGAACGCTAGCGGCAGGCCTAACACATGCAAGTCGAGGGGTATCCCGCCTTCGGGCGGGAGAGACCGGCGCACGGGTGCGTAACGCGTATGCAATCTACCTTATACTAAGGGATAGCCCAGAGAAATTTGGATTAATACCTTATAGTTAATAGAAATGGCATCATTTATATTATAAAGATTTATTGGTATAAGATGAGCATGCGTCCCATTAGTTAGTTGGTGTGGTAACGGCATACCAAGACGATGATGGGTAGGGGTCCTGAGAGGGAGATCCCCCACACTGGTACTGAGACACGGACCAGACTCCTACGGGAGGCAGCAGTGAGGAATATTGGTCAATGGGCGCAAGCCTGAACCAGCCATGCCGCGTGCAGGATGACGGTCCTATGGATTGTAAACTGCTTTTGTACAGGAAGAAACACTCCCATGCGTGGGAATTTGACGGTACTGTAAGAATAAGGATCGGCTAACTCCGTGCCAGCAGCCGCGGTAATACGGAGGATCCAAGCGTTATCCGGAATCATTGGGTTTAAAGGGTCCGTAGGCGGCTTTATAAGTCAGTGGTGAAAGTTTTTGGCTTAACCAAAAAAATGCCATTGATACTGTAGGGCTTGAATATTTGTGAAGTAACTAGAATATGTAGTGTAGCGGTGAAATGCTTAGATATTACATGGAATACCAATTGCGAAGGCAGGTTACTAACAAATGATTGACGCTGATGGACGAAAGCGTGGGTAGCGAACAGGATTAGATACCCTGGTAGTCCACGCCGTAAACGATGGATACTAGCTGTTCGAGCTTCGGTTTGAGTGGCTAAGCGAAAGTGATAAGTATCCCACCTGGGGAGTACGGGCGCAAGCCTGAAACTCAAAGGAATTGACGGGGGCCCGCACAAGCGGTGGAGCATGTGGTTTAATTCGATGATACGCGAGGAACCTTACCAGGGCTTAAATGTAGTTTGACGTATTTGGAAACAGATATTTCTTCGGACAAATTACAAGGTGCTGCATGGTTGTCGTCAGCTCGTGCCGTGAGGTGTCAGGTTAAGTCCTATAACGAGCGCAACCCCTGTTGTTAGTTGCCAGCGAGTCAAGTCGGGAACTCTAGCAAGACTGCCAGTGTAAACTGAGAGGAAGGTGGGGATGACGTCAAATCATCACGGCCCTTACGTCCTGGGCCACACACGTGCTACAATGGCCGGTACAGAGAGCAGCCACTTGGCGACAAGGAGCGAATCTATAAAACCGGTCACAGTTCGGATCGGAGTCTGCAACTCGACTCCGTGAAGCTGGAATCGCTAGTAATCGGATATCAGCCATGATCCGGTGAATACGTTCCCGGGCCTTGTACACACCGCCCGTCAAGCCATGGAAGCTGGGGGTACCTGAAGTCGGTGACCGCAAGGAGCTGCCTAGGGTAAAACCGGTAACTAGGGCTAAGTCGTAACAAGGTAGCCGTACCGGAAGGTGCGGCTGGAACACCTCCTTTCTAGAGATGGTTTAAACATCTTTTACTCTTTAACTGTTGGTTCAAAAAAAAAGCAGAATAAAAAATACAGAGTCTCGTAGCTCAGCTGGTTAGAGTACTACACTGATAATGTAGGGGTCGGCAGTTCGAGTCTGCCCGGGACTACGAAGTATTACTGGGAAGACGAGAAGTTTATGCTGAGCTAAGTCGAAGCAAGTCTGCCCGGGACTACAAAGTATTTTATTCAAAGCAAATTTTAGGTTTGAGGGATTATTAAATTTAGTTCATAATTCATAATCCACAATTCATAATTAAATTGGGGGATTAGCTCAGCTGGCTAGAGCGCCTGCCTTGCACGCAGGAGGTCAAGGGTTCGACTCCCTTATTCTCCACCATAAGAGATTCAGCCAAAAGGGGCTGGAGTGTCCCGCTACAGGCGGGAAGGTCAAGGGTTCGACTCCCTTATTCTCCACGATTCAACGATTAATCGTTGATTTGTTTAAGCGGTTAACCGATAACACGGTTTAACAATTAAACAAAAAAAGTTCATTGACATATTGAGATACATTTAAAAAGTAGAAAAGATATTAGAAATAATATAAAGCACATTTTTTGGGTCATAAATTTTTTTAAAGTAACAAGTTTAACTTAAAACCTTAAAAAAAGAAACATGAAACAAAAAAAATAGAGCACAATAAGCAAAATAAGGGCGTATGGGGAATGCCTAGGCTCTCAGAGGCGAAGAAGGACGTGATAAGCTGCGAAAAGCTACGGGGATCGGCACACACGAGGTGATCCGTAGATATCCGAATGGGGCAACCCGGCATGTTGAAGACATGTCACATCGATAGATGAGCAAACCCGCTGAACTGAAACATCTAAGTAGGCGGAGGAGAAGAAAACAAAAGTGATTCCGTAAGTAGTGGCGAGCGAACGCGGAAAAGTCCAAACCAAAGTTGTTACGGCAATTTTGGGGTTGTAGGACCACGATATTGTATGCAAAGCGAATAAGAATCATCTGGAAAGATGAACCGCAGAGGGTGATAGTCCCGTATTGGTAAGCGATGTAATACATAGTGGTATCCTGAGTAGGTCGGGGCACGTGAAACCTTGATTGAATCCGGCGGGACCATCCGCCAAGACTAAATACTCCTGAGAGACCGATAGTGAACCAGTACCGTGAGGGAAAGGTGAAAAGAACCGTGAATAACGGAGTGAAACAGAACCTGAAACCATACGCCTACAAGCGGTCGGAGCCCATTCGTTGGGTGACGGCGTGCCTTTTGCATAATGAGCCTACGAGTTACCGTTGCTGGCAAGGTTAAGTAATTAAGTTACGCAGCCGAAGCGAAAGCGAGTCTGAATAGGGCGCATGAGTCAGTAATGGTAGACGCGAAACCGTGTGATCTACCCATGGGCAGGTTGAAGTTTGGGTAACACCAAATGGAGGACCGAACCGGTTGACGTTGAAAAGTCTTCGGATGACCTGTGGGTAGGGGTGAAAGGCCAATCAAACTCGGAAATAGCTCGTACTCCCCGAAATGCATTTAGGTGCAGCGCTGAAAAAGTTTAATAGAGGTAGAGCTACTGATTGGATGCGGGGGCTTCACCGCCTACCAATTCCTGACAAACTCCGAATGCTATTAAATGATTTTCATCAGTGAGGGCATGGGTGCTAAGGTCCATGTCCGAGAGGGAAAGAACCCAGACCATCAGCTAAGGTCCCCAAATGTATGCTAAGTTGAAAAAACGCGGTTTGATTGCCCCGACAGCTAGGATGTTGGCTTGGAAGCAGCCATTCATTTAAAGAGTGCGTAACAGCTCACTAGTCGAGCGATCGAGCATGGATAATAATCGGGCATAAGCATACTACCGAAGCTATGGACCACGCCTAAGGCGTGGTGGTAGGGGAGCATTCTAAACTGGGTAGAAGGTGATTTGTGAGAATTGCTGGACTGTTTAGAAAAGAAAATGTAGGCATAAGTAACGATAATGCGGGCGAGAAACCCGCACACCGTAAGACCAAGGTTTCCACAGCTATGCTAATCAGCTGTGGGTTAGTCGGGACCTAAGGCACACCCGAAGGGGGACGTCGATGGCCAACGGGTTAATATTCCCGTACTTGTAATAATTGTGATGGAGTGACGCAGTGGTGAAAGTACCGCGAACTGACGGAATAGTTCGTTAAAGCACGTACCTATATCCTTTATAGTAAAATGCGTAGAGGATGGAGAAATGCGATAGTACTCGGAGCCTTCGGGCAAAGAGATAGTGTACCTAAAGGCTGTCAAGAAAAGCTTCTAAACTTAGATTATTAGAACCCGTACCGCAAACCGACACAGGTGGTCGAGGAGAGTATCCTCAGGTGCTCGAGAGATTCATGGCTAAGGAATTAGGCAAAATAGACCTGTAACTTCGGGAGAAAGGTCGCCATCCGCCGCAAGGCGTGATGGCCGCAGTGAAAAGGTCCAGGCGACTGTTTATCAAAAACACAGGGCTCTGCTAAATCGTAAGATGACGTATAGGGCCTGACACCTGCCCGGTGCTGGAAGGTTAAGAGGAGATGTTATCTTCGGAGAAGCATTGAATTGAAGCCCCAGTAAACGGCGGCCGTAACTATAACGGTCCTAAGGTAGCGAAATTCCTTGTCGGGTAAGTTCCGACCTGCACGAATGGTGTAACGATCTGGACACTGTCTCAGCCATGAGCTCGGTGAAATTGTAGTATCGGTGAAGATGCCGATTACCCGCAGTGGGACGAAAAGACCCTGTGCACCTTTACTATAGCTTAGTATTGTTCTTGGATAAGTGATGTGTAGGATAGGTGGGAGACTATGAAGCGGCGTCGCTAGGCGTTGTGGAGTCATTGTTGAAATACCACCCTTTGCTTATCTGAGATCTAACCCCGCTATGCGGGGGACATTGCTTGGTGGGTAGTTTGACTGGGGTGGTCGCCTCCAAAAGAGTAACGGAGGCTTCTAAAGGTTCCCTCAGCACGCTTGGTAACCGTGCGTAGAGTGCAATGGCAAAAGGGAGCTTGACTGAGAGACCTACAAGTCGATCAGGTACGAAAGTAGAGCATAGTGATCCGGTGGTTCCGCATGGAAGGGCCATCGCTCAAAGGATAAAAGGTACGCCGGGGATAACAGGCTGATCTCCCCCAAGAGCTCATATCGACGGGGGGGTTTGGCACCTCGATGTCGGCTCGTCACATCCTGGGGCTGGAGAAGGTCCCAAGGGTTGGGCTGTTCGCCCATTAAAGTGGCACGCGAGCTGGGTTCAGAACGTCGTGAGACAGTTCGGTCTCTATCTACTGTGGGCGTTAGAAATTTGAGTGGATCTGATTCTAGTACGAGAGGACCGAATTGGACCAACCTCTGGTGTATCAGTTGTGCCGCCAGGTGCATCGCTGAGTAGCTACGTTGGGAAGGGATAAGCGCTGAAAGCATATAAGCGCGAAACCCACCACAAGATGAGATTTCTTTAAAGGGTCGTTGGAGATGACAACGTTGATAGGCTATAGATGTAAAGGCAGTAATGTCATAGTCGAGTAGTACTAATAGCCCGTATGCTTATGTGCTCTGGAAGTTGCTTTGTAAAGAATAGTATTAAGATTTTAGTATTAAGTATTAAGTATTAAGACTGGAATATCTACAAAAAAAAGTATCGAAAATATGTTAACAATATTAGCCCGCCATTGGCGTGGCGTTTAAAGTTCAAAGTTTAACGTTCAAGGTTAAAACCTAAAACAAAAAAAACTTTAAACCTTAAACAAAGATTTAAGGTGGTTATAGCATCGGGGCTCACCTCTTCCCATTCCGAACAGAGAAGTTAAGCCCGATAGCGCAGATGGTACTGCATTTTCATGTGGGAGAGTATGTCGCCGCCTTTTTTTTAGAAGTCCTTTACAGAAATGTAAGGGACTTTTTTATTTTACCACAGATGACACAGATTTGCAAGGATCTTTGTAATACCCAGCATCTCACATCAAACTTCAAACTTCAAACCTTAAACTTTAAACGTTTTAACCACAGATAGCAGAGATTTGCACCGATTTTATTCTTACACTATACAGCAATACAATTTACATTATACATAAAATGTGGCTAAAGCCAATTGTTAATTTAAACCATAACCATTGAACTAAAGTTCGAGGCAATTGATTTAAGAGAACTTGAAACCTTAAACAAATTAACCATAGCTTCACAGATTAACTCAGATTTTTTACAATATACAGTAATACAATTTACATTATACATAAAATGTGGCTAAAGCCAACTACTTATTGCTTAATAACATCAGGCTAAAGCCCGACGCAATTCATCTTTTAAAGAATCAAATCTAAAACATCCAACATCCAACATCCAACATCCCGTATCAAACCTTAAACTTGAAACTTTAAACCTTTAACTACAAATTTTTATAATCATCAAACAATAATATCAAACATCAATATCAAATATCAATTTCAAACACCCAATACCCAACACCCAACACCTAACATCCCACATCAAACACCCAGCAATAGGGATTGCAGCCTTGTTGGAGCTCTTTGTTTTTTGCAAAAAAACAAAAGCGACGGCGGAAAGTCCGACCTGAAACGTTAGTGGAAGGGATTGCCCTTATGTTTTTTAAAAAAGAGTGTTTATTTACTTAAGTCTTTCAAAAAATCAAATATTAAGTGGGTTTCATAGCCTTTGCGTAAAAGATAATCGGTCCATCTACGTTTTTTCTTTTCGAGAGAAGTGTCGGTGAGGGATTGCCATTTTTTTTCGGCTAGGTTGTAGAAATTGTTTAAATAATCGGTTTCTATTTCTTTTAAAGCTGTTTTAATGTTGTGTGAGGAAATATCTCTGAATTTCAGCTCTTGTTCTATGCGGCGTTTGCCCCAATGTTTGAATTTGTGTTTGCCGCGCGCAAAGCTTTTTGCAAAGCGTTCTTCGTTTAGAAAGTTGTTTTCAGATAAGTGGGTAAGGATGTGGTCTATGGCGGTTTGAAACATTCCCAGCGTTTTTAATTTGGCAATAACTTCTTTGTAGCACCGATCTTGATACGAACAATAATATTCTAATTTCTTTATTGCTTCGTTTACCGAAAGTGGGTTTTTGTTCATTTTGATTTTTTTGCTAAAATAAAAAAAATCCCCATAGAGAGGATTTTACTATTTTTCTTGTGTGTCTTCAGAATTATCTAGATCCATATCAAGATCATCTTCGCCTAATTCATTGAATTGATTCATGATTTGATCAATTTCTTCGTCGGTTAACTCTTCTTCTACCTCGATATCTTCTAGTAACGATTCAAAGCGTTTAATGCTTTTTTTCATGCGTTTGGCTAAGTCTTCGTATTCGCCTAAAAGTTTGTTGTATGATTTGATAATAGATTTTTGTTTTTTAAGCTGTTTGTTTTGAGTTTTTAGTTTTTTCTTTAATTCGTCTTTTTTCATAATGATACGTTTTTGTTTAGTAAATATATTAAAAATGCTTAAATTATTTTTGTTTTTTTATGTTAAGTTTTTTTGTGAAAAAAGTTGTATATTTACTAATATTACTTTATGAATATTTATTTTTATTTAGATAGATTGTAAAGCACAAAATTTTTTAAATGACAAGCAGAATCATTGGCGTGGGAAATTACATTCCTTCGCAAACTATTACCAACCTTTTTTTTGATGATCACGATTTTTTGGATGAAAACGGGGTGGCTTTACAACAAACCAATGCAATTATTGCAGATAAGCTTAAGGAAATTACTGGTATTGAAGAAAGGCGTTATGCCGATAAACGTCAAGTAAGTTCGGACTTAGGTTTTTTTGCAGCCCAGCAAGCGATTAAGAATGCTGGGATTGATCCAGAAACTTTAGACTATATTATATTTGCTCATAATTTTGGTGATGTTCGTTTTGGAACTATTCAATCTGATATGGTACCAAGTTTGGCATCGCGCGTAAAGAACTTATTGCAGATTAAAAATAACTACTGTGTGGGATATGATTTGGTTTTTGGATGTCCTGGATGGATTGAAGGAATGATTCAAGCTCATACATTTATTAAAGCTGGGACTGCAAAGCGCTGTTTGGTAATAGGTGCAGAAACCCTTTCACGAGTTGTTGATATTCACGATCGCGACAGTATGATTTATGCCGATGGTGCAGGCGCCGCAATTTTAGAATTAAGTACAGATTCATTAGGTGTGCAATCGCATTTATCTGCATCATTTACTTTTAAGGAGAAAGATTATCTCTATTTTGGTAAATCGTTTAATATAGAAAGTTCTGACAATATTAGATATATCAAGATGGAAGGGCGTAGAATCTATGAATTTGCTCTTTTAAATGTGCCTGGTGCAATGAAAAAGTGTTTTGATGCGAGTGGTTTTAATATAGAACAACTTTGTAAAATCATTATTCATCAGGCGAATGAGAAAATGGATGAAGTAATCGTAAATCGGTTTTATAAGTTATACAATAGGTCTGTGCCAAAAGATATAATGCCTATGGTGATTCATAAGTTAGGAAACAGCAGTGTGGCTACAATTCCCTCTTTACTTACTATGATTTTAAATGATGAATTAGAACATCACAAGATTCAAAAGGGTGATGTGGTTTTGTTTGCATCTGTAGGCGCTGGTATGAATGTAAATGCAATGGTTTATCAATTTTAAAAATAAAAAAGGATATACTTTTTGGGTATATCCTTTTAGATAAAATAAAACAGGTATTATTTTCTTTTTACATTTATTGCTGTAATCCCTTTTCTTCCTTGTTCCATGTCAAAAACAACTAAATCGTTTTCGCGTACTCTGTCTAACAAGCCACTTGTGTGAACAAAAATATCTTCATCACCATTTGCTTGTGAAATAAATCCAAATCCTTTAGATTCATTAAAAAATTTTACTGTGCCTTCGTGCATCATTTCTATATATTAAATTAATTATTCGTTTACTTTTCCAAGTCGATTGCTCGGAAACCTTTTGGGGTCATTTCTTTTTTAAAACTAATTTTATCGTGTTTATTCACTGCGATTGTTGTTTGACCTATATGGAAAAAAATACTGTCGCCAGTTTTGTCTTCTGTAATAAAACCAAAGCCTTTGTCGCTTAAATAAGTTACAATACCCGTGAAAACAGCATTTTCATCAACTGCTTGATTTTTTGCGTTTTTTTGTGCTTTTGCCAGATCTTCTTCTTTATTTTGAAGATGAGGCGGTACTGATGTGAAATTTCCGTTTATATCAACATATACAATCATATCGTCGAGGCTTTTGCCTTTATTATTGTTGGTTTTACGGTCTTCGCGTCGTGATTGTTTGTCTTGTAATTTTTTTGTTTTTTTCTTATTATTTTCTTTTTTAGAAAAAGAATCGGCCATATTTTATCGTTATTTTTTAAGTTTGTTAATAGTTTTTTAGTTTGCAACAGTTAGTACTGACATGGTAAACCCAATTAGTTTTTGAATGTTTTTTAGGTCTTTCTTTTGTTCGTCATCGCAAAATGAAACGGCGGTGCCAGAATTTCCTGCTCTGCCAGTACGTCCAATTCGGTGCACATAGGTTTCGGGAACATTGGGTAACTCGTAGTTGATAACATGCGGCAGTTCGTCTATATCAATGCCGCGAGCAGCAATATCAGTTGCAATTAAAACCTGAATTCGGTTGTTTTTAAAATCTTCTAGCGCTTTTTGGCGGGCATTTTGCGATTTATTACCATGAATAGCGGCTGCATGAATGCCCGTTCTTTTTAACTGTTTTACCAATTTATCAGCGCCGTATTTTGTGCGGGCAAAAATTAAAGTACGCTCAATAGATTGCTCTTGCAAAATGTGAACCAATAGATTTAGTTTTTCTGGTTTCTCTACAAAATAAACCCCTTGCTGAACGGTTTGCGCGGTAGAAGAAACAGGCGTTACGCTAATTTCTGTTGGATTTTGAAGAAAGCTGTACGCAAAATTTCGTATCTCTTTAGGCATAGTAGCAGAGAAAAGCAAACTTTGTCTTTTAGTGGGTATTTTAGTTAGAATTTTCTTTACATCGTTCACAAAACCCATGTCTAGCATTCGGTCGGCTTCATCAAGTACAAAAATTTCAAGTGAACGCAAATTGATGCATCCTTGCGCCATTAAATCTAATAACCGTCCGGGTGTGGCAATAAGCACATCGGTTCCTTTGTTTAATTGTTTTACTTGGTTGCTTTGCGGTACGCCACCAAAAATTGCCAAATGATTTACAGGAAGAAATTTTCCGTAGGTGCTGAAATTATCGCTTATTTGTATTGCTAATTCGCGAGTGGGTGTTAAAATCAGTGCACGAATAGCATTTTTATGGGTTGGTATTTTTTGGCTAAGTAGTTGTAAAATAGGAATAGCAAATGATGCTGTTTTTCCGGTACCTGTTTGTGCGCAACCAATCACATCTTTTCCGTTTAAAATAGGAGGGATTGCTTGTTTCTGTATTTCGGTTGCATTAGTATATCCTGCTGTTGCTACAGCTTTTAGGATATTGGGTATGATATGTAATTCTTTAAAAGTCATAATAGATTGTGCCCGTGGGCTGGTATTAAATTTTTTTGATTCTATTAAATCATAAAAAACGTAATTTATAAATCGTAAAAGTTTCAAGCGAAATGTGCTTGTACCATTTAATATAAATCAAATGAAATATCAACGTTATGATTGAATACATTTTTCATGAAAAATAATCGTTTTCAGATTGCCAGTTATGTGGTTCATAAATTATGGTATTGGTGGCAGCTGAAAAAAAGCAAAAACTGAGAGAAAAAAATGCTTTAAACTATTCAGAAAAGGCAATAGGCAGAAGCCTGTGTTGTAAATAAAGCACAAATATACAACAAATTATTTGATTTTCAAACAAATATACTTTTTATTTATTTTTTAAAGTGTTTTTGTTTTAAATTGATAGATAAAATTAAAGTTTTAAATTAAATTTAGAAATTATTAAAAATGCTTAAAACATCAACCATGCATCGAATCACCTATCTGCGAAAAGTGCCTTTTACAAAATATTTGATCTCCTTTTTATTGTTCCTGTCGGGATTGTATTTTTTAATTTATGAAAATATATTTTTTGGATTACTATTTACGGTAATTGGTTTTGGTTTGATGAAAACCGAAGGCTCGCAAATTGATTTTCAAACCCAGCAATATCGAAATATACAGTCCGTTTTTGCAATCCACGTGGGCAAATGGAAGCCTTTGCCTGTTTTTGATTATGTATCGGTTTTTAAAACCACAGAAGGTAAAAGAATCAGCGTGGCTACCGCTTCCACAGTCATGCGCGAAGAAATATATGAAGTGAATTTATTTTATGAAAACAGCAATCGAATCACTTTTTATAAGACAACCAACAAAGAAGACGCATTTAAAATGGCAATGAACTTTCATCGTTCCTTGAATCTAAAAGTGCTCGATGCCACAAACGCTCAAAGTGTTTGGATAACTACATAAAAAAAGCCCAACTTTCCAGTTGGGCTTTCTGTACCTGAGGTGGGAATCGAACCCACACTCCGAAGAACACGAGTTTGAGTCGTGCGCGTCTACCAATTCCGCCACTCAGGCTTTTTGCTTGAAATTGTGATTGCAAATGTAAGTACATTTTCAAATAAAACAAATAAAAATCTAAAAAAATGTGAGCAGCATCAAAATTATTTCTAAATTTGCACCCACAATACAACAAGCAATAATAACTACTAAATTAAGCAACAATGAGTTACTTTGAACCTGAAGCAAAAGTGTTTGCATGTTCGCAGAGTAAAGAATTAGCAGAAAAAATGGCCAAGCATTACGGAGTAGAGCTAGGAAAAGTCACCTTTTCGCATTACAGCGATGGTGAATTTCAGCCTTCATTCGAAGAATCAATCCGCGGGTTACGCGTGTTCTTAGTATGCTCTACCTTTCCAAGTGCAGATAATTTAATGGAATTATTGTTAATGTGCGATGCTGCCAAACGTGCGTCGGCTCGTCACATTACCGCTGTAATTCCTTATTTTGGATGGGCGCGTCAAGATCGTAAAGACAAGCCACGCGTGCCAATAGGTGCTAAATTAGTAGCAAAAATGCTAGAAACAGCCGGAGCAACCCGTGTAATGACTATGGATTTGCACGCAGACCAAATACAAGGCTTTTTTGAAAAACCAGTAGATCACTTATATGCATCAACCATATTCTTGCCGTATGTGCAATCATTGGGCTTAGATAATTTAACCATTGCATCACCAGACATGGGCGGTTCTAAACGCGCTTATGCCTATGCAAAATATCTAGAAAGCGAAGTAGTGGTATGTTACAAACAACGCAAAAAAGCAAATGTAATAGACACCATGGAGCTTATTGGAGACGTAACCGGTAGAAACGTAATTTTAGTAGATGACATGATTGATACAGGCGGCACTCTTGCAAAAGCAGCCGATGTAATGATCGAGCGTGGCGCATTAAGCGTACGAGCAATTTGCACACACGCCATTTTATCAGGCAATGCCTACGAAAAAATAGAAAACTCATCACTAACCGAATTGATCGTTACCGATTCTATTCCGTTAAAAAAACAAAGCAGCAAAATACGCGTATTAAGCTGTGCCGAATTATTCGCAGACGTGATGCACATGGTGCAAAACAACACATCAATCAGCGATAAATTTATCATGTAATTTTTTATTAATTTTTATATATTCAAAATGAAATCAATTTCAATTAAAGGACAAGAAAGAGAAAGCGTGGGCAAAGTAGCTACAAAAGCCGCACGTAATGCTGGATTGGTTCCTTGCGTAGTTTACGGAGGAGAACAACCAGTGCATTTTACAGCTGAAGAAAAAGCGTTTAAAAACTTGGTGTACACTCCAAACGTACACACAGTTGCAATTGATTTAGGTGGTAAAAAAATTGATGCTATTCTACAAGATATCCAATTTCACCCAGTATCAGACAAAATTTTACACATCGATTTCTACCAATTACACGAAGATAAAGAAATCACTATGGAAGTTCCTGTAAAAGTAGTTGGAAACTCTAAAGGTGTAATGGCAGGTGGTGTATTGCGTTTAAACCAACGCAAATTAAAAGTGCGCGCTTTACCGGCAAACTTACCAGATTTCGTAGAGGCGGATATCACCGAATTGGAAATGGGTAACAAATTATACGTTACAAAGTTGCCAACCGAAAACTTTAAATTGTTACACCCAGACAACACAGTTGTTGCTCAAGTTCGTATCTCTCGTGCGGCTATGAAAGCTGCTCAAGAAGCTGCAAAAGCAGAAAAAGGAGCAAAAAAGAAAAAGTAATTTCAACCTTTTATACACAAAAGCCTCGATTTTTCGAGGCTTTTCTTTTTTTTATTATTTCGGACAATTCCGCCGGGCGGATCGGGCTTTCTGTTTCAATCTTTTTGTTCGTTCCTCACAAAAAAGGATTTTCACTTCACCCGAGGCTTCATCCGAACTTACCGAAAGTAATCCCTTTTGTAAAATGAACCTTCCGCAAAAAACAAATTATACTATAAGGTTTCATTTTTATATTTTTTCGTTCTTTACATTCAATTTGCTTGTTAAGCAAATATATTTTTTAGTATTTTTATAAAATAACAACAATCAAAAACAACCGGTTATGAAACTTATAGTAATACTTATCTTCTTTGTAAGCTTAAACATTTACAGCCAAGATTATAAATTAACTCAAAAATCCCACAGTGTATCAACAATTAAAGGAGATACAATAAAAACTCCGGTAAGTTTTATTTTATTTGGAATTGCAGACCACAGCAACTCCGAGAGTGCTCTTTCTTTTAAAAATAAGTTTGCAGTTGGTTTTCGGTTTGAAAGTTGCGTAGTTTTACCAACAGATTTAAAACGAGCGGAAGAAAACAACAGAGAAATAGCCAAACAATTAACACAAAAATTTGGAGTAGCATGGCTTAAAGAACTTCCTTTTACAGTTCCCGGAGTTGAAAATAGCTAACTTTTTGGGTAGCAACCTGCAGATCACTTGGTGTTTTTCGAATAAAAAATAAAAAGCCATTCTCGGTTAAGAATGACTTTTTGTTTATGTAATGATAATTTTGCTATTCAATTTCAGAAACTCGAATCGTGTTTACCATTCCTTTTTCAATCAAGGGCATCGAAGCTAAATTAATCGTGTAATCGCCTGGTTGCACATAATTGTTTTCTTTAGCAATTTGGTTAATGTCTTCAATCGTCACATCGGTACTTTCGTATTTATCATACCAAAAAGCAGTAACGCCCCAAAGCAAGCTCAACTGCGTTAGCATGTGTTTGTTTGATGTATAAGCCAAAATGTGTGCATTTGGTCGCCAAGCCGAAATTTGGAACGCTGTATAACCAGAATTGGTCAAAGTGTTAATTACTTTGGCTTCGATATCATTTGCCATAATGGCAGCGTGGAAACAGATTGATTTGGTAATGAAGCGTTTGGTTTTTATTTTTGGATCATTCACCGGTAGTTTAATTAAATCGGAATCTTCCACACTGTTGATGATTTGTGTCATTCGTTCAATAACTTGCACCGGATAATTACCCACCGATGTTTCGCCTGAAAGCATTACCGCGTCTGCACCATCCATCACCGAATTGGCAACGTCGTTCACTTCTGCACGAGTAGGAGTTAGGCTGGTAATCATGGTTTCCATCATTTGAGTGGCAATTATAACCGGAATACGTGCATATTTGGCCTTGTGCACCAATTGTTTTTGGATGAGCGGTACTTCCTGCGCCGGAATTTCTACACCCAAATCGCCACGTGCCACCATTAATCCATCGCAATGCGAAACAATTTTGTTGATGTTTGCCACTGCTTCGGGTTTTTCTATTTTTGCGATAATCGGAATTTTGTGATCCGAATGTTCTTCAATCAATAAACGCAAATCTTCCAAATCGTCTTCTGTTCTAACAAACGAAAGGGCAATCCAATCCACACTTAATTTAATGGCAAATAAAGCGTCTTTAATATCTTTCTCGGTCAATGCCGGTAACGATACCTTAGTGTTGGGTAGATTAACGCCTTTTTTGGAACGCAAAGGCCCGCCTTGCACCACAATCGCTCTCACTTCGTGTTCGCGATCGGTATCCAAAACGTTGAAAATCAGTTTGCCGTCATCAAGCAAAATACTTTCTCCGGGGTTCACGTCCTGCGGAAAGCTTTTATAGGTCATATACACTTTTTCGGCTGTTCCTAAAAACTCTTCTTTAGTTGAAAAAGTAATGATGTCGCCTTTTTTAAGAACCACTTCGTCTTTCATCACACCTACGCGCAATTTGGGTCCTTGTAAATCGGCTAATATCGAGGTGTTGTATTGAAACTCTTCGTTCAGTTCTCGGATAATTCGCACCTTGTCTTCGATATCAAAGTAATCTGCATGCGAAAAATTGATTCTAAAAACATTCACACCTGCTTCAATCATTTGTTTAATAATTTCTTTGGTGCTACAAGCCGGTCCTAAGGTTGCGACTATTTTTGTTTTTTTTCTTGGTAACATATTAAAAAATTAAATTTTTTTGTGTTTTTATACTTAAAGAATCCCATTCCACTAAAAAATGGGTTGAAAGGTTCTTTATATCTTGCAGTTTTTCCAGCAATTCTTCGGGGTTAAAAAACAGATCTGCATTTTCGATTAAAATAAAAAAATCGATGTTTTTCCATTCGTTTACTAAATAATTGGTGGCTGTAAACAAGGTGTTTTCGTTGGTAAATAATGAATGAGGTTGTTCGGTGGTGTTTTCAGAATAATTGGATTTGTTTTCTAAAAGCCGCCAAACCAAGTGATTTTTTGTATCTTGAAACGCAAAGGTTCTAAAATAAGCCACGCCAGTGTCGGTGGTCAAAGAAATATCATCTGTTGCCTTTTCAAAACGAACCGATAAATGCCTGTTGAGCAAATACGCCATTTTGTAATCGGGAATATTTGATTTTAAGGCAATAAGGATCGTTTCATCGTCTGCATCATCAATGAAATCTAACTTATGTAAAATTTCGTTTGTATTTTTTTTAACCATACTCATTCTTTAACAAAATTACAAAAATTATACGGTTTTAATGAAGCATAGTTGCGATTTAATTGTTTTTTAATGTTTGATGCGCTCTTTGCAAATTAAAAAAGCCTCTGCAATAGCTTTCTATTGCAGAGGCTTGCCAATAAAATAAGGTTGTTTTAATTACAATACCTGACCTTATTGCTAATTTGTTTTAGCGGTATATTATCCAGCCCAGCCTTCAAACTTCATATCAAAACGCCCCTCGCGGATTTCTACTTTTTTACCTTGTTCATTAACGGCATCAAACCAAAACGTACCCGATATGACATTATTGGTTTTATCTAATCTGGTTATATGAAATTCGCCAGTATTATTGTTGTCGGTTTCATAGCTATCTGGGTTAACTATATTTGTATAGTGAATATAACTTCCTGAATTATTACTTGAATTTGTCTTTAAGATATATTTTTTGCCCTCTTCTAAAATTTGATTATTATTGTAGATTGTAATTGATTCAGTCCCTTGCATTGAGGTATTGTTTTCATTTCTTATAATAGAAAATTTCAATGTTAAATTATCATGATAATAGCCGCAATAAGGGTTGGGATTTGCCCCTCCTGTTCTTGTACCACTTGGTAAAAAAGCTTTACCATTTAGCAAACAGCCTACTTTGTTGGCTCCGGTTTGGGTAGGTGGTGGCAGCTTGTCTATTTCGGCTATTTGCTGTTCTGGTTGTGGTGCTTGGTCGTCTTTGTTACAAGAAACAAAGAAAGCAATGGTTACTAATATAAATAGTAGTTTTTTCATAAAAGTAGTTTTAATTTGAAACGTAAATTAATAAAAAAATAACTAAAAATCAAAACTTTAATCAATAAAAATTTTAAATCAACGTTTTATATTTATAACACTTGGTTTTATTGCTGATTTACTTTAACGGTATATTATCCAGCCCAGCCTTCAAACTTCATATCAAAACGCCCCTCGCGGATTTCAACTTTTTCACTCTGTTCATTCACAGCATCAAACCAAAATGTACCGGATATAATATTTTTTTCTTTATCCAATTTGGTAATATGGAGCTCGCCCTTATAGTCCTCATTAGTTTCATAGCTTTCGTCAGGTACTCCCGCCATTCCCCCTGTTATTGCAAATACAGCATTTTTTCTACTCTGGATTTCTTTTAATGAATATGTCATATTTTCCTCTAAAATAATATCACTACTGTATATTGCTACTGATTCCGTTCCGTTTCCGGTAATGTTCCCCTCATTTTTTACAATTCTGATAATTAAAACAAAAGCATCGTGGTAATAGGCACAGTAGGGGTTGCTACTACCAGTTAGTTGCCCTTTAGGTAAAAAAGCCTTACCGTTAACCAAACAACCAATTTTATTGGCTCCGGTTTGTGTTGCTGGTGGCAGCTTGTCTATTTCGGCTATTTGCGGTTCTGGTTGTGGTGCTTGGTCGTCTTTGTTACAAGAAACAAAGAAAGCAATGGTTGCTAATATAAATAGTAGTTTTTTCATAAGATTTTGTTTTTGTGTATTGCTAAATTATTGTTTTTTAACGTAAAACAAAATGAATTGGTAAAAAAAATCAATAAAACGCTTTTTTACTCATAATATAGTGTGAGATGGACTAAAGTTTTTTATTTGCGAAAATCATGCATAACCTCTAAAGCAATTACTGCATTTCTTTTTGCAATGCAAAAAACGCCCGTTGGGCAGCTTTTTCTTCTGCTTTTTTCTTGCTGGTTGCGCGTGCGCGTGCAATTTCTACATCGTTGAAGTATAATTTTATGCAGAAATGTTTTACAGTGTCTTTGCCATTGTCTTCGCAATTTTCAAACCTAAACGTACATTTATTTTTCTGGCAATATTCAATGAATAAGCTTTTGTAGCTGGTGATTTTGTTTTCCAGATAGCCCAAATCTTTAAAATCTATTAAAATGTTTTTATAGATGAATTTTTCACAAACGGCAAATCCGGCATCAATATAAATAGCGCCAATTAAAGCTTCTAGAAGGTTTCCGTTGATGTTGTCTCCAAAATTGGCTACATTGGCTTTAGATCGCACTAAATGAATTAATTGCAGTTTTTTGCCAACGCTGTTTAAATACGCTCTATTCACAATTTTGGAACGCATTTGGGTTAAGTAGCCCTCATCGCCTTTTGGGGCATTTTTGTAAAGGAAAGCAGCAATGACCGAACCTAAAATGGCATCGCCTAAAAATTCTAAGCGTTCGTAATTAAGCGCATCGCCTGTAAGGGTGGTTTTGTTTAAAGACCTGTGGGTAAACGCAGTTTCAAACAATAAGATTTTTTTGGGTTTGTACCCGATGATTTTGGTGATGGCAGAACAAAAAATCCCACTATTGTTCATAGGGGATTTTTTTGATATTATTTTTTTAAGCCAATTCACGGTTTGTTCTTATATTTTTTTGAATAAAACACAAGCATTGTGCCCACCAAAACCAAAAGTATTGCTCATGGCTACTTTAACATCGCGTTTTTGTGCTTTGTTTAAAGTAAGGTTTAATGATGGATCAATGTTTTCATCTACCGTTGTGTGGTTGATTGTTGGAGGGATAATTCCGTTTTGCATCGCCAAGATAGAAGCAATTGCTTCAATAGCACCAGCAGCACCCAATAAGTGACCAGTCATTGATTTAGTAGAGTTGATGTTGATGTTTTTAGCATGATCGCCAAAAACTGCTTTAATTGCTTTTAATTCGGCAACATCTCCAAGCGGTGTTGAAGTTCCGTGTGTGTTGATATGGTCCACGTCTTCAGGTTTTAAGCCAGCGTCGCGCAAACAGTTTTCCATTACGGCAATAACACCAATTCCTTCAGGATGTGGGGCAGTTAAGTGATACGCATCAGAAGATAAACCACCACCGCCAACTTCGCAGTAGATTTTAGCACCACGAGCAACAGCATGTTCGTACTCTTCTAATACCAAAGCACCCGCACCTTCGCCTAAAACAAATCCATCGCGAGTAGCATCAAATGGTCTTGAAGCGGTTTCCGGACTTTCGTTTCTGGTTGATAATGCTTGCATAGAGTTAAATCCGCCCATACCTGCAATGGTTACAGCTGCTTCTGAACCACCTGAAACAATCACATCACACATTCCTAAACGGATGTAGTTGAAAGCATCTACCAACGCATTTGCCGAAGAAGCACATGCAGAAACGGTAGTGTAATTTGGTCCCATAAAACCATTTCGCATAGAAATGTGTCCTGGAGCAATATCAGCAATCATTTTAGGAATAAAGAATGGATTAAAACGCGGTGTTCCATCACCAGCGGCATAATTCATCACTTCGTCTTGAAAAGTTTGCAAACCTCCAATTCCAGCTCCCCAAATAACGCCCACTCTGTATTTGTTTACATTTTCCAATGTAATTCCAGCATCTTTAATGGCTTCGTCACTGGCAACAATTGCGTATTGAGCAAATTTATCCAATCTACGCACCTCTTTTTTGTCGATAAAATCTTCAACATTGAAGTTTTTTACCTCACAAGCAAATTTGGTTTTATGCTTTTCAGTATCGTAATAAGTAATAGGGGCAGCGCCACTTTTTCCGTTCAAAAGGCCGTCCCAATATTCTTGAAGATTGTTTCCAATAGGAGTTAATGCTCCAAGACCCGTTACAACAACACGCTTTAATTGCATATACTTTGTATTTTTAATTAAAAAAATAAAACCCAAGTTTCAGGATAATGGAAACATTGGGTTGCTATAATTTTATAGATTTTTAATCTAAAATTTAATCTTAACCAAAAAAAGGTAAATAATAACACCTGCGCAATAATAGTATCACGCAGGCTTATTAGTTATTATTTTTTAGCCTCTTCGATGTAAGAGATAGCTTGACCAACAGTAGCAATGTTTTCAGCCTGATCGTCTGGGATTTGAATGTCAAATTCTTTTTCAAACTCCATGATTAGCTCAACAGTGTCTAATGAATCAGCTCCTAAATCATTTGTGAAGCTTGCTTCTGTTACAACTTCGTTTTCGTCAACTCCTAATTTGTCAACGATAATTGCCTTTACTCTTGATGCAATGTCTGACATAATCTTTTCTATTTTTTAAGTTTAATTGTTGTGGCAAAAATATAAAACTTTCGTTTATAACCACACATTTAATTGTTTTTGTAATTGCGAAGTTAAAAAAATAATTTTTAATTGGATATTTTTTTCGACTTTTGTGGTGGTTAATTTAATTATTTTATTTTTAAAACACAATAAAAAATTTTGTAATTGTATGAAAAACATTGTTTTAATGGCTTCTGGGTCGGGTAGTAACGCTGAAAATATTATTTGTTTTTTTAGAGATAAAAATATTTTGTGCAATTTTCATATCATTACTAATAAAAAGGATGCTTTTGTTTTGGAACGTGCCAAAAAATTAAATGTTCCTGCCGAAGTAATTACAAAAAACCAAAATGAGGAGGGTGTTTTGCTTGATAGAATCAATGAATTAAAGCCCGATTTAATTGTTTTGGCTGGATATTTACTGTTGTTTCCTGCCGAAATTGTGGCTTTGTATCCTAATAAAATAATAAATATTCATCCGGCATTGTTGCCCAAATTTGGCGGCAAAGGCATGTATGGGTCGTTTGTACACGAAGCGGTTGTTGCCCATAAAGAAAGCGAAACTGGCATCACTATTCACTATGTGAGCGAACATTACGACGAAGGTGCTGTGATTTTTCAGGCAAAAACGCCGGTTGTGGTAACCGATACACCTTTAGATATTGCCAATAAAGTTCATAAACTAGAGTATGAACATTTCCCGAAAGTGATCGAAAAATTATTGAACGATTAAAGCGATGTTCCCACACCAATAAGTATTTCCCCTATAAAACCTTCGGCTTCTTCGCGGTTCAGCAAGCGGCGAATACACTTTTCGGTAGCCCAAAGTTTCACCACATCGGTTAAAATATGGTGTGGATCATCAAAAATAAGGTGGTCGGTTTTTGTGCGAATCTTTGCCGATTTTTTACTTTCAACTTCGGTTATTTCTAATCGATTAAACAATGGTTTTGATAATTTGTAGTGTTTTTCTAAATACAAATCGTTTCTTTTGTAACTGCCAATTTCAAATGATAGCGAATCATCAACCGCAAAAATAAGATTCTCTTCAAAAACATAATAATCGTTAATAATTCGTTTGTTTTTTAAATCGATATCGGTGTGATTGTAATCATTGCTGTCCCAAAGTCGGGCAATGGTATCATTTGGTATATCAAAATAAATGGTGTCGTTTTGCAAATATTGAGCGTTGCCAAAACCGAAGCTAAATAGTAAAAAGAATGTTTGAAGTGTTTTCATAAAGAAATTTTTATCAAAACTAACAAAAAAAATGCCAAAATAGAATTGTATTTTTGCTGAAACGAAATCACATGCAACCCGAAATTCTTTTATATACCGATGGTTCATCGCGCGGCAATCCAGGTCCGGGTGGATATGGCGTGATCCTTCATTTAAACAACACCAAGCATTACAAAGAATTATCAAAAGGATATCGCAAAACCACGAACAACCGTATGGAATTGTTGGCAGTAATTGTGGGGTTAGAAGCTTTAACAAAAGACAATTTAACGGTTTTGGTGGTTTCTGATTCCAAATATGTCGTAGATTCTGTTGCAAAAGGCTGGGTTTTTGGTTGGGAAAAAAAGGGTTTTGCAGGGAAGAAAAACCCCGATTTATGGCAACGATTTTTAAAAGTGTACCGCAAACATAAAGTGAGCTTTCAATGGATCAAAGGGCACAACAACCACCCAATGAACGAACGTTGCGATTTCTTGGCAGTTCAGGCATCAAAAGAACCAAAATTGTTAATTGATGAATTTTACGAAAGCGAAGAAGGGATGTTGTTATAATTTTTTTTCTAAAAAGATACGCCTGCATTTTCAAAACAGGTTGTTGTATTTTAAAATGCTAATTATGCGTGCAAATAGGATGGGTAAATTGCAAATGGATGTTTATAAAAAGAAACATCCTATTTTAGCCTTAACTGATCTGCGGTAATCTGGTAAAATTCCAAACTTTAAATTTAGTAGAAATTTAAGCGTCAGAAACTATAATACTCGAAATGTTTAAAGAATTAAGCTATTTTGAAAAACTAAAATCTGAACTAATTCAAACTAAATCAGTGGTTCATACAAGATTTTTTAATCAAAAGAGAACTTTTGGAACGGTTGTGATTTGGAAAGAAATTGTTTTGTAAATCTCGTTAAACTTTTAAACGCATAAACTTTTAAACTTCTAAACAAAAACTTATCTTTGCATCTTCATTTACAAACAACTATATGAACAAATTATTGATTGTAGGAACGGTTGCTTTTGATGCGATTGAAACACCTTTTGGCAAAACCGACAAAATTCTTGGAGGTGCTGCAACTTACATCGGACTTTCAGCCGCACATTTTAATGTAAAATCAGCCATCGTTTCTGTAGTTGGGAACGATTTTCCGCAAGAATATTTAGATTTATTATCAAGCAAAAACATCGATATTTCTGGAATTGAAGTAGTAAAAGACGGCAAAACATTTTTTTGGAGTGGATTGTATCACAACGACTTAAATTCGCGCGATACATTGGATACACAATTAAATGTTTTGGCAGATTTTAATCCAGTGGTTCCGCAAGATTTTAAAGATTCTGATGTAATCATGCTAGGAAATTTGCATCCAAACATTCAAATCAGTGTTTTAGACCAGTTAACCGCAAAACCTAAATTGGTTGTTTTAGACACCATGAATTTTTGGATGGATTGTGCTTTGGAAGAACTAAAACAAGTTTTAAAACGTGTAGATGTGCTTACCATTAATGATGAAGAAGCGCGCCAGCTTTCAGGAGCATATTCATTGGTGAAAGCAGCAGAAATTATTCACGAAATGGGACCAAAATACGTGGTGATTAAAAAAGGTGAACACGGCGCTTTACTTTTCAACAATGACCAAGTGTTTTTTGCACCGGCATTGCCTTTGAAAGAAGTGTTTGATCCAACGGGAGCCGGTGACACCTTTGCTGGTGGTTTTTCAGGCTATTTAGCGCAGCAAGGAATTGTTTCGTTCCACAACATGAAAAACGCGATTATTCACGGTTCCAATTTGGCATCGTTCTGTGTTGAAAAATTCGGAACCGAGCGCATGGAGCAATTAGATAAAGAAGAAGTAAACGCACGTTTGCAACAATTTAAAATGTTAACACAGTTCGATATAGAACTAACACAATAACAACAGAAAGCCCAAATTGTGGGCTTTTTTTGGTTTAACAACAACACACAACATATATGAGCGACGCTATAAAACACGAATGTGGTATTGCATTTTTACGATTAAAAAAACCGCTTTCTTTTTACAAAGAAAAATACGGTTCTAGCTTTTATGCCATTCAGAAAATGTATTTGCTAATGGAAAAACAGCACAACCGCGGACAAGATGGTGCGGGTTTGGCAAGCATTAAGCTAGATATGGAACCAGGCGAACGCTACATTAGCCGAGTGCGTTCTAACAAAACGTCGCCTATTCAAGATATTTTTGCACAAATAAACGGGCGTATCAACGAAGAATTGGAATTAATGCCCGAGTTGGCAAACGATGTAGATGCACTAAAAAAACACATACCTTATTTGGGGGAAGTGTTTTTAGGGCACGTACGCTACGGAACTTTCGGAAAAAACAACATAGAAAGCGTGCACCCGTTTTTGCGTCAGAACAATTGGATGCATCGCAACCTTATTGTGGCCGGAAACTTTAACTTAACCAACGTAAAGGTTTTGTTTGATGATTTGGTGCGTTTGGGGCAACATCCAAAGGAAATGGCAGATACGGTGACGGTGATGGAAAAAATTGGTCATTTTTTAGACGATGAAGTAGAAGAGTTGTATTTCGATGTTCGCGATAAAGAAGGCTTGTCTAAAAAAGATGCATCACCAGTAATCGGTGAGCGTTTAGACGTTGCACGTATTTTGCGCAGAGCATCTAAAAACTGGGACGGCGGTTTTGCAATGGCAGGAATGTTGGGGCATGGCGATGCATTTGTGTTGCGTGATCCGGCAGGAATTCGTCCCGCTTTTTATTACGAAGACGATGAAATTGTTGCCGTAGCATCAGAGCGTCCGGTGATTCAAACAGCATTTAACGTTCCTTTTACCGATATTAAAGAATTAGATCCCGGAAAAGCAATTATTATCAAGAAAAATGGTGCGGTTTCTTTTGAACAAATTTTAGATCCTTTGGAGCGAAAAGCCTGTTCGTTTGAACGTATTTATTTTTCTCGCGGAAATGACGCATCGATCTACCAAGAGCGAAAAATGTTGGGCAGAACCATGATGCCTATGATTTTGAAGGAATTGAATAACGATGTTGAAAATGCGGTATTCTCGTATATTCCTAACACCGCCGAAGTATCCTATTTTGGAATGGTGGAAGGGGCACAAGAATTTTTAAATAAGCAAAAAACGGAACAAATTTTAGCTTTGAAAGACGAATTGTCTCCTGAAAAAATAAACGAAATTTTATCAAAAACCATCCGCTCAGAAAAAATTACCATTAAAGATGCCAAGTTGCGCACGTTTATCACAGACGACAGTAACCGCGACGATATGGTGGAACATGTATATGATGTAACTTACGGCGTTGTGAAACCAACCGATACCTTGATTGTGATTGATGACAGCATTGTGCGAGGAACTACCTTGAAAAAATCGATTGTAAAAATGTTGGATCGATTAAATCCTAAGAAAATCATCGTAGTTTCATCGGCTCCGCAAATTCGTTATCCAGATTGTTACGGAATCGATATGGCAAAAATGGAAACTTTAATTGCTTTTAACGCCACCTTAGAATTGCTGAAAGACCGTAACATGTATCATATCATTGACGAAGTGTATCAGAAATGTAAAAAACAAGAAAATTTGCCCGATGAAGAAGTGGTGAATTTTGTAAAAGAAATATATGCGCCGTTTACCGACGAAGAAATTTCTGATAAAATCTCTGAAATGTTGCACCCAGAAACGGTAAAAGCCGATTTAAAAGTAATGTTTCAAACGGTAGAGAATTTACATATTTCGTGCCCTGATAACTTAGGTGATTGGTATTTTACCGGAAATTATCCAACAGCAGGCGGAAACCGCGTAGTAAACCGAGCGTTTATGAACTTTGTGGAAGGAAAAGACGCCAGAGCGTATTAAGATTATAAAACGTAAATATATTAAAAGCATCAGTTTTTCTGGTGCTTTTTTGTTTTTATTAAAATATTGATTATCAATTTATTGAAGAATATATTTAATAAAAAAGATATTTTGGCACGAGAATTGGTTTTAACTAATCAAACAATAAGTTTAAAACAGTAAATTTTAGAAATCATGAGAACAATAATTACACTAGCAGTATTAGCTTTAGGATTAAGCGGATTTGCACAACAACGCCAAATGGTAAGAACTGATAATACTAACAGATACCAAGACAACCGTTACAGCCAACAGTACAACAATAAATATGGAAACTATAGTTTTTCTCGATTAGATTTATCAAACCGCCAAGAGCGCATGTTGGTAGATTTATTAAAAGACAAACAAAATGAAGAACGATACATTATCAGAAAATACAGAAATCCACAGCAAAAATTGCGTATGCTAGACCGTGAGTACGATCGTAAAATTCAAAATCTGTTAAGCAGATCTCAATACGATAAATGGAGTAGAATTTACGCATACCAATACGAAGCTTATGGAAACAAACGCTGGTCATAACATAACTATTTATTTTTTAAGTTGAAATCCCGATGCTGATAAGATTAGCAATCGGGATTTTTTTTTGTTTTAGATAATTGTTTTTTAGTATATTAGGGTTACAAATAAATTACTTCAATGACTAAAAAAATAGTATTTGCAATTTTTATAAGTTTAATTATATTCTGTTGTTTTCAACTATATTCTAGACTATTTATCTCTAACATAAATGCTGATAATTTTAAGGATTTTATTGGAACATATAAATTAGAAAAAATTTCTCGACCTGAAAAAATACTGTTACTTAAACGTAATAAATTAAAAGCTGCCTTTTTTAATGACGAAAGAAAAAGTGTTTTGTATTTAAAAGAGAATTTTAAACAGCGATTTGTTGTTTACAAAGAAAAAAAAGGAATAGTTGATAGTTTGATTCGGGAAGGAACTTGGGAAATAAAAAAGGATAGTTTGCTATTGCATTTTCCTGAAGATCGTTTTCAACCAAAAATAGTTCGGATTGGTTTTACTGATAAATTTTATTTTTTAGGAACAGTCTATGATTGTAAAGTTCGAACGAAAGAAATTGGAAAAGAATTTAGTGTTCTTAAAAAAGTAAAATAAAAAACTCCAACAGCGTTCTGAACGCTGTCGGAGTTTGCTTATAACTTACAACTTATAACTTACAACTTATAACTTACAACTATCTATTCATTAAATCTTCAATCTCGGCAGCTTCCAACGGAATGTTTTTCATTAAATTCAATGGTAAACCTTGGTTTTGCACGACATAATTATCTTCTAAACGAATACCAAAACCTTCGGCAGGAATGTAAAAACCAGGTTCAATTGTAAACACCATACCTTCAACAAAATTATCGGTTAAAATTCCGTAATCGTGTGTGTCTAATCCCATGTGGTGCGATGTTCCGTGCATCATGTATTTTTTATAAGCCGGCCAGTCCGGGTTTTCGTTTTGCACGTCGGCTTTGTCTAACAACCCCAGACCTAATAATTCAGACGTATAAATCTTGCCTAATTCTTTGTGGTAATCGTACCAATTGTTTCCGGCAACCAATAAGGTTTCAGCCGCTTTTTTACAACGCAAAACCGCATCATAAACTTCGCGTTGGCGAGGGGTGTATCTACCATTTACAGGAATAGTTCTAGACAAGTCCGACGAATAATTGGCGTATTCTGCTGCGGTATCAAACAAAATTAAATCGCCGTCTTTGCATTGTTGGTTGTTTTCAATATAGTGTAATACATTGGCGTTGTTGCCAGATGCAATAATAGGCGTGTAGGCAAATCCTTTAGAGCGATTGCGTAAAAATTCGTGTGCCAATTCAGCTTCAATCTCATATTCCCAAACGCCAGGTTTCACAAAATTTAAAATTCTGCGGAAACCTTTCTCGGTAATATCGCAAGCTTGTTGAATCAATGCAATTTCTTGTGGCTCTTTTACCGAACGCAAACGCTGTAAAATAGGGTTCGCTCGCATATATTGGTGTGCCGGATAATCGTTTTTTAACTTCTTTATGAATCGATCTTCGCGCGTTTCCGTTTCAACCGATGCTCTGTAATGTTCGTTATTGTTAATGTATACATTTTCGGCTTCCACCATCATTTTTCTGAAAATAGTAGGGAAATCAGACAACCAATAAACCGTTTTGATGCCCGATACTTCAAAAGCACGTTCTTTGGTTAGTTTTTCACCTTCCCAAATGGCAATATGTTCGTTGGTTTCGCGCAAAAACAACACTTCGCGGTGTTTTTCTTCAAAAGCATCAGGAAAAAGCACCAATATAGATTCTTCTTGATCTACGCCCGATAAATAAAAAATATCGCGATGTTGTGCAAAAGGTAAAGTAGAATCGGCAGAAACCGGATAAATGTCGTTCGAATTAAACACGGCAATGCTTTGAGGAGCCATTTGAGCCACAAACTTTTTACGGTTTTTTATAAAAAGGTTGCGGTCTATTTGATGATATTTCATTATGATTGATTTTTTTAAATAATTGTATCTCAAAGATACAAAGTTTTACGAGCAACTTAAAATCGCTTGACAAATTTTATTATTTTTGAATGATACAACGCAGCGGCTTTATGAAAAAATTTATATTTTTTTGGGTTTTGGTTTTATTTATATCGTGCAATGAGAAACGACAAGTGGAACGAGCTTTTTACTATTGGAGAAATGATGCGGGTTACGACATTGATTTTGAAAAAGTAAATAAACTAGACGCTAAAAAAATCTATTTTAAGTTTTTTGAGGTTGATTATAGCGAAACCGTGGGTAACTTTCCATACAGCAAGAACCGCCCAAGTTTAGGTAGTAGAGTTACTGAAGATTCTTTAACCGTTGTACCTACTATTTTTATAAAAAATGAAATTTATCAGTACAATACCGAAAAAGATTTAGATAAATTGGCAGATAATATTGTTTTTCTGGTAGATAAATATTTCAAAGAATCGTTCAACGAAAAGCCTGATATTAATTTTAATGAAATTCAAATCGATTGTGATTGGACAAAATCTACCAAAGACAAATATTTTTATCTGCTAAAGCAAATAAAAACCAAATCTAAAAAAACAGTAAGTTGCACTTTAAGGTTGTATCCTTATGCTTATCCCAATATTATGGGCGTGCCACCAGTAGATAAAGTAACTTTGATGTGTTATAACCTTATAAAACCACTGGAAGAGAAAAGTAAAAACGCTATTTTAGATACCAATGAACTAGAAAAATATTTAAAGAACAAAAAAGAATATCCTTTACATACCGATATTGCTCTGCCTATTTTTGGATGGACACAACTTTATAAAAACAATCGGTTTGCCGGTTTAATTGATATAAATGAAGAAAGCGTTGCCAAGTTTGCAAAGAAAACCGAACCAATGTGGTACGAAATTACTAAGGACACTGTTTTGAATTATGATACTTATTTTAGAAAAGGCGATCAAGTGAAGTGTGAAACCGTTACTTTAGAACAGTTAAACAACACAGCAGATTTACTAAAAAAGTATTTGAAGAGAAAAAATAATATCACGATTACGTTGTTCGATTTGAATGGCGAAACCTTTATAAACAGAAAAGATGAGGAACTGGAAGCTCTTTACAATCGTTTTCTTTAGTTGCGTTTTAAAAACGTGGGCTTGCGGATTTTCTCCTTATGGCGAGGATATTCGTTTTTCTCTTTTCTTGCCAACTTACGTCAATGTTCCAGGTTACGAATCGTTCTGTTATCATTCTAATTTAACATCATTTGAAGATTCAAAGAATATTTATCCTGAAAATGTGCTAGATTGGTATGGGTTTACAGGTGAAAAAGTAGCTATTCAACATATCGCATCTTTTTTACAAGAGAGTGATTATCATGATTTAAACGAAAAATCAACCAACCAGTTTGTTCAATTTTTATACAAGAATAAACAGTTCAATGTTTTAAACTATTTGAGAAACGCAAAAATGGCAGAGCCGTTTAATAGTGTTTTATTCGATGATGATCCTTGGGAATTGCAACATCAGGAAATAAAATCGAAACGCAGTTTGTTTATTAAAAAACTCGAAGCAGAACTACAAAAAGAGAAAGACGCTGTTTTGCAGAAAAAATATGCTTTTTTGATAATTAGATTGGCGTATTACGATGGTGATTTGCACAAAATTGAAAACCTTTTTGAGACCTATTTTAAAACTGCAAAAAAAGACTATTTGTATTATTGGAGTTTGTATTTCTACTGTTTTACAAGCAAATGTACTTTTGTAGATATAGCAAATGTTTTCGAAAATTCTGTAAGTAAAAGATACGCTTCGTATTATTATTTTAAAGAGCAGTTTAACTTTAACGAAGCTTTAAATCAAGCAAAAAACAATACAGAAAAAGCAACTATTTACGCGTATGCATCCATTCAAAAGGTGGATAGAAATCTAGAAAATTTAAAAGCAATTTACAAACTAAACCCTGTATCAAAATCTTTAGAAGCCTTATTGTTAAGAGAAATAAACAAGCTGGAAGATTGGATCTATACGCCCTATTACACCAATTATTTGCCATCAACACAATATAATCTTTGGGGAGAGAATGTACAAAAAGAAACTATGAACACATTATTTGCAAGGTCTGAAAAAGATAGATTGTACGCAAAAGACGTTTTAAGTTTTGTTAAAAGCGCAAATGCCAATAAAGTAAACGATCCATTGCTTTGGAAAGCTGCCGAAATTCAGTTGCTTTTTATGACAAAATCATACAATGAGTGTTTAAATAAAATAGCTGTTTTTCAAAAAAAGCATCCTAACGAAAAAGTTGTTGAAGAATTAATGCAAATTAAAGCACTTTGTTTGGTTGCTGCTCAAAAAAAAGGAAATACAGTTGTTACAAAAGAAATAGAAAACATTGTTTTAAATCAGCTTTTTAACGTAAAATTTCTTTTTGCTTTGGGAAGAGAATTAGAATATAAAGATAATTTTACCGATGGTTTAGCCTTAATTTCATATGCCGATAAAATTGCAGATGAAAACAATATGTATTATGATAAACCTTTTTGGCGTGGAAACCGCTTAAAAACATCGGGTAATCTTGATTATTTTTACAGCTACTTTGATTATTTAGACTTTGTTTTTGACACCAACCAAATGCAACAAGTTCTTAACAACGTTAATACAAAACCCACTACACCGTATTATGATAAAATATACAGCGTTCTAAAAACCGATTATATGAAGTTAAATGACTTGCTGGGAACAAAATTTCTGCGCGAAAATAATTTACAGCAAGCTTATAACATTTTTAAAGCCATGGGCGATGATTATTGGGAAGAAAATTACAATGCTTGGGAACGCAGCAGCTTTGATGAAGGATATTATATGTTTGATCAAAATCCGTTTTACGATTTTAAATATACCCCGAATTTTATCCCACATAAAGAAAAATTCATTGTTTCTAAATTATCGGTTGTAGATCATTTAATAAAGTTTGAAAAATTGGCAAATGATAATCAAAATACCGATTGTGATTATTATTATTTTATAATTGCGACTTGCTATTACAATATGGCAGATGAGGGAAATTCTTGGATGATGCGTCGTTTTTCTTCTACGCGCTCTTTTGGTTGGGGCGAAGACTATGAAAAACAATCTTATATAGATGAGGTGGAATACCGCAACAGATTACTAGCACAAAAATATTATAAAAAAGCATATCAAAATGCCCGAAACGATAAGTTTAAAGCATTGTGTTTAAGAATGGAAGAGCTTGCTTTTGATGGGTATCCATCTAAATTCCAAAAATTAAAAAAAGAATTTCCGGAGTATTATAACGACTTGTCTTCTTGTTACAGTTTAAACGAATATTTTGTGGTACAGAAAAAGTAAGGTTTAACTGCAAACAAATTGATTAAGGTTTTAATATGATTACTTTTGTAAAAAATCATTTGTAAAATATGTATATTAAAAAAATCCTTTCAATCGCTGCAATTTTATTTGTTGCAACCATAAACGCCCAAGTGCAACCTTACAAGATATTCTCTTCAGAAGGAAAAGAAGTATCGTTCAAAAAAATGACTAAAAGTCTTCAAAAAGCAGATGTGGTTTTGTTTGGCGAATTGCACAACAATACCATTGCACATTATTTGCAAGTAAAAGTGGCAAAAAGTTTACATGCCGATAAATCTAAAAAATTAATCATTGGCGCAGAAATGTTTGAACGCGATCAGGCAGAAATTCTTAAAAATTATGTAGAAGGAAAGCTTGATGAAAAAGAATTTGAAAAACAAATGCGTTTGTGGAATAATTATAAAACCGATTACAAACCGCTGTTGAATTTCGCTAAAGAAAATAAAATTAAGTACATCGCTACAAACATTCCGCGCCGCTATGCCAGCATGGTTTTCAAAAAAGGAGTAGAAGCTTTGGATACATTATCAGCAGAAGAAAAATCGTGGATAGCGCCTTTGCCGTTTCCGTATGATAAAAATCTGCCAGGCTACGTGAAAATGCTAAAAATGTTTGATGACAGTATGCATGCAAACGAAAATTTTCCAAAATCACAAGCCATAAAAGATGCAACAATGGCTCATTTTTTATTGCAAGAAAGCAAAGCAAATACTGTTTTTTTGCATTTAAACGGATCGTATCACAGCGATTATTTTGAAGGAATTGGATGGTATATCAATCAATACAATCCCAGCAAAAAAGCGCAAACAATTAGCGTGGTAGAACAAGAAAATATAGAAAAGGTAGATAAAGAGCATCTCAAAAAAGCAGATTTTATTATTGTAGTAGATGCCGATATGCCCAAAACCTACGAATAGCAACCCTTTCACACAAAAGTCAAAATTGTTTAAATTGATTATAAATAGCGAAATAAACCAATTAACATTTTTTTTGTTTTTATAATTAGCTGTATTTTTGTGTGATTTTTTAAGAAGAAAAACTAGTAACATTACATTATGGCAAAATCTGCACTATTAAAGTCGTCTATCGGTAAAAAATACTGGATGGCTCTTACAGGGTTATTTTTATGCTTGTTTTTGGTGGGTCACTTAGCAGGTAACTTGCAATTGATTTTTGGAACCGATTTACAGTTCAATCAATATGCATACTTTATGACTACAAATCCGGCGGTAAAAATTTTATCTTACGTAACGTATTTTTCAATTTTATTCCACGCGATTGATGGTATCATGCTAACCATCCAAAACAAAAAGGCTCGTCCAATTGGATATGTAAAAAACAATGCAGCAGCAAATAGTACATGGCAATCTAGAAACATGGCTGTTTTAGGAACATTATTACTTGTTTTTATTGCCACGCACATGGTAAATTTCTGGGCAAAAATGCATTTTTCTGAAATGCCTTTACAGCAACAAACCGTTTCGCAAACCGTGCCAATGACCGGCCAAAAAATGGAAGTGGTGGTTTACAACACTACAAACGGTGGATTTGTTGCACAACAGCAAGTAGAAGGCGGTGAATTTGAAGTTAGAAACAACAAAGAATTCTACATTAAAGATACCGATGTAAAGTTTGCAGAAGGATACAAAGATTTATACAAAATCACCATCGATTTTTTCAAAGATCCTTCTTATGGATTAATCTTTACCTTGTTTTATGTGTTTTCAATGGCAGTTTTGGCCTTTCACTTATTACACGGATTTGCAAGTGCATTTCAGTCATTAGGAGCGAACAATCCTAAATACAACGGATTAATTAACGGTTTAGGTAAATTTTTTGCAATCATTGTTCCTTTATTGTTTGCAATTATTCCAATTTACATTCACTTCATTAAATAATCATATAAAGAAGATTGATTATGGCATTAGATAATAAAATTCCTCAAGGTCCTATTTCATCAAAATGGACTGATTATAAAGATCATATTAAATTAGTAAATCCGGCTAACAAACGTAATATCGACGTTATTATCGTTGGTACAGGTTTAGCAGGTGGTTCTGCTGCTGCAACATTAGCAGAATTAGGCTACAACGTAAAAGCATTTTGCTACCAAGATTCACCCCGCCGTGCACACTCTATTGCTGCACAAGGTGGTATCAACGCAGCAAAAAATTATTCTGGTGATGGCGACTCTATTTACCGTTTGTTTTACGATACCGTAAAAGGAGGCGATTACCGTGCACGCGAAGCAAACGTTCACCGTTTGGCTGAGGTTTCTGTAAACATCATTGATCAATGTGTGGCGCAAGGTGTGCCGTTGGCTCGTGAATACGGTGGTTTGTTAGACAATCGTTCATTTGGTGGAACTCAGGTTTCACGTACATTCTATGCTAAAGGACAAACAGGGCAGCAATTATTATTAGGAGCTTACTCTGCAATGAACCGCCAAATTGGTCGTGGAAAAATTAAAATGTACAACCGTCACGAAATGCTAGATTTGGTAATCGTGAATGGTAAAGCCCGTGGAATTATTGCTCGTAACTTGGTTACTGGCGAAATTGAACGTCACTCTGCACACGCAGTAGTTATTGCAACAGGTGGTTACGGAAATGTTTTCTTCCTTTCTACCAATGCAATGGGATCAAACGTAACAGCAGCTTGGAAAGCACACAAACGTGGTGCGTACTTTGCAAATCCTTGTTACACCCAAATTCACCCAACATGTATCCCGGTTACAGGTGATCATCAATCGAAATTAACGTTGATGTCTGAATCATTGCGTAACGATGGTCGTATCTGGGTTCCTAAAAAATTAGAAGATGCACAAGCAATTCGCGAAGGAAAATTAAAACCAACGCAAATTGCCGAAGAAGATAGAGATTATTACTTAGAGCGCCGCTACCCATCATTCGGTAACTTAGTACCTCGTGACGTTGCGTCGCGCGCTGCTAAAGAGCGTTGTGATGCAGGTTTTGGTGTAAATGCTACTGGTGAAGCAGTTTATTTAGATTTCGCAGCAGCTATTGAACGTTATGGTAAAGAGCAAGCCCGTATTCACAATTTAGACGAAAACGATGCCAAATTGGTGTATGATTTAGGACAAAAAGTAGTAGAAAACAAATACGGAAACTTATTCCAAATGTACTACAAAATTGTTGATGAAGATCCGTACAAAACACCAATGATGATTTACCCTGCAGTTCACTATACAATGGGTGGTGTTTGGGTTGATTATAACTTAATGACAACTGTTGAAGGATGTTACTGTATTGGTGAAGCAAACTTCTCTGACCACGGAGCCAACCGTTTAGGTGCATCGGCTTTAATGCAAGGTTTGGCAGACGGATACTTTGTATTGCCTTACACCATTGGCGATTATTTGGCAGATGATATCCGTACCGGACATATTTCTACCGATTTACCTGAATTCGTAGAAGCAGAAAACAATGTGCGTTCTATGATTGATCATTTTATGAACAATAAAGGAACACATTCGGTTGACTACTTCCACAAAAAATTAGGAAAAATTATGTGGAACAAAGTAGGTATGGCTCGTAATGAAAAAGGATTAAACGAAGCAATGGACGAAATTGCAGCACTTCGTGAAGATTTCTATAAAAACGTGAAAGTATCAGGTATTGCAGAATCATTCAACCAAGAATTAGAAAAAGCATTACGCGTTGCCGATTTCTTAGAATTGGGCGAATTATTTGCTAAAGATGCATTGCACCGCGAAGAGTCTTGTGGAGGTCACTTCCGCGAAGAGCACCAATCTGCCGAAGGAGAAGCAGAACGCGATGACGAAAACTTCTCGTATGTGGCAGCTTGGGAATACAAAGGAAATCCGCGTGAAGCCGTTCTTCACAAAGAACCTTTAGTATATGAAAACATTAAAATGGTAACTCGTAGTTATAAATAATATTGGAGTAACGATGAAAGATTTAGGTCTTTTATCGTGCTCTTTTGTAAAAATTCGAATCAGATGAATCTTACATTAAAAATTTGGCGTCAAAAAAACGCAAAAGATAAAGGTCAAATGGTCGATTATAAAATCGGCGGTATTGAACCTGATATGTCATTCCTTGAAATGTTAGACGTTTTAAACAACGAATTAGTTGAAAAAGGAGATGATCCCGTAGCATTCGATCACGATTGTCGTGAAGGTATTTGCGGTATGTGTTCTTTGTTTATTAACGGTGAAGCACACGGTCCCGATCGTGGCGTAACAACGTGCCAATTACACATGCGTAAGTTTAAAGATGGCGATACTATTTATATAGAGCCATTCCGTGCAAAAGCATTCCCTGTAATTAAAGATTTAGTTGTTGATCGTTCTTCTTTTGACCGTATTCAGCATGCAGGCGGTTTCGTATCTGTAAATACATCAGGAAACACGCAAGATGCCAACGCATTACCCATTCGTAAAGACAATGCAGACAAAGCATTTGATGCTGCTACATGTATTGGTTGCGGTGCTTGTGTGGCAAGTTGTAAAAACTCTTCTGCAATGTTGTTTGTTTCTGCTAAAGTTTCGCAGTTTGCTTTATTGCCACAAGGTCGCGTTGAAGCTACAGAACGTGTATTAAATATGGTGGAAGCGATGGACAACGAAGGTTTTGGAAACTGTACAAACACCGGAGCTTGTGAAGTAGAATGTCCTAAAGGAATTTCTTTAGAAAACATTGCACGTATGAACCGTGAATACTTATCAGCATCTATAAAATAATTAAATAATAAATGTTTTAATAGGAAATCCGGACTTTATAGTTCGGATTTTTTTATTTTAGCGAAAATAAAACTTACAATTATGAAACATATTTACGTGTTATTAATGCTTTTAATTAGTACAATATCTTTTTCTCAATTTGTTCACATGAAACCTGGAGAAGAAGCTCAAGAATTGGTTGAATTGATAATGAACGATGGTGTTGTGAGAATCGGTAATGTAAAAAATAACCGACCAGATAAAATTGTTTTGCGTATTCTTTCTCAAGATGCCTATGCTTTTAGACATGCTCCTGTAGAAGTAGATTACATACAATTTAAGGAAAAAGAATCCGACGTTTATGAGAAAATTTCTGCTGATAAAATAAAGAAAATTGTTTTTCAGGGCGAGGAAATTTGGACTTTTGATAGAATCAATGTTTACAAATTTAAAAAGAAAACGCTAAAAGTGAATCGTGAAAACGTGGCTTATATGTTCCAAATGGCTAAAGTTGATGATGTCTTTAAAGTGTATTCTAATCTCTATTTTGACCAAAGAGGAGGTAGTGCTCCGGTATTAAACTATTTTGTAAAGCATAGAGATAGTGAAGATACATTTTATTTCAATATGTCAGGACAATATCTGCCTAGACAACTTCCTTTACTTAAAATATTAGCGCCACAAAATGAAAAATATGTCGCTTATATTGATAAATTAAGAGATAAAAAGTCTGAGGAGTACAAAGAGTATAAGTTGTTAGATGAAGAAAGAGATCAAGAGGTTAAGAAATATTTTGAAGAACAAGGAAAAAAAATAAGTAGAGTGGAGAAAGCTTCAATTTCTATAAATAGTCGTTATAATTTTCTGTTTTATTTTATTGGCAAAAAATTAGAGCAATTTTCTTCTTAGTTTGGTTTACAATTCAATATCTTTAAGTATGAAAACAGCCATACTACAATTTGATACCATTTGGGAAGACAAACAAACCAATTTAAACTTTGTGCAGACTGAAATTTTAAGTATGCCAACCGATATTGATTTAATAGTACTTCCTGAAATGTTTACTACCGGGTTTACCATGAAACCTGAACATGTGGCCGAAGAGGAGCAAGGAATCACATTTCAAAACCTTCAAAAATTAGCCATAAGCAAGCAAACAGCCATCACCGGTAGTTGGGTGATTAAAGAAAACAACAAGTACTACAATCGTTTGTTTTTTGTTTTCCCCGATGGATCTTACAAAACTTACAATAAACGCCATTTGTTTACCCTTGCAGGAGAAGAAAAGGTTTATACGGCAGGAAATGAAAAATTAATTGTATCCTACAAAGATTGGAACATTTGTTTGTTGGTTTGTTATGACCTGCGTTTTCCTATATTTTCGAGAATCGTTGGTGAAAATTATGATATATTGGTTTATGTAGCATCATGGCCCGACCGCAGAATCAATGCTTGGGATGCCTTGCTGAAAGCTCGTGCTATTGAAAACATGAGTTATGTGGTGGCAGTAAACCGTTGCGGAACCGATCCGGAAGGAGTGTACTATTCCGGGCATTCACAAATCATTGATTGTATGGGAAATATAATGGTGAAGCCATTTGAAAAGCAACATACCAAAACAGCAATTCTTGAAAAAGAATCTTTACAAAAAGCGAGAGCAAAATTTGCTTTTTTAAATGATGCCGACAAATTTGAAATGAAATAAGGATTTATGCTTTAAAATATATATTTGATTTTCACTATTTTAATTGAATGATAATGTGTGCTTAAAAAGAATTTCGTAAATTTAGGATAAATGAAAAATTATAAGCCTATGGAAACGAAATTGAAACAATTAAGAAATGTGCATGCAGAAAATTGTGTAACCATTCTTCTAAACACCCACAGAACATTCCCCGAAAATGAACAAGATCCGTTGGTTCTTAAAAACTTAATCAAAGAAGCGGAACGCAAATTACTCGAAATTGCTCCTAAAAAACAAGTTGATGAATTAGTCGATCGGATACATGATTTGGCAAATAGTGTGGATCACAGGCAAAACCTAGAAAGTTTGATATTGTTTGTAAACCACCAAACAGCAGAATTTATAAGATTGCCCATTGACGTAGAAGACCGTGTAGCGATAGGAAACCGTTTTGCCATGCGTGATTTAATTAGAACTATACACCAGCAAGTGAACTATTATGTGTTGGTGTTAAGAAAAGAAGATGCCCGATTAATAGAAGCATCGAACGATAAAGTTGTAAAAGAATGGGACGCACCGTTCCCGTTTGAAAATGTGCTTTTACAAACATCAAACAAAGCAGAACTTTCTGGTGCTGGTAAATTAGATAATATAATCGCTGAATTTTTTAATCAAGTAGACAAAGCCGTAAACGATACACATAAAGAAAATGCGCTACCTGTATTAATTTCAACGGATGAACCAAATTATCACGAGTATTTAAAAATAGCAGATAAACCGCAAATAATTGTTCCAAAAGTGTTGGTTAGAAGCCGGGCTTCTGAAAGTGCCCATGCTATCGTAGAAGATGCTTGGGAGCTTATGCAGCAATATGTTTCCGAGCAAAATGAAAAGCGAAAAGAAGATTTGCAAAAAGCGGTATCGTCTAACCGCTTCATAAGCGATACAAATGAAATTTACCGTGCCATTAAAGAAGGTCGAGTGCAAACCTTATACATCGAAAAAAACTTATTTCAACCAGCGCTCATTGTTGATGATCAAATTACATACATTTCAAACGATACACAAGAAAACACAAATGTAGTTGATGATCTTTATGACGAATTAATTGATTTAAATAGCAATTTTGGTGGTGATGTGGTTTTTCTTCCCGAAGATAGTCTCACTAAATTTAATGGTTTTGCTGCCTTAACCAGATATTAATTTTTAAAAAGAGCAGTGCAATAAGCAAAAAGCCCCAAAAGTTAAAATCTATTTGGGGCTTTATTTTAAGGAAGAACCAATGTCTCGTTTAATTCCCAATTGGCTCGTATGTCAAATTCTTTTTGAAAGTTAATAACCTTTTCGGGCTGGCGTTTTTCAAGGTAGTTTCCGGTGTCCCATTTTTTGTTGCCATTGGCATCTTCAATAATTCTTACAAAATATTTATCGGGTTCAATGGCTCGAAATTCAATTGAACTTTCTTCGGTTATATAAAGATAATCATACAATTTTTCATCTTTGGTTAACAGTTCAAAAATAATAGGATAGTTGACTGTTCCCGAAAGTGTAAAAGCAATGTTGCCATAATCGGTTAATTTTCCGGTCTGAAAGCGCTGAATAATTTCGGTTTTTAAAGCATTATCATAGAAATCAGTAACGCTGTTTGGTTTTAAAAAAACGGTATATTTTTCATCTTCCACCTTATCAAACAAAATTTGTATGGCATTGTTTAAACTATCGGTTTTAACCGAAAATGGAATCTGAAGCGAATCTTTGCCTATCACCTGCATTAAATCCTTTGAAATGTTTTTAAAAGGCGTGTTGGTGGTAAACGAAATCGTATCTCTAAATTGAATAGTTCCTGTTTTGGTGAATTTTATCAGAAGCGTATCAATTGGTTTCACGGTTCGCTGCGTTACGGTATGTGTTTTTTCATAAATGCCCGATTTGAATTGAAACTGCAACGAGTCATATTTTTCCAGTGGAGTATAAATATAAAGAGAATCTTTTCCGGGCACTTTGTTAAAACGTGAGGCAATGGTGCGGTTGTTGCCTTTTACCGCCACTTCTAAGTTTTTTGTATCGCCCTCATAAGCCGCCAACCATTTGTTTTGGCTCACCATCGACGGTCTATAGGCAGTGGTTTGCTTTACTTCCGAAAACAATTTTAAATGATACACACTGTCTGTTGGTAAGCTGATGGGCGTTGGGTGAAAACCTATTTTATCTGATTTAGGGTCGAACTTATAATTGCTGTTTTTTTCTTGCAAGGCAATAAGATAATAACTGCCACTTTTCAAGTTTTCCAAATCGGCTTGGGTAACACTGTCTTTTGCATTGGCCACATACAACGGTTTCTTTTTATAAATGGTAGAATCGGTAAATCCTTCTTTTTCGTATAAAAGAACATTAACCAAACCTTTTGATTTTCGGTTGTAAGCATCCTCAAAAGTAGTAGCAAGTTTTAATGAATCGATATAATCTCCCGTAGAAAAAACATATTTATAATTCGTGTACGGATTTCCTTCGTTATTGTCTTGGATACTTTCGCCAAAATTAAAACTATATGTGGTGTTGGGTTTTAAAGTATCAAAAATCTTGATTTTTATAAATTTGCTGGGATAGCCCATCGGAGTAATTTCGGGCTGCGTGTCCATTGGTGGCGAAATAATCAACTGTTGGTTTACTTTGTTCAGCTTCACATATTCGTCAAAATTAATTTGAATGATTTTTTCTTTAAAATGCGTGCTGAAATTATCGGGCGAAGAGGATAAAATCACCGGGGGCAACGAATCTTGTGGGCCGCCGCTAATGGTTCCGCGTTTTGCGCAATTGGTAAAAAGCACCAACGTTAGTATCGAAAAAAAACAAAAATATCGTAGCAATTTCATGTACTTAAATTTACCCTGCAAAGTAACTATTTTTATTTGATTTTTTCAGCGTGTATATGCCATTGTTAGAATGCTTATTTTATGGTTGGAATTTTGCAGTATGGTTTTTCCCGCATTTTGCAAAGTAGCTCCGGTGGTCATTACATCATCAATCAACAAAAGATGCAACTGTTCAAAGTGATGATATTTTGGGTTCACCTTAAATTCGGCTTTCTTCTTAGCACGCTGAAAAATATTTTTCTTGGTTTGTGTTTTGCTTTTAGTGGTTTTAATCAAAAAATCTTTGTAAAACGGAATGTTTAGTTGTTTGCTTAATGCGGTTCCAAAAGCCGTTAATTGATTGTAACCGCGTTTGCGCTCTTTGGTTTTATGCAAAGGAATGCACACAATAGCCTGAACTTCATTAAAAATGCTTTGATCTTTTAGCTGTTTTAAAGCCAATTGCGCCATGAAAAAGCCAATGGATTGTTTGTTTCTGTATTTTAATTCGTGAAGCAGTTTTTGAGTAATGCTTTCTTGCGAAAAATATAAAACCGCCGCACAATGTTTCACCAACAGTTTGCCATAAAACCTGCGTTTCATTTCATTGGAACTAGAAACACTCGCCGGAACCAAAGACAAATGCAACAAACAAGAAGGGCACAAAATATCGGTTTGCTTTTGCAAAACAGCATCACAACCATAACAAAGTTGCGGATAAAATAAATCAAAAACATCGATAATTGCCCACATTACCAACAAGTTTATGTACCTTTGCGTTAAAATACGATAAAAAACAATTGTGTTCAACGAATTGTTGCACAAATTTTTAATAAACTTCAATTTTACTATTTTTGCACTATGGCAAAACAAGAAGACATTTTTAAAAATGTAATTTCGCACGCAAAAGAATACGGATACATTTTTCCGTCAAGCGAAATTTACGATGGATTAAGTGCTGTGTATGATTATGCACAAAACGGAGTAGAGTTAAAAAAGAACATTCGCGAGTACTGGTGGAAATCAATGGTGCAAATGCACGAAAATATTGTAGGGATTGATGCCTCGATTTTTATGCATCCCACCACATGGAAAGCTTCTGGGCACGTGGATGCCTTTAACGACCCGTTGATTGACAATAAAGATTCTAAAAAAAGATACCGTGCCGATGTGTTGATCGAAGATTATTGCGAGAAACTTTGGCAAAAAGCCCAAAAAGAAATCGAAAAAGCAAAAGGGCGTTTTGGCGATGCTTTTAACGAAGAAGAATTCATCACGACCAATCCACGTGTGGTGGAATATCTTTCCAAAAAGAAAGCCATTTTAGAACGCATGGCAGCCGGTTTAGATTCAGGTAATTTAGAAGATGTAAAAGCCTTAATTGAAGAATTGGGAATTGCCGATCCAGAAACAGGTTCTAAAAACTGGACCGATGTGCGCCAATTCAATTTAATGTTCGGAACAAAATTAGGAGCTTCTGCTGATACGGCGATGGATTTGTATTTGCGCCCCGAAACCGCACAAGGAATTTTCGTAAACTTTTTAAACGTGCAAAAAACCGGACGTATGAAAATTCCGTTTGGAATTGCACAAACAGGAAAGGCGTTTCGCAATGAGATTGTAGCACGCCAATTTATTTTCCGTATGCGCGAGTTTGAACAAATGGAAATGCAGTTTTTCGTAAAACCGGGCGAAGAAATGCAACACTATGACTATTGGAAAGAAACCCGCTTAAAATGGCATTTGTCATTGGGCTTAGGAAACGAAAACTACCGTTACCACGACCACGAAAAATTAGCACATTATGCCAATGCGGCTACTGATATTGAATTTAACTTTCCATTTGGATTTAAAGAATTAGAAGGAATACATTCGCGTACCGATTTCGATTTAAAAGCACACGAACAACATTCGGGCAAAAAACTACAGTTTTTCGACAATGAAACCAATTCGTCTTATGTGCCGTATGTAGTAGAAACATCTGTAGGATTAGACCGCATGTTTTTGGCAGTTTTCTCAAAAGCTTTGCAAGAAGAAACTTTGGAAGACGGATCCACGCGCACCGTTTTAAAGTTACCAAGTGTTTTAGCACCAACAAAAGCAGCAGTTTTACCGTTAGTGAAAAAAGACGGTTTGCCGGAACTTGCCCGCGAAATTATTGAAGAATTAAAGTGGGATTTCAATGTGGCTTATGATGAAAAAGATGCCGTTGGCCGTCGTTACCGCCGCCAAGATGCCTTGGGAACGCCGTTTTGCATCACGGTTGACCACCAAACATTAGAAGATAAAACCGTAACCATTCGCCACCGCGATACCATGCAGCAAGACCGTGTGGCAATTGCTGAATTGCGAAACATTATCAACGAAGAAGTTTCAATGCGCAATTGGTTGCAGAAAATGAAATAAGATTTTATACAAGAACAAAAAAAGCTAAAAAGAAATTTTTAGCTTTTTTTGTTTTACTTAACAACATGTTAATTTTTTTATTATATTTACAATTCAATTAACTTAAATATAATAATTATGAGTAAATTAAGTAAAATTTTGTGGGGGGGGTAATAGGCCTAACCCTTACAGCATGTAGCGAAGATGTTTCGCAAAGCCAAACACCAGAATTAAAAAAGTAGTGCCAGGGACCGATCCTAAAGCAACAAGTGATTCAGGTGGAGTCAAGCCTTTTACGAATATCAATGGGTATGATTCTCCTTGGGATATTAATAATGTGGTACCGGTTCAACATTATTTTCAATGCCATTTATTTTCTCAACAAGGTGTTTATACAAGAGTAACCCCTTATATTGGTTTGGCTTATTACGATGGTGCTAATGATGGTATTTATAATGGGGTTAATTTAGCGGGCGGTTATCCAAATTTATATGCTGGTGGTAATGAGTATGGGAATTACATAGCTGCCAACCCAATTGTTTTAACAGGTACTTCAAGTACACACGAATTAGCGGTATTTTCTGATTGGGTTACACCTCAAGCAAACGATCATTGTCCTGTTATGCCAAGTGTGTATCAATACCCATACAACCCAGAGCCTATTTTTTTTGATTTGGTAAATAACAACATGGTTAAACCCGCAGCATTGGGCTTGCCTCCCATTACACCACCATCAGCATCTGCTACCCCGCAAGAGGTACAATTACTAAAAGATTTCGGAAAGGTAATGTATTACAAAATTGAATTTGGAAGTAATCCCACAGTATTTACAGATACTTTTTATGTTTTGGGATTGCAAGATGATAGTGGTGATGCAATACAAAATTCACTGTCTGTAACCGATACATTTGGCGGAGATTTATATTGGCATATTAGTTCTAGAGAAATTATTGTAGATCCTACAACTGTTGCTAACCCAGATTTTGTAGTTTCTGGCGGTGATATGCCAACAGCTGTGGGTTCATTTAGGGCAAGAACGTCTTATTTAGACGGGTTTGTACGTTTATATATAGAGTAATAGTAATAAACAAGACGCCAAACTATTTATAATTAGAAAGTTTGGCGTATTTTAATTTTATAATTATGAAAACAAGAATATTTTATATAGCAGCAGTTTTTTTGTTCACGCACTTATGTACAGCACAAATATTATTTACCGAAAATTTCAATAATTATGCATTGGGAGAAGTAAGCACCGATGCTACAGGAGCGATACCTGGAAAAGGCGGTTGGTATGTGAGAAAAGCATACCCTAACAACCCTGCACCATGTGAAATTGTTGCAGAAGCTGGCAGGGGTAATGTATTGGCAATTGGCGGCAATATTAATAATTTTACGCAAGGTAATACTTCGAGGGTAATACAAAAAAACATCAACACCTTATGGAATGGCAGAACACAAGGTAACAATATATTAAAATTAGAATACGATGTTTATACCGTTAGTACTTCGGTTAGTACAGATAAAATGGGGGGGTATGTAGGTTTAAGCACCGCAACTAGTAACAAATATACAGTGAGCAATGTCATAGATAATATTGTTGCTGGAAAACCATCAGCTGTTAATGCTAAATTACAGACAGGGTATTACACACCTTCTGGTACACAGTACATTTATTTGGGAGTAAATAATACTCCTGAATATACTAATTTTCCTTATAACACTTGGGTTTCAGTGCAACTTTTTGTAGATTATGAATACGAAGCAGGTAATGTAATTGGTGGTAAAATATATGTTTACATACCCGCATTAAATATTTTAAAGGGAGCAAGTTTTACACATAATGAAATTATAGAGATTTTACATTTACATGGAGGAGGTACAGGTAATTTACCAGTGGCGGTAAAATATGATAATATTAAATTAACTGCTTTAAGCACCTTGCCAAACTATTTAGGAGTAGAAAACTTTTTGGCAGAAAACTTTAATTTATACCCCAACCCGGCAAACAGTGTTGTAAACATCAGTAACGCCGAAAATATGCAGATACAACAAATCACGGTGTATGATGTTGCAGGCAAACAGTTAAGCACCAAAAACTACAACAACGAAACCGAAATACAATTAAACGTAGAACATTTAGCAAGTGGCACGTATATGCTGCACTTGCAAACCAACCAAGGCACAGCGGTTAAAAAACTGGTGAAGAAATAGTTTTTTTTCTGTATAATGTAGATTGTATTGCTGTAAAATGTAAAATAAATTTGTGCAAAAATAGCAAACTGTAGTAGAGTAACTTTAAAAAAACTTTGCCAAAGTTCCAAACTTTGGCAAAGTTTATAAACATCATCAACGAAGAAGTTTCAATGCGCCATTAGTTGCAAAAAATGAAATAAGATTTTATACAAGAACAAAAAAAGCTAAAAAGAAATTTTTAGCTTTTTTTGTTTTATTTAACAACATGTTAATTTTTTTATTATATTTACATCCTAACTAATTAAAAATATAGTAATTATGACAAAATTTGCAAAAATTTTGTGGGGGGGAGTAATAGGCCTAACCCTTACAGCATGTACAACCGACAGTGTATTTGAGGACAATGGTCAAGCAAGTACTTCAGAGCATCCTTCTAATCCCGGTTCACAGTATGCAACTTATAGCATGTCTGATTCTTATGAGTCGCCATGGGATATTGATTCATTGTATAAAGTTAAATACGAATTATACAGCGGTACAATGAACGACGGTGTACACGTCCGGGTAACCCCTTATATAGGTTTGGCATATTATGATGGTGCTAATGATGGTTTTTACAATACCCCAACAGGTGGGTTTAACTTGGCAAGTGGTGCCTATCCAAATCTTTTTGCCAGTGGAAATGAATACGGCGATTATGTACAAGCAAATCCTATTGTATTAACACAAGTGCCTGGTACAGGTTGGTACACCCACGAGTTGTGGGTGCAACATGATGAAGATCATTGCCCGTTAGTAAACATACCAGTGGGTATTAATTATAATTTAAACAGTATTGGTTTTGATATTATAAACAATGATATTGTACAACCTATGCAGCTAGGGTATCCATTACCTGCACCACCACCTGCTGGTACAAGTGCAGAAGAACGCTTGTTGCGCGAGTATGGCAAAGTGTTTTATTACAAAGTAGAGTTTGGTACCGATATGTATAATTTTGACCCCGATGCGTATTATGTATTAGCCCTAGAGAATAATAGTATTAATGACGATTGGTCTCTAATGGGGCTTTCAGATGTACCTTTTGGCAGCGATTTATTATATCACGATAGCCCCAGTGGTGTAAGCACAAAGGAAATTGTTGTTAATCCCGATACGTTTACAGGTTCAGACCCTATGAACGTGAGTTCAGGACAGTTGTTTGGTACTGCTACCCTCGGCAGTGGCACTGGTATTCGCAAAATAACTACCGTGCCGTTTTATGATGAGTGGGTTCAAATTCCGGCTCTTACCGGTCCTTGGGTGCCAAAACCTAATAGACAACCTCGTGGAGTAAAAATTTATATAGAGTAAATAGTTAACTATGAAAAAGATTCTCCTTATTATAACCACCTTGTTAGGCGTTTATAACTTAACTGCCCAAGTACTCTACATCGAAAATTTTAACAGTTATCCTGTGGGAAATATAGGCACCGATTATAACGGCACGGTACCCGGTGTAGGCGGTTGGTTTACCAAATCCGAAAATAAACCTATCTACAATACGCCGCTTACCAATAACGATTATAAAATTGTAGCCGAAGCCAACAAAGGGAATGTTGCACAAATAGGACCCCTTACCAAAAAAGGTGAATGGACACGTACTTTATTCCGTACCGATATCAACCCCTATTGGCAACAACGCACAGCAGGTAATAATGTTTTTAAGTGCAGTTTTGATTTGTATGTAGATGATAGTTATATCAGTTCCACTCCTCCATCTGATCCAATACGTATAATTTTATACAGCAAGGAAGGAGGGTTGACTAGGTTTTCATATGATCCTGATCATCATAGTTTTATGGCTGGTTTTGATTTTTCTAGGGGTAATTTTAATCGCGGAAGTGGTGAAGCTGTAGTGGTAAGTCCCGGCACCCCCTTACAACCGCCACCAAATGGCAGTTGGATTACTGTAGAAATGTATATAGATTATGATAACAACAAAGCGTATTTCAGCATACCAACTTTAAACTATACGAATGTTAAAAACATTGCATTTACTTTAGAGCTGGGTGGTTTAGATACCGAGGGCAACCCCTTGCCTGATGACAGCCCTGTTGAATTAGTGTTTTTTTACACGAAGTCTGGCGATGTTGATGGTACTTTTTATACCCCAAAAATAGATAACATTAATTTAGTAGCTCAAAACACGGTACCCACTTTAGCTACTACCGAGCAGTTAGCAGAAAAATTTAATTTATACCCCAACCCAGCAAACAGCGTGGTAAACATCACTAATGCCGAAAATATGCAGATACAGCAAATCACGGTGTATGATGTTGCAGGCAAACAGTTAAGCACCAAAAACTACAACAACGAAATCGAAATACAATTAAATGTAGAACATTTAGCAAGCGGCACATATATGCTGCATTTGCAAACGAATCAGGGTACAGCGGTTAAAAAACTGGTGAAGAAATAGTTTTTTTTCTGTATAATGTAGATTGTATTGCTGTAGAATGTAGAATAAATTTGTGTAAAAATAGCAAACTATAGTAGAGTAACTTTGGCAAAGATTAAAAAAACGTATCGCCTTGGTGTTTAAGTAATATTTTTGATGTAGAAACCAACTCCTTGCTTGTTTATATGGAAAGGAGTTTTATATTTACACCAAATTTGAAAGTTTATACTTATGAAAAAAATAATCTTGGCAACCCTGCTTGCAGGCTGTTTTACATTCAATTCATGTGATAAAGAAAAAGAGCTAACTACAAATGCTGTTTATCTTCCGGCAAAAATTTACGGCGACAGTGGTCCGGTTACTTTTAAATACGATGATAAAAATAGAATTGTCGAGATGAAAGAAGGCGATTCTAACTATACCATTACTACTACACTTAACTATACCGGTGATTTAGTAACTTCGGCAAAAGTTGAAGAAATTACCACAGAAAATACCTATACCACTAACTACATGTTTACCTATGAAGGTGGTAAGGTACTAATTTCTTATAATGACGACCCCGAACCTGTAGATGTTTTTTCTATTGATGACAAAGGTAAATTGATAGGATACGACGGCGGGTCAATCTCTTATGATAACATAGGAAATATAAAAAAAGTAACCAATCCCTACGAGGAATATACTTTTGAATACGATACAAAAAACGGTGTCTTTAAAAATGTAAAAACGCCGCAATGGGTGTATGTTTATTTGTTAGACGATTACTTTTTATACATGGTTAACAACGGTGTAAAAATAGAGTATAAAGATTTAGAATCATCAGAAAACCACACCCAAATAATCGACTATACATACAATGCCGATCATTTTCCCGAAAAAATAATGTTCTCAAACGAAGATTATTACATAAAAGTAGAATACACAAAAAAGTAATCAAATTCAATTCATATAATTAAAAACTTGCCCAATTCGGCAAGTTTTTTTATTTTGCAGAACATCAACAATACCATCATGAAAAAATTAGTATGTTCTATTTTTATCGCTTCTGTTATTTTTTCACAAAGCGTAAATGCCCAAAATAAAACAATGAAATATCCCCAAACTGCAAAAAAGGAAGTTATAGACACCTATTTTAACAACCAAGTGTCAGATCCATACCGTTGGTTAGAAGACGACCGCTCTGCCGAAACTGCTGCTTGGGTTACGGCGCAAAACCAAGTAACTTTTGCTTATTTAGATCAAATTCCCTATCGCGATCAATTGCGAAAACAACTAACCGAAAAATGGAACTACGAAAAAATCAGCGCTCCGTTTGTAGAAGGTGATTACACCTATTATTTTAAGAACGATGGTTTGCAAAATCAATCCGTTTTGTATCGAAAAGACCAATCGGGCAAAGAAGAAATCTTTTTAGATCCGAATACGTTTTCTAAAGATGGAACCACCTCATTGGCCGATGTTTCGTTTACCGAAGATGGAAGCTTAGTTGCTTATGCCATTTCAGAAGGCGGCAGCGATTGGCGCAAAATCATTGTTTTAAATGCAAAAGACAAATCGGTAATTGGTGATACACTAGTCGATGTGAAATTTTCGGGAATCAGCTGGTACAAAAACGAAGGTTTTTACTATTCAAGCTATGACAAACCAACCGGATCCGAGCTTTCTGCCAAAACCGATCAACACAAATTATATTACCATCAATTAAATACACCTCAAAAAAACGATCAAGTGGTTTTTGGCGAAAAATACAAACGCCGTTATGTGGGCGGATATGTTACAAACGATCAAAAATACTTGATTGTTACAGCTGCAAATGCCACATCGGGTAACGAATTGTATATTAAAGATCTTACAAAAGCAAACAGCCAAGTGCAAACCGTTATCACAGGTTTTGACAATGATTATTCAGTGGTTGATTCAAAAGATGGAAAAATTTATATCGAAACCAACCTGAATGCTCCAAACCGAAAATTAATGGTGGTAGATGCGGTAAAAATTGTGAACTTAGATGCGTGGGAAGACCTCATTATAGAAGCAAATAATGTACTGGATTTATCAAAAGCGGGCGGTTATTTTTTTGCGCATTATATGAAAGATGCCGTTTCGGTGGTAGAACAATTTGATTATTCGGGGAAATTCATCCGCACCATTGAATTGCCCGGCTTGGGAACCGCAAGTGGTTTCAGCGATAAAAAAGATGCCACAGAATTGTACTATTCGTTTACCAACTACATTACGCCAGGTACCATTTATAAAATGAATATTGCTGCGGGAACATCGCAAGTGTATCAACAGCCAAAAGTGAAGTTCAACTCAAGCGATTATGAATCAAAACAAGTTTTTTATACATCTAAAGACGGTACAAAAGTACCCATGATGATTACCTATAAAAAAGGAACAAAGTTAGACGGAACCAACCCAACCATGTTGTATGCTTACGGAGGTTTTAATGTTTCGTTAACGCCAAGTTTTAGTGTGGCCAATGCCGTTTGGTTAGAAAATGGCGGCGTTTATGCCGTAGCGAATTTGCGTGGAGGTGGTGAATACGGTAAAAAGTGGCACAATGCCGGAACCAAAATGCAAAAGCAAAATGTGTTCGATGATTTTATTGCAGCCGCAGAATATTTAATAAAAGAAAAATACACATCTAGCGAAAAACTGGCAATCCGTGGTGGATCAAACGGTGGATTGTTGGTTGGTGCAACCATGACCCAACGACCAGATTTAATGAAGGTAGCTTTACCGGCTGTCGGCGTTTTAGATATGTTGCGTTACCACACATTTACCGCAGGTGCAGGCTGGGCTTACGATTACGGAACGGCTGAAGATTCTAACGAAATGTTTAATTATTTAAAAGGATATTCGCCGGTTCATAACGTAAAAGCTGGTGTTTCGTATCCGGCAACTATGGTTACAACAGGCGACCATGACGACCGAGTTGTTCCTGCACACAGTTTTAAATTCGCTGCCGAATTACAAGAGAAAAATGCGGGTAACAATCCAATGTTAATTCGTATTGATGTAAATGCAGGTCACGGTGCAGGAAAATCGGTGCAGCAAACCATTAACGAAAATGCCGATATACAAGCATTTACTTTGTGGAATATGGGCGTTACGAAGTTGTAACAGTTTTATTAAATGTTAAATAAAATTTAAGTCACCGTTTTGCGGTGACTTTTTTAATTAAATTTAGTTTCTAAAAACTTAACTTATGCGCAAAATTTTACTTTTATTGATGCTGTTTTCATTTTGCTCAACAACTTTATCAGCACAAAACAAAAATGATGAAACCACATTAGATGAATTAATTATTAATTCAAAAACAAAAAAGAAAATAAAAAAGTTAAAAATAAAAGGCTTTCCTTTTTACGGTTACTATAATCAGAATGAATCAATTGTTACAGGAATAAATAATCCTCCTAAAGGTAAAGTAAAATCAGTGGTGTTCAATTTTAACAATCGTTATACAAGATTTGTTGGGCAAAATATAGAACAGGTTAATATAAGCTATTTGGATATGGAATTTGGCATATTGGTATATGAAATGAATGATAGATATCAACTTGGAAATATAGTGAGTGATTGTGAAGTAAAATTTTTCGTTTCAAAAGATCATAAAGGAGATTTTAAAGTTGATGTATCTGAAATTGATTTTCCTGAAGGGCGTTTTTTTATAGGTATAAAAGTGTTGTCTGAAACCTACAAAAACGGTGTAGGTAGTTTTTATGTGATGATGTGTGATAATGATGAAAGTGTATCTTACAGAACACATAAAAATCATAAAGAATCAAATAAAAATGTTTTTTATAATTTAAACGATGGACACTTAAAAATGACATTAGAAATAGAACAGTAACAAAAAAATCCATCGTTTGCGCGATGGATGTTTCTATTTAGAAGGTTTGTCGCCGTTTGCCAGCGAAAATTTCATTGATTTTTTTGGATACTGCTCCACACTAATATCGCTAGGGTTGTTAATCAATTTTTTAATACTTATTTTATCGCCCAGCTTAAAATTAGCTTCGGTAAATTTATAATCCAACAAATAAGGTCCGCAGAAATAATTTCCTTTTTCATCTTTTTCAATGATGCCTTGGTATAAACCTTCTTTCGTTTCTTTCCCCATAACGTTTTATTTAAAGTGCAAAGATAAAGACTATTTGTGATTAAACAGCGTTATATGAATGTTCAAATAAAATGTTTTATATTTATTATCCATTAAATTCAAAATTATGAAAACACTATTACTATTTTTTAGCCTACTATGTATATCAAATATCCATGCCCAAACCTACCGCGATTCTTTAGCATCACAGATTATTCACAATTTTCCAAAAGACGAAACAACCTATCAAAAATTAAAAGCTGATATTAAAGAGTTAGAAAAATTAGAAGAAAAACCAAATCCCGAAATTTTACATTCAAAATTATCATCAATTTATAAGTTTAAGGATATTGATTATTTTAAAGAAATTTTAACGTTATTGACAAGATATTACGGATATAATGTTTCTTATCTTTCAGGGAAAGAGAATTACTACGAATCAATTATATATGGAAATTTATCAAATTGGTTTAAAGAAATGTATATTAAAAATCACAGTGAATGGCTAAGCGAAAATCTTGATAAACAAAAAACTATTTTTGAATTGAATACTTTGGCAGATAAAGATCAGATAGTAAATGGTATTTCCACAGATATATATCAATCTTTGAAATTAAATGAAGAGCAGAAACAAATCATTGATAACATTTTAGATAAACATTCATTTAACAACGCACAAATTTTATTGGATATATCATCAAAAATAGGTTCATTACCTACTGGTAATTCTTTTTCTCTAATACAAAAAGATTATGGTTATGTTGAGCTCCATAACTTACAAAGAGTAAATAATTTTGAAAAACTTTGGACTTCATTTTATCCCTTATATAAAACTTCTTATCTTAATAAAGATATTTCTTCCATCAAGTTTAGGACAATAGATTTCACAAAATACAGACACGATGGGAAGCAAATATTTAATTTGATAAAAATTGAGGATTTTCACGAAAGTTGGCGTAACAATCCAAACGATAAAGATATTCCGTTGGCAGATCCCGAACAAACCAAGAAATTAAGACAAGAATTAGGGTGGGAATAAAATCATCAAAAAAAATTAAGTAAACATTTTTACATCAAAATAAATCTTTCCCTAACTTTATAAAATCAAACATTCAATAAAAAAATGGCAACAAAAGCTTATGCAGCCTTTAATGCGGTAGATCCGCTGGGTGCTCACACTATAGAAAGAAGAACTTTAAACGCAAAAGACGTTTTTATAAAAATAGAATATTGCGGCGTTTGCCACAGCGATTTGCATACAGCGAAATCCGATTGGGGACCAACAAATTATCCGGCTGTACCGGGGCATGAAATCGTTGGTCGAGTGGAAGCTGTGGGCAGCGAAGTATCAAAATTTAAAGTCGGCGATATTGTGGGCGTTGGCTGCATGGTAGAATCGTGCCAGCATTGTCATTCATGCGATCAAGGTTTAGAGCAGTATTGCGAAAACGGTTTTACAGGAACCTACAATTCTAAAAATTCCAAATACAGCGGCATTACTTATGGTGGATATTCAGAAAACATTGTGGTAGAAGAAGATTTTGTGTTAAATGTGCCAACCAATCTTCCGCTGGAAAATGTTGCACCTTTATTGTGTGCCGGTATCACAACTTGGTCGCCATTGCGTCATTGGAACGTAAAAAAAGGCGATAAAGTGGGCATTGTTGGTTTAGGTGGTTTGGGTCACATGGGCGTTAAATTTGCCAAAGCAATGGGTGCGCAGGTGGTGATGATTACAACATCTGAAGCAAAAGGCGAAGATGCCATGAAATTAGGAGCCGATGAGGTGGTGATTTCTAAAGATGCCGACCAAATGAAGCAGCACGCCTACAGTTTTGATTTTCTGTTGAACACCATTCCGGTAACGCATGATGTAAATCCGTATTTGTTGTTGTTAAAACTCGATAAAACCATGTGTATGGTGGGTGCTATTGAACCATTTCCAATTCACGGCGGCGTGTTGATCAACAAACGCAGAAACATTGCTGGATCATTAATCGGGGGCATTAAAGAAACACAGGAAATGCTTGATTTTTGTGGCGAACACGGCATTGTTTCAGAAGTTGAAGTAATCAATATGCACGAAATTAACGAGGCTTATGTTCGCATGCAGAAATCGGATGTGAAATACCGTTTTGTAATTGATATGAAAACGCTGTAAGCAAACAATAATAAAATGTTTTTGTTCGTTATTGCTTTAAAAATAGGATATTATGAAAAAAGCAGTTATAAACATTTTGGCATTGGCTTCGGTACTTACAACAGCAGGTTTTTTGTTAGACGGCGATGCTAAAGACCCAAGCGTATTAACGCGCATTACAGAATATGTTGCAATGCTAACTATTATTTTTACCATTTTATCCGGATTTTATTTCGGAACAAAATTGCTCATGAAGCACCTGCAAATTACAAAATAAATACATGAACCGCCTTTTATAAGGCGGTTTTTTTATACAGCTTTTCCATTAATAAACCATCAAAATATTCAAAAAGCTAAAAAGAAATTTTTAGCTTTTTTTGTTTTATTTAACAACATGTTAAATTTTTTATTATATTTACAATTCGGTTAACTTAAATATAATAATTATGAGTAAATTAAGTAAAATTTTGTGGGGGGGGTAATAGGTCTAACCCTTACAGCATGTACCAACGACAGTGTTTTTGAAGATGAAATGAATCAAGAAACAGTTACAAATTCAAACAATGGATCACAATACCAGACCAATACCTATACGGGTTCTGGTAAATATATTTCCCCTTGGAATTTTAACAAAAGAGTGCCTGTAGGATATTTTTTTGAAAGCAATTTAGAATACAATAGAGGTATTTATGTCCGAATAACCCCTTATATTGGATTAGCATATTTTGATGGAGCCGATGATGGAACATATAACACCCCAACCGGATCGTTTAATTTATCTACTGCTTTATATCCAAATATATACAACGGTGTAAGCGAATATGGTAATTACGTACAAGCAAACCCCATTGTATTGGCAAACCATTCGGGCGATACTCCACCTTGGTACACCCACGAATTAATGGTTTTTTCAGATGAAGAACATTGCCCTTTACGCAATGTAAATATTGGGTATAATTTTAACTTGCAAACAGTTAAACTTGATATTATAAATAACGATTTGGTGCAGCCGGTAACAACTTTGGGCTATCCTGTTACACCAACGCCACCAGCAGGTACTAATTCCGAAGAACAGTTATTATCGCAGTACGGTAAAGTGTTTTATTATAAAATAGAGTTTGGTAACAGCCCAACCAGTTTTAACAGTGATGTGTATTATGCCCTGGCTTTAGAAGCAGATCCTGATCAAGACCCAACAGAATGGACTAACCTATTTTTAACAGATAGTTTTAACGGCAATTTATATTACCACAGCGGTGGCACTGCAATTACTAATGAAATTGTAGTTGATGCTTCACAAGTAATAGGTGGTTATCCAGGAATGCAAGCTTCAGGCGTAAGTTTTCCTACATCAGTTGGTATGCGCTATTTCGAAACTTCTTCGTTTCATGTGTGGGGCCTGCCAATTGGGTCAATAGTTCCTTACGATAACATACACATAGTTTTTGAATAAAAAAAGTTTATGAAAAAGTATTTAATAGTTTTATTAATAGCCTTAGGTTGTAATATGGCAAACAGCCAAATATTATACACCGAAGATTTTAACGTCTATACCACAGGTAATGTAGGTACAGATATTACTGGAACCATACCCGGTAAAGGCGGTTGGTACACCAAAAGTGTAATAGGTGGTTTTAGCCCTAACCCTGCAGCAGGTACAAATACCGATTATCAAATAATAGCCGAACCCAATAAAGGAAATGCAGTAGAAATTCCACCAATGAATTTGGTGGGAGATTTTAACCGTTTTTTGTATAGAACCGATTTAAAAACCTATTGGCAGCAGCGTACCCCCGGTAACAATGTTTTTAAGCTGGCGTTTGATGTTTTTTGCACAAGTTTTGATGATGAAACTCGCACCACTATACATTTTTTTAGTGATGAAGGCAGGTTGGTATCCGTTGGATTGCATGATGAGCTAGGTTACATTTGTCGTGATATAGGTAACAGAAATCATACTAGTTCATTTCCTTTGGGATTACCTTTTATGTTAAACAAAACGCCTATTCAATTACCTGTTAACACCTGGACTACATTAGAAGTTTATATAGATTATAACAACAATAAAATATATTTTAGCATACCTTCTATAAACTATACGGTTGTAGAAAACGCCGGTTATAATTTTGATTTAAGCGGTATAGAACACGATGACAGTCCCGTGCAATTAATGTTTTTTACTGCTAAAAATGCAGATGTTGTGCCAGTAAATGCTACAACCACAAGGTTTGATAATATAAATATATCGGCACAAAATACCGTGCCTGTTGTAACAGTTGGTATAACCGAGCAGTTGGTAGAAAAATTTAATATATACCCCAACCCGGCAACAAATGTGGTTAATATAAGCAACAGCGATAACATGCCTGTACAACAAATAACAGTTTACGATGTAAATGGCAGGCAACTAAGTAGCCAAACCTTTCAAAACGAAACCGAAATACAGCTAAATGTTACCAACTTAGCAAGCGGCACGTATATGCTGCATTTACAAACCAAGCAAGGCACAGCGGTTAAAAAACTGGTGAAAAAGTAGTTTTTTTTCTGTATAATGTATTTTGTATTGTTGTAAAATGTAAAATAAATTTGTGTGAACCACAGCAGTTTCTGCTAATCAGCTGCTGTGAAGCAGTTAAAAGGTAGAGTTTTAATAAAAACTTTGGCAAAGTTTAAATATCGAGACATTTTATAATTGTTCCACTATGTAATCTTTATAAAAATCTTCAATTTCGTCGAAAATTTTAAGTAATTGGCTCGGATCATCTTCAGTAACCAATCGTTGACGATGTGCTTTAAATCCGTGAATTCCTTTGAAATAATTGGTATAATGGCGGCGCATTTCTACAATCCCTAAGCGTTCACCTTTCCATTCCATCGACCAAATCAAGTGGTTTTTTGCAGCTTCCAAGCGATCCTTCATTGTTGGCGGAGCCAAAATTTTACCCGTGTTTAAGTAATGTTTTATTTCATTAAAAATCCAAGGATAGCCGATTGCCGCGCGTCCAATCATCATTCCGTCTAGTCCAAAACGCTCTTTGTATTCTTTTGCTTTTTGGGGCGAATCGATATCTCCATTACCAAAAATCGGAATTTTAATACGTGGGTTGTTCTTAATTCGTTCAATATGCGTCCAATCGCTGTGTCCTTTATACATTTGTGCACGAGTTCGGGCGTGAATGGTTAAAGCCTGCACACCCACATCTTGCAAACGTTCGGCCACTTCATCAATATTTATCGATGTTTCATCCCAGCCTAATCGTGTTTTAACTGTAACAGGCAAATTGGTGCCGCTGATAACCGCTTTGGTCAACCGAATCATTAAATCAACATCTTTCAAAACACCGGCACCTGCACCTTTGCAAACTACTTTTTTTACCGGGCATCCAAAATTAATATCTACCAAATCGGGCTGTACGGTTTCTACAATCTTGGCTGAAAGTTGCATGGCTTCTTCATCACCACCAAAAATTTGAATACCAACTGGGCGTTCGTAATCAAAAATATCTAATTTCATTTTACTTTTCATGGCATCACGAATCAACCCTTCTGAAGAAATAAATTCTGAATACATCATGTCAGCACCGTGCATTTTGCATAAACGGCGAAAAGGCGGATCGCTCACATCTTCCATAGGCGCTAATAAAAGCGGATGTTCGGGCAATTCTATTTTTCCAATTTTAATCATTCCATGAAATTTTATGCAAAATTAATGCTTTTTGTAGATTTATTAAAACCTTGTACCGAATCTTAATACAGATTAACAAATGATACCGCTGAATTTTGATATCTTTATGAAAAGAATTTTAAACGACATGTCGAACATAGATTTTATTTTTGAAGAAAAAGCTGCCGATATCGGTAATTTTTTGGTAGGCAGGTTGTTGCCTTTTAGACAGAAACGCAATATTGGTCCATTTGTATTTATCGATCACATGGGACCTGCCCAAATGAAAGCCGATGAAAATTTAGATGTGGGACCTCATCCGCACATAGGCTTGTCCACGTTGACTTTTTTATTTGAAGGTGCTGTGAAGCATAAAGACAGTTTGGGTAACGATATTGTGATTGAACCTGGTGCTGTGAATTGGATGACTGCCGGTAGAGGTGTGGTTCATTCCGAAAGAACACCCGATTTTATGAGAACTATTGATAAAACAATGCACGGTTTGCAGATTTGGATTGCCCTACCAAAGCATTTAGAAGACATGGAACCCAACTTTGTGCATATTGCAGCTAAGGATTTACCCGTTTGGCAAGAAAATGATTTAGATTTTAAGTTGATAGCAGGTGAGTTTGAAGACAAAAAGTCGGGGGTTCCGGTGTATAGTAAACTGTATATGATAGAGATTAAAGCCAACAAGAACCAAACAGTTCATTTAAAAGACCGATTGTACGGGGAAAGTGGCTTGTATATTTTAGAAGGAAACATAAACCATCAGGATACCAATTTTGGTTCTAAACAAATACTTATTACGAAAGATGCCCATTTATGTGAATTTGAAATTACAGCCGGTTCAACAGTTTATTTGTTTGGTGGGGAACCTTTTCCGGAAGAACGATTTATTTATTGGAATTTTGTTTCTTCTTCTCGAGAAAAAATAGAAAAAGCTAAAGAAATGTGGCAAAAGCAGGAATTTCCTAAAATACCCGGCGAAACCGACTTTGTTCCTTTGCCTGTTGATTCCTTTAAGAAGGGTTAACGAGGTGGGGGTTAGAATAAATCAACAGCTTTTATTTGATAGATTTTTTTCCTACATTTCACCATTGAATAATTTTTTTGAAAAATAAGAATAATGAAAATAGGAAAGAAACTAAGATGGGGTGCTATTATTGTTTTTGTCGTGATGAACTTAATAGCAATTGTTCATTCTTATAAATTTACGCACTTTTCACATGCCCACTCCGCAAAAACGCAAAGGCCAGATCAACTTAGTTTCAATCAAAAATTACAAACACTATTTTTTGGTGTAAATAATCCAAGACCAACAAACGATATAAAACCTCTAAAATTTGAAACCGTTCAATTACAAAGTAATAAAAAAGTGGAAGGTTGGTACTGCCCCGCAGAGGCTGCACGAGGAACGGTAATTCTATTTCATGGATACGGCGGTGAAAAGTCATCGATGCTTGATAAAGCTGCAATTTTTGATAGTTTAGGTTACAATACATTTCTTATTGATTTTATGGGAAGTGGTGGTTCAGAGGGAAACACAACAACAATTGGTTTTAAAGAAGCCGAACAAGTTAAAACCGCATACAATTATCTTCTATCAAAAGGGGAAAAGGAAATTTATCTTTTTGGCACTTCAATGGGGGCAGTAGCTATTATGAAAGCCATTAAAGATTATGATATGCAACCAAGAGCAATAATCCTTGAATGTCCTTTTGGAACAATGTATGATACTGTGGCTGCACGTTTTTCTAATATGAATGTTCCAACATTTCCAATGGCTGGGCTATTAGTTTTTTGGGGTGGCGTACAAAATAATTTTTGGGCTTTTAGCCACAACCCAACTACATATGCGAAACATATTAGCTGTCCAACATTGCTTTTGTTTGGTGAAAAGGATAAAAATGTCAGTAGAAAAGAAATCGATGAAATATATAATAATTTAGCAGGGTCTAAAAAATTAAAGACCTACTCATCTGCTGGTCACGAAAACTATTTGAACAAATATCGAAACCTGTGGACAGAAGATGTAGCGAATTTTTTAAAGAGCAACTAAAAAAATTTGAAGTGACAAACGTATTTCATTAATCCTAAAAAATATAGTTAATTCTATAAAATGTTTAGGTTTTTATAAAAAAAAACTCTTGACGAATCAAGAGTTTTCTATAACTTATATTAACATATTTTAACCTATTAATTTGTTTTCTAACAAATATTCAGCAATTTGTATGGTATTGGTTGCTGCACCTTTTCGTAAATTATCCGCAACAATCCACATATTTAAAGTGTTTGCTTGGCTTTCATCTCGTCGGATTCTTCCTACAAAAACCTCGTTTTTATTTTGCGCGTACAAAGGCATTGGATAAGTAAAGGTGTCTAGATTATCTTGTACCATAAGTCCCGGGGTGTTTTGCAGTAAAGCACGAACTTTATTTACATCAAAATCGTTTTCAAACTCAATATTCACTGCTTCACTGTGCCCGCCAACAACCGGAATACGAACTGCCGTAGCCGTAACCTTAATACTGTCGTCGCCCATGATTTTTTTGGTTTCGTTGGTCAGCTTCATTTCTTCTTTGGTGTAACCGTTATCCAAGAAACTATCGCAATGAGGAATCGCATTTCGATGAATTTGGTATTTATAAGCCATTTCGCCTTTTTCACCTTTGTATTCATTCTCTAGCTGCTGAACCGCCTTTACGCCCGTTCCGGTAATCGACTGATAGGTTGATACAACCACACGCTTAATTTTGTATTCTTTATGCAACGGAGCCAATGCCATTACCAATTGAATGGTTGAACAGTTTGGGTTGGCAATGATTTTATCGGTTTTTGTCAACACATCTGCATTGATTTCTGGAACAACCAGTTTTTTGGTAGGATCCATTCTCCAAGCCGATGAATTATCAACAACAGTTGTGCCCGCTTCGGCAAACTTTGGTGCCCATTCCAACGATGTTTCTCCACCTGCCGAAAACAACGCCACATCGGGTTTCATTTCAACGGCTGTTTGCAAATTCACCACCTTATATTTCTTATCTTTAAAAGCTATTTCCTTGCCAACCGATTTTTCTGATGCTACCGGAATTAATTCAGTTACAGGAAAATTACGTTCTGCCAACACATTCAGCATTACCTCGCCAACCATACCGGTTGCGCCAACTACAGCTACTCTCATAGATAAAATTTGTTTTAAGATTAAAAATTTGCAGTTGCAAAAATAGGTAATAATTTGAATAGTTTTCTAGCGATTTATTGGGTTTTAATATCTTTTAGTTGCAATTGAACAAAAATTTTATCTTTCCAATGGTTTTCCGATAAAGAATACACCATATTCATCAATTTTAAATTGCGAATGGCATCAATCATATCTCCTTTTTTAAAGGCAATTGCAGGAAAAGCTTGGGTGTGATTTTGCTTTACAAACATTCGTAAATGCTCGTTATTTTTACCGATACATTGCGCATTTCCTGTATCAAAAACATTCGATGTAAAAAAGACAGGCGTCATGTTTCCTGGACCATGCGGCTCAAACTGTTTCAAAATACGGAGCGTTTTTTCGTCAAATTCGTTAAAATCAACTATGGCATCAATCTCAATTTCTTCTGATTTTTGTTCGATTGTGATACTTGATTTCACAACTTCTTCAAACTTCGCCTTGAAATTTTCGTATTCAGAAACTTTAATCGTTAAACCCGCTGCATACATGTGCCCACCAAATTGAACAATATGTTCCGAACATTTTTCTAATGCTTCATACACATCAAAACCCTTAACAGATCGAGCCGAAGCCGCCAGATAATCGCCACTTTTTGTAAAAACCAACGTAGGACGATAATAGGTTTCAATCAAACGGGAAGCCACAATACCAATCACACCTTTGTGCCAACTTTCATGATACACAACCGATGACGAAGCCTGTTCTTCGTTGTTTTCAGTAATCTGTTGCAAGGCATCTTCTGTGATTTGTTGGTCTAAAACCCTTCTACTTTGATTAAACTCGTCTATTTCTTTAGCACATTCAATAGCTTCATCCAAATTAAATTCGGTCAGTAATCGAACCGCATATTTCCCATGATTGATGCGTCCGGCAGCATTAATTCTCGGAGCAATTTTAAAAACCACATCGGTTATGGTGAATTCCTTAATGGCAAATTGTTTTTTCATTGCCAAAATTCCCGGTCGAGGATTGCTGTTGATCACCTGCAAACCAAAATAAGCCAAAATTCGGTTTTCATCTACAATAGGCACAATATCGGCTGCAATGGCTGTTGCCACCAAATCTAGATACGGAATTAAATCTTCGATGGTTTCGCCTCGGTTTGCCGCCAAAGCCTGTATCAATTTAAAACCCACACCACAACCGCACAATTCCTTAAACGGATAATTGCAATTTTTTTGTTTGGGATCTAAAACAGCAACCGCATTTGGAACATCATCGCCGGGCAAATGGTGGTCACAGATTACAAAATCAATCCCTTTTTGGGTGGCATATTCTATCTTATCGATTGATTTTATACCACAATCCAAAGCAATAATCAGTGTAATTCCATTGTCTTCGGCATAATCGATTCCTTGGTTTGATATTCCGTAACCTTCGGCATAACGGTCGGGAATGTAGGTGTCCACATCGGGATAAAAACTTTTCAGATATGAAGACATCAATGCAACCGCCGTAGTTCCATCCACATCATAATCACCAAAAACCAAAATACGTTCGTTGGTTGCAATGGCTTTTTCAATTCGCTCCACGGCTTTATCCATATCTTTCATTAAATACGGATTGTACAAATCTGCCAAGTTTGGTCGGAAAAATTTTTTGGCCTTTTCAAAAGAGTCCACACCTCGCTGCGTCAACAAAGTAGCAATAAGCGCACTTACATTTAATGTGGATTTTAAATGCTGAATTATTTGAGAATCGGGATTTTGCTTTAACGACCAACGCATCGCTTGTATAATTAAAATGTTATCAGAATTATATGAATATGGTTTATAAAGATAGTGTTTTGTACAAAACAGTTTAATTAATACACTAAAATAAACAGCTAAAATACTTTTAATAAGTAAGTATCGAAAATTTATTTCCCAAAACTTTTTCCAGCAATTATAATTTCGTATTGCTAAAGATGTTAAAATAAAAAGAACTGCTATTTTATAACTTTTTGCAACGTATTTTTGGATAAATTATCCCAATATGAACGCAATTGCATCAGTAAATAAAGCTATTGAGCCTTTAAAGAAGGAGTTAATTCATCATTCGTTATACAAAAAAATCACAACCATTCCGCATTTGCAACTTTTTATGCAAACACATGTGTATGCTGTGTGGGATTTTATGTCGCTTTTAAAAGCACTGCAATCGCAGCTCACCTGCACGTCCAGTCCTTGGTTTGCATCGTCTAATCCGCAAGCCCGCTACTTAATCAATGAGATTGTATTGGCCGAAGAATCGGATCTTTCATTAGACGGAAAACGATTAAGTCATTTTGAAATGTATGTGCAAGCAATGAAGAAAAGCGGTACAGATACAGAAAGTTTGGATTTGTTTTTAAATAACGTGCAATCAACCGATGTGTTTTCTGCTATTAAAAAAAGTAATTTGCACGATCATGTTAAAGCTTTTTTAGAGTTTACCTTTCAGGTGATAGAAAATGGTAAATCACACGAAATTGCAGCTGCTTTCACCTTTGGCAGAGAAGATTTAATTCCTACTATGTTTCATCATTTATTAAAAGAATTAAAAGAACAATTTCCGGAGGTGGATTTATCAGAATTGATTTATTATTTTGAAAGACATATAGAGCTCGATGCTGATGAACACGGACCAATGGCTTTTGAAATGATTGATTTTTTGTGTGGAACCAACGAAAAAAAATGGCAAGAAGTAGAGCAGATTGCCAAAATTGCATTGCAGAAACGAATATTATTATGGAATGCAATCGAAGAAATGATAGAAAAATCGTCTTAGAACAATACCTTGCGTAATGTTAAAAAGCAATAAAAAGAAAAGGCATAAGTAATCTTATGTCTTTTTTTAGTATATTTACATTCTAAATTAGAATATTTTAAGTACAAATTAATACCGTTTTGTATGAATTACACATTATTAAGAGACGTAATCAACCTACTGGAAGAGTTTGAAAAAAACGGCAAACATACAAAAAATGACCTGTCAGGTTTTAGAGATTGGCTTGCAGGAAATATTGTTGGTGAAACTTCGTTAGAAGATGTTCAGTGGGAAGGAAAAGAGAAAGGGCGCAGTGCAGAAAGCGTAATAAACACGCTAATTGTGCATTTAAGCAGGTATGCAAAAACCTATTCAAAGGCAGCAATTCACAATTCAGAATTTTCTACGCAAGAAGATTTTATATATTTAATTAACTTGAATGCTTTTGGAGCAATGAGCAAAATGCAGTTGATTAAAAAAAATATTCAAGATAAGCCAACGGGCATGCAAATTATTAATCGATTGATTGATAAAGGATGGGTAATACAAGAAGACTCTGAAATAGACAAACGCAGTAAAATTATTCAGATTTCCAACAAAGGAAAAGAGGCTTTGGATGCGCAAATGGATAAAATTCGTGTGGCCTCCCAAATTGTTACAGGAAATTTGGATGACAACGAAAAAGCAGACCTTATTCGATTGTTGAATAAGTTGGATCATTTTCATCAACCTATTTTCCAACAAAATTACGACAGTTCGGAACTGTTAGAACGTGTAACCGAAAAGTATTTATCCGCATAAATAAAAAAAATATGTCAAAGAGAATAGCTATTATAGGAGCCGGTTTTTCGGGGTTATCAGCTGCCGCTTATGCTGCAAAAGCGGGTAATGAGGTGCATGTTTTCGAAAAGCATGACCAACCAGGCGGGCGAGCGCGACAGTTCACTACCGATAATGGTTATACCTTTGATATGGGACCAAGCTGGTATTGGATGCCGGATATCATTGAAAATTTCTTTAGTGATTTTGGTTATCGCACTTCCGATTTTTATCAACTAATTGCCCTAAACCCGCAATTCGAAATGATTTTTGACGATGGTAACGTAGCCATTCCTGAAAATTATGAAGAAATGAAGGTTCTGTTTGAACAGTTAGAACCGGGGGCTGCGGATAAATTGGATCATTTTATGAAAGCTGCCCGCTACAAATATGAAGTGGGTATGCAAGAATTCGTTAATAAACCTTGCCACAGCTGGTGGGAATTTGTTTCGCCTAAAATTGCAGGCAGCGCACTGAAACTTAACTTGCTGAGTAATTTTCGTTCCTATGTAGCGAAATATTTTAAGCACCCGAAGTTGCGTGCTTTAATGGAATTTCCGGTAATTTTCCTCGGTGCATCTCCCAAAAACATACCTGCTTTGTACAGCCTTATGAATTACGGTGGGTATGCATTAGGAACATGGTATCCGTTGGGTGGGTTTTATCAATTGGTATTGGCAATGCAAAAAGTAGCAGAGGCGCAGGGTGCAAAGTTTCATTTTAATCAAAATGTAGAGCGAATAATCACCGAAGAAAATCAAGCAATTGGTTTAAAGGTAAACGATGATTTTATTGATTTTGATACCATCATAGCTTCGTCTGACTACCACCATACAGAGTCTTTATTGAAAAACGAAGAAAAAAATTACAATGAAGATTATTGGAAACAACGCATTTTTGCTCCATCTTGTTTAATTTATTACTTGGGATTAAAGAGAAGAGTTCCGAATTTAAAACACCATACCTTGTTTTTTGAACATGATTTGGATGCACATATCGATACCATTTACAAAAATAAAAGTTGGCCTGAAAAACCGCTGTTTTATGCATGTTGTCCGTCTAAAACCGATTCAAATGTTGCGCCCGAAGGGCACGAAAATATTTTTTTGCTAATGCCTTTAGCAACAGGTATTGCCGATGATGAACAAACAAGAGAGCGCTATTTTAAAGAAATGATGACTCGCTTGGAAAAACATACCGGTACAAAAGATTTAATAAACGATATCGATTACAAACGCAGTTACTGTGTAAGTGATTTTGTGCAAGATTACAACGCCTACCAAGGCAATGCCTACGGATTGGCAAATACGCTGAACCAAACCGCTGTTTTAAAACCGGCTATACAAAACAAAAAAATAAAGAATTTACTATACACCGGGCAATTAACCGTTCCGGGTCCAGGTGTGCCACCATCTATTATATCAGGAAAAATTGTGGCAAAAGAAGCGCATAAAGTGAAGATTGACGAAATAAAAGTCTAAATAGCAAACAAACAATAGATGTTCCCCACCCTAAAAAAATATAAAGATGAAAAAACTCTTTGACGAATTATCGCAACATGTAAGCAAAGCTACTACGCAAAAGTACAGCACCAGCTTTTCATTGGGCATTTTGGCATTGCACCCTTCCATTCGCCCTGCTATTTATGGTATTTACGGATTTGTTCGTTTGGCCGATGAAATTGTGGACAGTTTTCACGATTATGACAAGGCGGTTTTGTTGAAAAGACTTACCGAGCAAACCTATCAAGCTTTAGATGAGCGTATTGCATTAAACCCTATTTTGCAATCATTTCAAGAAGCGGTGCACAAATATGCTATTGATCGCAGTTTAATTGATCAATTTTTGCATAGTATGGAAATGGATTTAAACAAAATAGATTACAATTCCGACTTGTATAAAGAATATATCTTAGGCTCGGCCGAAGTAGTAGGACTTATGTGCCTGAAAGTGTTCACAGAAGGCAAGCAAAATCAATACGAAGAATTGAAGCCTTATGCCATGAAATTGGGATCGGCGTTTCAAAAAGTGAATTTCTTAAGAGATTTAAAGGATGATTATCATGTTTTGGGCAGAACCTATTTCCCTAATATTGAAATGAATGTGTTCGACAACCGTATTAAGGCACAAATTGAAGCCGAAATTGCTGCAGAATTTAAAGAAGCTTTGGTAGGAATTAAAAAGTTGCCTGCAGCATCAAAATTTGGAGTGTATTTGGCATACAGATATTATTTGTGTTTGTTCAACAAAATTAAAAAAAGCTCCGCAGAACGCATTTTAAAAGAAAGAGTACGTGTGCATAACGGACAAAAATTAGGGCTTGCAATGACCAGTTACCTGCAATATAAAATTACTGCCTTATGATGAAAAAATTGCTAATAGCTGTGATATGTATGTTGCCTATTGTTGCAAAAAGCGCAGTGGTTTTAGATTTAGAATATGTTCGAAAAAACTATGCCCAAGCTGCAAACAATAAAGAAATATGCAAAACATTAATTACCCAGCTTACCAATGAAACCAGTAGCAACGTGCATTTGGCTTATTTAGGCGCTTTGCAAACCATTTGGGCAAAACATGTGGGCGGTCCCACAGCAAAGTTAAAAACCTTTAATGAAGGGAAAAAAAAATTAGAGAAAGCGGTAAAAGCAGACTCCAATAATATTGAGATTCGTTTTCTTCGATTTTCTGTTCAAGAGAATGCCCCATGGTTTCTCAATTACCGCGACAATAAAAAAGAAGACAAAGATTTTATTATCAAGCACAAAGGAAATGTGCGGTCATCAACCTTACTGAAAATGATCAATGAGGTTGTTTAAAAAAAATTAAAAAGATGCGCTATCAGTTAAAACGAACACAACAGCTTTATTGTGATATAGAAACAGCTTGGCAGTTTTTTTCATCGCCGCATAATTTGGCGGTTATAACTCCGAAAGAAATGGGTTTTGATGTACTAACTGCTTTAAATGGCGAATCGATTTACGTTGGGCAAGAAATTGCGTATAAAATCACGCCATTGCTCAATATTCCCATGCGCTGGACCACGCTCATCACACAAGTGGATGAAGGAAAAAGCTTTACCGATTTTCAGAAAAAAGGACCTTATAAATACTGGAATCATTTCCATGAATTTATCCCTAATGAAGAAGGAGTGTTCATGAATGATACGGTAGATTACGAACTACCACTTGGACCAATAGGAAATATTGCACATAAATTAATGGTTCAAAAAAAATTAGAACATATTTTTAATTACCGATACAAAGTGTTGGAAAAACTTTTTGCAAACAAATAACAAACCATGAATGTATTAATAGTTATAGCTGTATTTTTGCTGATGGAAGGCGCCACTTGGGTGATTCACAAATATGTAATGCACGGTTTTTTGTGGGTTTTGCATCGCGATCATCACGATCATAGCAACGAAGGTGAATTGGAACGAAACGACTGGTTTTTTGTGATTTTTGCGATACCTGCTATTGCATTGATGTATTTTGGAGCTCAAGCCGCATTTAATTATCTTTTTTATATCGGAATTGGCATCACATTATACGGTATGGCGTATTTTTTTGTACACGATATTTTTATTCACCAACGATTGAAAGTACTTAAAAACACCCAAAATCCATACCTTTTATCAATCCGCAGAGCGCATAAACAACACCACAAACACTTGGGAAAAGAACACGGTGAATGTTTCGGTTTCTTGTGGGTTCCTGTAAAATATTTTAAAATGTATTTCAATAAATAATGATGCTGCAACCTTATACCTATCTTCTGATAAACTTTTTTACGATAATTGTTTGCTTCATCGCATCATTTGATAAGCGCTTGCAGTTTCATAAACAATTCGGACCGTTCTTGTTGGCAGCCACAATAGTTGCCATTCCTTTTATTGCATGGGATGTATGGTTCACTGCACACGGAGTGTGGTGGTTTAATACCGATTATACCACAGGTTTAATTATTGCCGGTTTACCAATTGAAGAATGGTTGTTTTTTTTCTGTATTCCCTTTTCGTGTGTGTTTACCTATTTCTGTTTAGAGAAATTTTTCGATTGGCCATGGGCAAGCGCCTTCAACAATGTTATTGTGTTTGTAAGCATCATTGTTTGTGCGGTGGTAGGGCTGTTGCATACCGATAAAATGTACACTTTGGTTACGGCAATCGCTACAATACTCACGCTTGTTTACTTGCATTTTATCGCTAAAAAAGAATGGATCAGCCGTGCCAGTTTAACCTTTTTAATACTAATGCCCGGTTTTTTCGGGGTTAACGGAATACTCACAGGAACCGGATTACCATCGCCCATCGTAAATTACAATCCCGATGAGTTTCTAGGTATCAGAATGCTTACCATTCCTGTGGAAGATGCAGTTTACGGTTACGCACAATTTTTATTGGTACTTTATTTTTTCAAGATATTCCAAAGAAAGCCAATTCATGAAAACTAAAGTAAACATATTTTGGTTTCGTCGCGATTTGCGTTTAAGCGACAATGCAGGTTTATCTGCCGCATTGGGCTGCGAATTACCTGTGCTTCCTGTTTTTATTTTTGATACAAGCATTTTAAATGCATTACCAGAAAAAAAAGACCGCAGGGTACACTATATTCATCAAGCAATTACAGATATAAATGCTGATTTAGAAAAGATTAATTCAGGTATGCATACGTTTTATTCAAGCGTGTTGGAAGCGTTTGAGGACTTAACCGAACAATATGATATTCAGGCTGTTTTTTGCAACAGAGATTACGAGCCACAAGCAATTAAAAGAGATGCATTGGTGGCCGATTATTTGACCAAGAAAGATATATCATTTCACACGTACAAAGATCAAGTGATTTTTGAACAGAACGAAATAACCAAAGACGATGGCAAACCCTATACAGTTTACACACCATATTCCAAAAAATGGCGCAGTAAATTAACGAAAGAATCCCTTAAAACCTACGCCTTAAATACCGCAAATTTTCACAAAACCTCGCAACACCTTCTTAGTTTAGAGGATATCGGTTTTAAAACCACCGATTTTATTTTTGAAAAACCTGTTTTAGAACCAACTATTATTAATGATTACGACAAATACCGCGATTTTCCGGCATTGCAACACACCACACAGTTGGGAACAGCATTGCGATTTGGCACCATAAGTATTCGCAAGTGTGTATCTTTTGCCATGAAACACAATGAGGTGTGGCTCTCTGAACTAATTTGGCGCGAATTTTTTATGCAAATTTTGTATCACTTTCCACACGTGGTGCATCAATCTTTTAAAGAAAAATACGACCATATAGCGTGGCGCAATAACGAAGCCGAATTTAAAAAATGGTGCAACGGACAAACCGGCTATCCCATTGTAGATGCAGGTATGCGGCAACTGAACCAAACCGGTTTTATGCACAATCGCGTGCGCATGATTGTTGCCAGTTTTTTGTGCAAACATTTACTGATTGATTGGCGTTGGGGCGAAGCCTATTTTGCCGAAAAATTAAACGATTATGATTTGGCAGCCAATAACGGCAATTGGCAGTGGGCAGCAGGCTGCGGTTGCGATGCTGCACCATATTTCCGGATATTTAACCCTACTGCACAAACGCAAAAGTTTGATAAAAAATTAGCATACATAAAAAAATGGAACCCTGATTTTGAAACCAATTTAGAACCACCCATTGTGGTTCATGAACAAGCACGCGAACGCGCCTTAAGCACCTATAAAAAAGCATTACAACAAGAAACCTAAATATTCAACAAAACAGAACTACTCATGAAAAAAATTACTTCCCATTTACTGCTATTCGGTGTGTCGTTGCTTTGCCCAGCAATTCTCATCGTTGGAAATTATTATATTACCGGCAGTGAAAAATCTGCCCAAAAAGAAATCACTGTGCCTCTTAAAATCGATTCGTTAAAAAATAATACGCACCGAATTGTGAATGAAACGCCTGTCGAAAAGTAATCAAAACAATCAATAAAAAAATCCTACAGTGTGTTGGCTGTAGGATTTGTTTTGTTTTTTGGGGTTTATTTCTGCTGTTGGTCTATTTCTTTTTGAATAATGCGCCAATCGTAATAATGAAAAACCATACCATTGCTCATTGCTACCAAAAGACCGTTTGGAAACATACTTCCAAAGTTAAAATTAACCGCATCCGCACCATCACACTCAATGGTTGAAAAAGGAATTTTAGCAATCATCTTATGGTCGTGCACATTGTCATTGGTGCCTTCGCGTTTATAAACCACAAAATTATTTGCCTGTTGGTCTGATATAAGAATGTATCCTTCTTTATCATTTGTTTTGAACAAAGCAATACCTTCGTGGTCGCGTTTAAAATCTTTTTGACCAAAAAAGGCCAGTTCTTTATCTCCTTTTGCGGGATCGGCGTAATATTTTCTTATTCCTTGGGTTTCATCGGCATAATAGATATATCCCAATTCATTATCAACCATAATGGCTTCAATCTCTTTTTTGCCTGAATAGTGTCCAAATTTTCGCACCAAATTAGCGCCAACAGTTCCTTTGTTATCCGTTAATTCATATTGATACAAATATTCGCCTGAAACTCCCTCTTTTCTGCCTACAATTGCATAAATTTTTCCGTTTGAAGGATTGGTGTACAATGCAATTCCCATAGGATCTTTCTGTTCTGAATCGGCAAAAACAGCAATTCCGCCGTTATCAATTGGTTTTAAATCAGGCAAAGAAAATATGCGGATTTGATTTTTTTTTCGTTCGGTAACCACCACAATATCCACTTTTTTACCGTTCAATGGCAAGCTGTATGCAATATCCACATTATTTGGGCGATCCATTGGATATACCTTATGTACCATTTTTCCTTGTAAATCATAGGCATACAAACCGCCGGTAGCCGCTTCTTTGTCGGTGCCGATGATTAATGACTGCGAAGGGTTGGTTTTGTTGATCCAAATAGCAGGATCATCGGTATCATGGGGTGTTGGTTGTGTAACAATTGTTGGTTTTAAAGCATTTTTTGCAACCGGAGCCAATTTAGACGAATTGCAAGATGCTATAAAAGTGGTAACTGCTATAAGATAGAGTACTTTTCTCATTTTTTAATTTCGGTTTGATAAATTACTTTGAAATCTTTTTCGTTTGATTGAATTACATAAGCTTTCAACGCATTGTTGGTTAATGTAAAAGCCATAAATCCCGGAACGGCTTCGGCAAAAAGCGATCCTTCTATTTTACCGGTTTCGCGCAATTCGCTGCCTGCACCAGATAAAAACTGCATTACATTTTTATCACCTTTTTTTATAACCTGCAAATCATGTTCATGTCCGCAAATGTAGGCATCTACCTTATGTTTTTCTAAAATGGGTTCAAAAAGCAATTGAATATCTTTGGTTTCTTGATCATTTTTTCGTTTGCCACCTGTGTACAGCGGATGGTGTCCCACTACAATTTTCCACACAATTTTGGGGTCGTTGTTGGCTAATTTTGTTTCTATCCATTGTAATTGCTCTTGGGTGTTTTGATCAGCTATTCCCAAATATTTTTCAGGATCTGCCTTGTATTTAGCAATAAACGGATTGGTATCAATCACCAAAAGTTGTAAGTATTTGCCTTTATCAATTTCTATTAATCGTTCAAAATAGCGATGAGGCATTTGCCAACGTCTCGAAATGTTGCTGTAATCAATCTGTGCTTGGGCATTTCCTTCATAATCGTGATTTCCTAGAGCCACAAACCAAGGTTCGTGCAATAAATGGTGGGTATAAATGCTTTCAAACGATGAAATCCATTGGTAATCTTGCGTACTTTGAACGCCATTCGGATAAAAATTATCACCCACAGAAATGGTGAAATTCAAATCTAAAATTTCTGCAACCGTTCCCATATCACGGGCAACTTCTTTTTGGGTGAATGCGCCATGACGGCCAAAATCGCCGATAGCCAAAAACGAAATTCCGTTTTTTGCAGGTTGAATCTCTGCATGTTGATTCGCTGTTTTATTAAGCGTATGATCAGGACGCGCCTGACCATACGAATAAAAACTAATGACTAATAAAAATAATAAGTAGATTGAATGTTTATTTTTCATTAAAAATCATATTTAACGCCCAAAGTGAAGCGAGATTGGTAAAATTCCATTTGTTTCATGCGGTTGCTTTCACCTTGATAATAGCGCAACGGCTGATTGGTTAAGTTGTTTGCTTCTAAGAACACGCGCCAATTTGGCAAGAACTTGTAAGCCATGTTAAAATCAAGGAAAAATTGTTTGTCGTAATAACTATCTTCAAATTCGTTGCCGCCAATTTCATCTAAATAAGCCGAGGTGAAGTTAGCTGATATACGCGCAGAGAATTTGTCGTTTTCCCATGCCAAAGATCCATTCACCATGTGCGGTGAAGTGCGCGGTAAACCTAAACCTGTGCGTGGAGTTCCGTCTTCGTTGGTAATTCCTTTTGCTTCAGATTTTGTGAAGGTATAGTTGGCATATAAACCAAAGTTCTTAAAGAATTTTCCAGGTAAGAAATCTAACTGTCGCTGAAAAGCTACTTCGAAACCATAAACGCTTACTTTATCACCGTTACGAGCTTGTGTGAAATCCCAGTTTTCGCCACCTGGTATTGGGTTGGCTACGTTCGGAAATTGTGCCGCAAAATCTTCAGTTGTAAAAATGGTATTGTTATAAGTATAAATAAAGTTGTCTAAATTTTTATAGAATGCCCCAGCCGACACAATACCAATATTTTCAAAATAATTTTCTGCCATTACATCGAAATTGGTTGCATACGTTGCTTTTAAGTTAGGATTTCCCGCAGCAATTTCGGCATCGGCAGGAATTGCATTCACATAAGGAGCCAAATTATAATAATTAGGACGTGCAATACCTGTGGTTACTGCAGCACGCAAAATAAAATTATTGGTGATATAATGTTTTAAAGTAATACTTGGTAAAATGTTCAAATAATCGTTTTCGTTTTTAATTTCACCTACCAAATCTTCTTCATCTATGATATAATTTCCTGTATATTCGATAGCTGTATGCTCTAAACGAACACCTGCAATTATTGATGTTTTCTCTTTAAAATCTTGATCCCAACGCAAATATCCTGCTGTAATGCGTTCTTTTGCTTTATAGTTTGATGATAAAAATTCCGAAGGTTGCAACGAAGCTTCGAACAAATCAGGATTTCCTAAATTCAAAGAACCCAAAAAAGCATTGTTTACAAAGTATCCGGGTGCATATTGCGAGCCTGGATTGTATCCGTTTCCTGACCAATTCACATTTGGAGTGTTTGCTAAACTGCCCCATTCTGCTATAGGTTGGTATTCGTAGAAAATATTATCACGTACTTTATCTTTCAAGCGCAAACGTGCTCCAAAGCGCAAGCGTCCTTTTTGGTCTTCAATTACTGAAAAGGGCATGCGGAAATTAATTTTAGCTCCGATTTCTTCTTCTTGCGTATAATCGTGGTTTTCAGATATTGTTCGCAATTCAAAATCATTTGGATTTTCACCATTCAATGCAAATACTAACGGTTTTTTGCCATCAGAAAGATCTTGCCCCATTGCCACGTCTTTCTGTCTGAAATCGATGTATCGCTCATTAGGACGGTCTTCGCTCGCTTTTGAATAAGAAAAAGCCCAATCCATGTCTAATTTTGGCGACAATAAGTGCTCACCACGCAACGACACGTTAACGACACGTTGATCTTCTAAACGTGCATTTTGGTTGCGGTTGTTATCAATTCCGCCTTTTGTTTCTCTGCGAATTTCACCAATATAGGTGCCGTCGTCTTGCAATTCCAAATCGCGGTATCGTGCTCTGTAACGGTTTTCACGATCGTCGCGCCAGTTATACATTGCTGTGAAATCAATTCGGTGGTTTTCGTTAAAAACATAATCGGCACTCAATGAAGCACTTCTGCGCACACGTTGCACATCGTATTTGCGGATGTCCATTTCGGTTAAATACGCATTGCCATTGTCGTCCTTGTCCCAAACAGCTTCTACGTTGTCTGATCCAAAATTTTGTGACTGCCATGTTCCTGAAGCAATAACGCCCAATTTATTATCAACAAACCGATTTCCGTATATAAAGGCACCATTGTATAAACCTTTGTCGCGAATTGGTGCGTATCCGCCAGACAAAGTTGCCGAAATGCGCTCGCGGTTTGGAACAGCACGGGTAATAAGGTTTACAGACCCACCAATAGCATCGGCATCCATATCCGGCGTTAATGTTTTATTTACTTCGATCGAAGAAATCATATCCGATGGAATTAAATCCATTTGAACATTTCTGTTGTCTCCTTCAGCAGAAGGGATACGGTCGCCATTTAAAGTAACTGAATTCAGCTCAGGAGATAATCCGCGAACAATAATGTTACGAGCTTCGCCTTGATCGTTCTGCATAGTGATTCCCGGCACCCTTTTTAAAGCATCACCGATATTGGCATCTGGAAAACGCCCCACTTGGTCAGACGATATAATGTTGGTGATATTGGCATTGTTGCGTTGTTGGTTTAAGGCTTTTGCCTGCCCGCGAAGAAAATCACCGATAATTACAAGCTCTTCCAACTCTTCAGAACCCGTAAATAATTGAAAATTTGCAGTTGTTGTAGTATTTGAAACAACAACAACTTCTTGCGCAGCAGTTACATATCCAATGTATTCTACATAAACCGTATAGGTGCCTTCTGGAAGGCTTAAAAATTCATAGCCACCGTTTTGATTGGAAATAGTGTAGCGATTCGAATTTTCGATTTTAATTGTAGCTCCAGGTAAAGAAAATTGATTGTTTCCATCTACTACTTTTCCGGAAATCACTCCGTTTTGTGCAAATGTCATTGCACCAACTAACGATGCGGCTAAAATGTAAAAATGCTTCATTTTTATAGTTTTGGCTTAAAAATTTATTTGCCACAAAACTAGCGCAGCAAAGAAAACCAAATGTTAGCCTTGTATTATTGTAAGGTTAAAGTAGGGGATGATGAGGTAATGAAATTGTTAAGAAAAAGTGGTTACAATAAAACAATTCCGAACTATTTTTGCCCGGAATTGCGATGATAAGTGTTTTGATAAAATTATGGTGATGTATAATTACAATTCCTAATAATTGAAACTTAGCATTATAGCGAAGTAATGCAAATATAACACAAGTCACCAATAAGTGAATTGAAAAAAATGATTATTTTTGCTAAAAACTGAAAAAAAAATGAAATTGCCTGAAAATGAACCTAGAAAGAGGGATAAAAATAAGAGTAAGAAGCAGTTTTTAAATGCCGTAGGGCATATCTTGAAAACGAAAGGTTATACTGCTCTGAAAGTAAATACTATTGCCGAGACTGCAGGTTTAGACAAAAAACTAATCTATAAATATTTTGGAGGACGCGAAGAATTAATTGACGAATATCTACGCACATTTGACTTTTGGAGTAATGTGCAAATGCAAAACGAAGTTTTAAATGATGGTGGCGAGGCTTTTGTTAAAGAAATGTTGGTGCAACAGTATGACTATATGGATAAAAATGATGCACTACAAAATATTTTGCTTTGGGGTATATCTGAAAAAAAACAAGCGCTGAAAAATATTAACGATGAACGTGAACGTAATGGCGAACTACTGTTACAAAATTTAACCGACCCCTATTTTGGTGAAAAGGCAGTAGAATTCCGGGCTTTTTCTGCACTATTAGTTTCGGGAGTGTACTACTTAAATATGTATAAAGGTGTGAACGGGAACACATTTTCTGGAATTGATTTAACAACCCAAGAGGGAGCAAACCAAATTAAAAACATCCTCGTCAAAGTCATTGATTTGTTTTACAAAGATTTTAATCAAAACAACTCGTAGGGATGTATTTATAGCTGTGAGTTCGGAAAAAGTAATCGGTTTTTTTCAGCAAAACGACACCATTTTAACTTCTTTTACATTTTATAAAAAATTACATTTGTAAAATGTATGCTTTGGTAGATATTAATAATTTTTATGTAAGTTGTGAGCGTATTTTTAATCCAACTTTACGCAATAGACCTGTTGTTGTTTTAAGTAATAACGATGGTTGTGTTATTTCGCGTTCAAACGAAGCTAAAAAGGCCGGAATTCCTATGGGTGCTCCCACGTTTAAATATAAAGAAAAATTTCAAGAATTAGGAATACAAGTATTTTCTTCAAACTATGCACTATATGGAGATATGAGCAATAGAGTGTATCGTATTCTGCAAAACTACACCCCTGATCTAGAAGTGTATTCTATCGATGAATGTTTTTTGAATCTCCATGATTTTTCTATGCACTCACTAGGTGAATATGGCAAAAAAATAAGACAAGAGATTTTACAGAAAACGCTTCTACCAACTTGTGTGGGTATTGCGCCTACGAAAGCTTTGGCGAAAGTAGCCAATCATATTGCAAAAAAATTTCCTGAGTTAAAGGGTGTTTATATTATCGATACAGATGAAAAACGGGTTAAAGCTTTAAAATGGCTTAATATAGAAGATGTTTGGGGTATTGGAAGACAAATGTCTAAAAAGTTGAAAGCCAATGGTATTCATAAAGCTTCTCAGTTTATAGAACTTCCCGATGAGTATGTAAGAAAACAATTTTCAGTAGTAGGGTTGCGTTTAAAAAAAGAGTTAGAAGGAATTTCGGTTTTAGGGTTGGAAGAAATTCAAGCCAAAAAGCATATCGCAACCACGCGCTCTTTTGATACCACTTATACGGATAAGGAATACATTAAAGAACGTATCACAACCTTTGCAGTTACTTGTGCCCAAAAATTGCATAAGCAAAAATCAACTTGCCAAGTAGTTACTGTTTTTATCTATACCAACCGCTTCAATGAAAAACAAGACCAATATAGTCGCTCTATAAATGTGAGTATGCCATATCCAACAAACTCAGATATAGAACTTGCTAAATGTGCACAAAAAGGTCTAGATTTAATTTTTAAACAAGGATACCATTACAAAAAAGCCGGAGTTATCGTGGGTGGTATTGCACCGGAACATGGAAAACAATTTGTTTTGTTTGAAGAAGAACCGGTAAAGCATCGAACACTTATGCAAACAATAGATCGGTTAAATTCTAAATACGGAACTAAAAAATTGAAATTGGCTTCCCAAGCATTAGATAAAACATGGAAAATGAATCAGGAGCATTTAAGCCCTAATTATACCACAAAATGGAATGAAATTTTAGAAATAAGATGATACAGTTTATAAAATTTGATAGCGAATTAGAATTTTTGCCCATTCATACCAATGGTGAAAAATATTATGTGCAGGTAAAAGAAGGTGTTAATGCTGGTTTTCCATCACCAGCAGAAGATTTTTTAAATGATCGTATCAGTTTAGACGAATTGTATCTTTCTAAAGTTGAAGCAACATTTGTAAATCGTGTAAAGGGCTTGTCTATGTATCCTGATTACCAAGAAAATGACATTTTAATCTTGCGTTCCGATTATGAACCGCAACACGGTGATGATGTGGTGGTATCAATTAATTCATCAGCATACACTTTAAAACGCTATGATAAAATGAATTCTAAATTAGTGGCACTAAACCCAAAATATGCACATTCTGTTGTTATTACCGAGAGCGATGAAGTCGTGATTTTAGGTGTGGTAGATGCTTTAGTTAGAAATATTAAAAAACGTAGATGATTTTTTAATTTACACCTTTTGAAGGTTAGTGTATTCAGATTAACTTTTCAACTTACAAGGTTTCGGAGCTACTACATTAGAAGTATAAAGTAGGTATATAACTGTTATTGTTTTGCTTTAACAGCCATCAACGAATAAACCATTGGTATCTTATTACCCAAATGCGCAATTCTAAACTTATTTGGTTCAAATTCTAGGGTATTATCAAAGCAATTGTAAGGTGAATAATCATATTCATTAAACGAATTGATCTGTAATCCTTGTTGCAACAAACTGCTTAAAACTTCGCTTAAACTGTGATTCCAAGTAATGAAATGTTGCTTTGCATCGGTTGTTGATTCGGTATAAGATCCTTCTAAGGTTTCAATTGCATCACTTTTAAAATAGTTGTATTCGATTTTTTCAAAAGCATCATCGAACATCCAAACCACCGGATGAAATTCTACAAATACGAATTTTCCATCGGGTTTTAAAAATTGCGATACAATTTTCGCCCATTTATCTAAATCGGGTAACCAGCCAATGGTGCCATAGCTTGTAAAAACCATATCAAACGTTTGGTGTAAATGATTGGGTAAATCATATAAATCGCAACAAATAAATTCGGCATCGGCGTTTAATTTTTGAGCCAAAACTTTTGCGGCTTCTATTGCTTTGTCTGATAAATCAACACCCTTCACTTTTGCACCCATTCTGCTTAGTGAGATAGTATCTTGTCCAAAATGGCATTGCAAATGCAAAATCGATTTTCCGGAAACATCGCCTAACAATTCCAATTCAATCGAATTCAAAGACGATTTTCCCTGCATGAATCCCTCTAAATCATAAAAAGCAGAGCTAAGATGCACTTCGGTTCGGTTGTTCCAAGAATTTCTGTTGATTTCTAGATAATTTTTTTCTGTTTTCATACACTTAGTAATATTCATAATACCTAAAAAGTACCGATTTTGGCACACGACTTTCGGTGGTTTCGTAAAAATAAATCACAGTGGGATTGTTAAACACATCTACCGATTTTATTTTGCGTACATCTTGAATAGTAGAAATTTCATCGCCATCGGTGGTTTTAACATCGTAAATAAGTTGTTGCAATTGGTTGTTTTCATCGTACAAGTAGGTGGCTTCTTCCTCAGATTTAAAATTAACTCCTTCAAAAACAACCTTTTTTATAGAGAAATCAGTGTTTAAATGCACAGTGGTTTTTGTGCTATCGGCAACCAATTTGGGCAGTATTTCATAACTTAAATCCGTTGTCCAATGATAGGTGTAATCGAGCTTCTTTTCTTGTTCACCGTTTAGAGTGCTAGTTTCGGTAAACGATATGTTTTTTCCGGAACCTTTATAATGCATGTTGCTTTTGAATGCGTAATCGGGCATTTGATACATTTTGGTATAAGTGGTTACATCGCCCGATTTTGTGAAATGGATACTGGTTTTACCAAAATAATCGACTGTATCCGTTGGAATCCGATATTTAGTAGTGCGCACCATATAAGTGGTCACTTTTTTCACTGCGCCTTTAAAACCATACTCTTTTTTTTGATTATAGGTGTTGTTTTGTGCATTTGTAAAACAGTTGCAAAGAATAAAAAACAACCCTATTATATTTTTCAATTGATGCATTATTTTGTTTTTAAAATTTTTATATTTTTAAGCCCTTCCAGCCATTTTTGTTCCATTTCATCTAATTCATCTGGCTCTGGCACATACGTTTCATTGGGAATATACCAAGGCATTTTCTCATAATAATTCTTCAAAATCTCATTTTTAAAAACATATCCTCTGCGGGCATAAGGTAAATTCTGAAGCACTTTTAAAGCATTTTCGTCTTCAATTTCATCAAAAAATATCATTAAATCTTTATGAAAGGGAAGATTATTTTGCAAACTAAAAACATTATTAATGAAGAAAAAATGCGGATTGAACAGAAATAATTCTCCTTTAGGATGAAAATCTTTCTTTTTAAACTGAATAGTTCCATTATGAATAAAAAACCCCGCAGCACTTTGTCCGTTAGAAAACCGGTATTCTTTCATAAAATCATCCACTTTTTCACCAACGCCATGAATGGTCCATTCATCAACCGATTTAAAAAAAGTAGAATTTATATAAAAATCCTGATAAGCACCCATATCAATATTCAATGTAAAATCGTCAATTTTATTATTTGCCCACCTGTTTGCTGCCGTTAAAACATAATCAAAATTATATGCATAATCTACCGAGCCCGACAAGCGAAATTTGTAGGTATGCACCAAACGATTGTTTCCTGGCTGAAAAGTAGCATTGAAATGATACACATAATAAAATTCTGCATAATCAAGCATGGATTCGCTGTTTTCAATTTCTGCTAAAGAAAATTCCTTTTCCTTATTTTCAGTTGATACATACGAAATCTCATACGGAAGAATCTTTTGATTCAAATTCACAGTAAAATCGTTCATATAAGGATGTTGCCCATTTTTAGGGTAGAAATCTGCATCGCCTTCTGGAGAAAAAGCTTCAAAACCCACCAAAATCGTTTTCGCTCTCTTTTCCGGATTAAAAAAAGTATAATCAACCGTAACTTCTACAAAGTCACCCACCCGTTTTAACGAAAGTATTTCCTTGCGTACTTCAACACTTGTTTCCTTAATAGGTATTAACTGATTGCCGCTCATAAAATAAGCACCATCGTTCGCAAAAACAACCCCTGCAAAAAATAGAAAAAATAAAAAAGCCCCAATTTTTTTCATGTATTTATCCATAAAATTAAACGATGAATATAAAAATAAATAAAACAACCACCAACAAAAGTTTTTCTTTGGGCAATCCCTTCCACTAGCGTTTCAGGTCGGGCTTTCCGCCGTCGCTTTTGTTTTTTGGCAAAAACAAAGAGCTCCAACAAGGCTATAATCCCTATTGCAAAAGCACATTTCGGCATACATGCAGAGACAGGTATTTAACAGGAATCTATGAGAAACCTGCATTAGGATTTAACCAACATGTCTGATTAAAAATTATAAATCTAAATCTCTTAAAAGGAAAAGCCGTTTCCCAGTATAAAGAAAACGACTTTTATTATTCTAATGCGAACTCAACATGTTTTTGGGGTCTAAATATCGGTCTAATTCTTCTTTGGTAAGAATGTTTTGCTCTAAAATCAAGTCATATACACTTCGATTTTCTTCCAGGGCTTGTTTGGCAATTTTTGTGCTGTTTTTATAACCAATGATAGGGTTTAAAGCAGTAACAATGCCAATACTATTTTGCACTTCCGCTCGTAAATGTTCGGTATTAGCAGTTATTCCGTCCACGCATTCAATGCGTAAGGTATCAATGGCATTCGTTAAAATTTCAATCGATTCAAAAATCGTTAAAGCAATAATGGGTTCCATAACGTTTAATTGCAATTGACCAGCCTCTGCAGCCAAGCAAACCGTTGTTTCGTTGCCAATTACTTTAAAGCACACTTGGTTGACCACTTCGGGAATCACGGGATTCACTTTTCCAGGCATGATCGATGAACCGGGTTGTTTGGGAGGTAAATTAATTTCATATAAACCAGTTCGGGGACCAGATGCCAATAAGCGCAAATCGTTGCATATTTTGGATAGTTTAATGGCTAATTTTTTTAAAGCACCGGCATATGCAACAAAGCTGCTGGTGTCAGACGTTGCTTCTACTAAATTCTCTGCCATTTTCACAGGTTCATTTAGTAAGGTTGCTAATTTTTCAGCACATAACTGTGCGTATCCTTTCGGAGCGTTCAGTCCTGTGCCAATAGCTGTTGCACCCATATTCACTTCCAAAAATTGATAGGCTTGTTCCTGCAAATAAGGAATTTCTTTCTTTAATGTAAAAGCAAAAGCTTCAAATTCTTGACCTAAAGTCATTGGTACAGCATCTTGCAGTTGGGTACGCCCCATTTTTATTACGTTTTCAAATTCTTTTGCCTTGCGATCCAATGCAAAGAATAACTTTTCTAACGCATTCGTTATTTCTTTTGAAGATTGAAACAAAGCCAATTTTAAAGCAGTAGGGTAGGTGTCGTTGGTAGATTGGGAGAGATTCACATGATCGTTTGGCGAGCAATATTGGTATTCGCCTTTTTTATGCCCCATTTTCTCCAAAGCAATATTTGCAATAACCTCGTTGGCATTCATGTTTACCGATGTACCTGCACCACCTTGAATCATGTCAATTGGAAACTCGTTGAGGTACTGATCCTTCAAAATATCCAAACATGCTTGCGAGATCGCCTCTTTTAAATCATCTTTTATTAAGCCTAGTTCAAAATTGGTTTCAACAGCTGCTAATTTTACAACAGCTAATGATTTTATAAAAATCGGATAGTGATTTAATTTATAGTTTGATATTTTGAAATTTTGAATGGCGCGCTGAGTTTGCACACCATAATAAGCATTTACGGGAACTTGTAAATCGCCTAATAAGTCTGTTTCTATACGAAAAGAAGTCATACTTTTTTTATTTAAAAGTACAAAAATTGATTTGGTTAGCAGTATTTTTCAACAGAATATTAACAAAATTTTACTTAAAAGAAATAATAAGCGTTCGGAATATGGTTTATTTCGGTTGTTTTTCCAATGATTACCGAAATAATATCCAAGCTCACTTCTAAGTCTAAATCTTTTTCTTGAATGTAGGCATTGGTTGCCTCTAAAATCAATTTGATTTTTTTGTTGTTTACAAAGCTTTCCGGTTCTCCATAATCGGTAGAAGTGCGTGTTTTTACTTCGATTATTGCTAAAAGATGATCTTTGGTGGCAATAATGTCGATTTCGGCTTTTTTATAGCGATAGTTTGTTTCTAAAATGGTGTAGCCATTCATTTGTAAATACTCTTGGGCTAATCGTTCCCCTTTTGTGCCAATATCATTGTGTGTTGCCATTATATGTATTTTAAAATGGTGGCGTTTTCAGTAATAGCAAGCGAAACGGTTGTTCCTAATTTCAATGCACGATTGTCAGGTATATGTCCTGCGGGAAAATCAAAACAAATAGGAAAATCGAATTCTTTACACAAATCCAAAACAATTTGCCTTACATCATATCCAAACGGAATTTGGTTGTCATGCATATCGGTCATTCCCCCTATGATTAATCCATTCAAACCATCGAAATAGCCATTGCGTTTTAAATTGTAAAACATACGGTCTATGTGATACAAATATTCATCTAAATCTTCCAAATACAAAATTTTTCCGTTCGTATTGATGGATGATTTTGATCCTAAAAGACTATAAATAATCGATAAATTTCCGCCTACTAACGCGCCTTCTGCCGCACCTAATTTGTTGCTTGGGTTCGATGGGATTTCAATTTGATAATCTTCGTTAAACAACGCCTGACGCAATGTTTCTTTAGCTTCGGATAATGCTTTGGGCACAGAATACGGCATAATGGCATGAAAAGTTGCCACGCCTAAATTGTGAATATGGCTGTGCAAAACCGTAATGTCGCTAAAACCAATAATCCACTTAGGGTGCTTTAAAAATTTTGAAAAGTCAATGGAATCGATAATTCGCACCGTTCCGTATCCGCCTCTTGCAATCCAAATAGCTTTTATGTTGGGGTTGTCTAACATTCGTTGCAAATCGTCTGTGCGCTGCTGGTCGGTTCCGCCTAATTGGTTCACATTCACATCGATTGTTGCTCCTAATTCAACCAACAAACCCCACGATTGTAATAGTTCTATGGCTGGTTGAGCAGCTTCACTCGAAAAACTTCTTGCGGTACAAATTATTCCTACCGTATCGCCTTTTTGTAAATATGGTGGTTGTATCATATTTTTGTTTTCAACAAATTTATAAAACTGCAAAGAATCTTTATCAAAACAAATAACATTTCTTTAAGTTTTATTGATTTTCATCTGTCGTTAAAAATGATTAATTTTGTGGATAATTATTAAACATAAAAATATGTATCCAGAAGAAATAGTAAAACCCATGCAAGAAGAATTAACTTCAGCAGGTTTTGAAGCATTATATACAGCAGATGAAGTTACAAATGCATTGGCAAAAGACGGAACCACTCTAGTTGTAGTGAACTCGGTTTGCGGTTGTGCGACTCGTAATGCGCGCCCGGGAGCAATCATGAGTTTAGGCAACGACAAAAAACCGGCACAGATTGTAACGGTTTTTGCAGGTGTTCACAAAGAAGCTGTTGACACCGCACGCGAAAAAATGTTTCCTTTTCCACCATCATCGCCTTCAATGGCTTTGTTTAAAAATGGCGAATTGGTTCACATGTTAGAGCGTCACCATATTGAAGGGCATCCAGCAGATGTTATTGCTGAGAATTTGAAGGAAGCATACAATGAATATTGTTAATTTGTATGCCAAATAACATAAAAATCTACTGAATTTCGGTAGATTTTTTTTTTGTTGTATATTTGAACATAAATTGTAACAAGTGCACAAGATTTTATCTTATCCGTTAAGTATTGTATATTATTTATTCTTAAGTTTAAGTTTGTTGTTGTTTCATCCCATACAGTGGGTTTGCTTGAAATTGTTTGGCTATCAAGCCCATAAAACCAGTGTAGATATTTTGCAATGGTTTCTAATGCGCAGCGCCAACATTTTGGGAACAACATTTAATGTGGAAGGACGTGAGAAATTGCCACAGAACAAACCAATCATCTATGTATCAAATCATCAATCGATGTTTGATATTGTATCGATTATATGGTTTTTAAGAGCAACACATCCAAAATTTGTAAGTAAAAAAGAATTGGGAAAAGGCATACCAAGTGTGTCGTTCAATCTAAAATACGGTGGGTCGGTTTTAATTGATCGAAACGACCCCAAACAAGCATTACCCGCCATAAAAGGCTTGGGTGAATACATACAGAAGCACAACCGTTCGGCAGTGATTTTTCCAGAAGGAACACGCTCTAAAACCGGAAAGCCAAAGCGTTTTTCAGAAAACGGTGTGAAAATGCTTTGTAAATTTGCTCCTGATGCGTATGTAGTGCCTTTAACAATTAACAACTCGTGGAAAATGTTTCGGTTTGGAATGTTTCCAATGGGCTTGGGAAGCGCCCTAAAATTGCAAGTTCATGACGCCATGAAAGTAAGCGATTTTGATTTTGTAACATTGTTTCAAAAAACGGAAGAAGCAATTGTTTCATCAATAAAATAACGCAACAAAAGTTGTATAAAAAAATTATTAAAATGTCTATTCAAAATGTTCGATTAGAAGTAATGCAGTTCTTGGAAAAGAACATAGATACTTTTGTGCAGAATTATTTAATCCCTGTAGAAAAAATTTGGCAGCCTTCTGACATGCTACCTGATGCGCGCAATGAAAACTTTCTAGAAGAAGTTCGCGAATTACAAGCGTATGCCAAAGAATTACCTTATGATTTTTGGGTGGTTTTAGTGGGCGATACCATTACCGAAGAAGCATTGCCTACCTATGAATCGTGGTTAATGGATGTGGAAGGTGTAGATCAAAGAGGTGGTGAAGATGGCGATGGAAACGGATGGGCAAAATGGATCCGTCATTGGACAGGTGAAGAAAACCGTCATGGCGACTTGCTAAATAGATATTTGTATTTGTCTGGTAGGGTAAACATGCGCGAGGTGGAAATGACCACTCACCATTTAATCAACGATGGTTTTGACCCTGGAACAGACCGCGATCCTTACAAAAACTTTGTATTTACTAGTTTCCAAGAGTTAGCAACGTATGTTTCGCACAACCGCGTGGCGCAAATGGCAAAAAAATACGGCGACCACAAACTATCAAAAATATGCAAACTGATTGCAGGCGATGAAATGCGCCATCATCATGCATATTCCGAATTTGTAGAACGCATTTTTCAGGTAGATCCTTCAGAAATGATGAAAGCTTTTCATTATATGATGAAAAGAAAAATCACCATGCCTGCTAATTTAATCCGCGAATCGGGTGGGGCAATCGGAGATGCTTTTCACAACTTCTCAGAATCGGCACAAAGAATAGGTGTTTATACCTCTATGGATTATGTGGATATTCTAAATAAGTTGATCAAACGTTGGGAAATAGACAAGATTACCAACCTAACAGATGAAGCCGAAAAAGCAAGAGACTATTTAATGAAACTTCCAGACCGAATGGCAAAATTAGCCGATCGTATGAAGATTTCAGATGAATCACATATTTTTAAATGGGTAACCCCCGCAATTGTAAAATAACAAAAAGCAGCCGATAGAAATATCGGCTTTTTTAATCGTTTTCTTCAAATGGATTACATCACTCAAACAGTAAATTTTGTAAAAAAAGAGTTAGAAGGTGCAGAAGCTGGGCATGACTGGTTCCACATTCAACGGGTTTATAAAAATGCGTTAACCTTGTTAAAAACCGAACAAGCCAATGAGCAAGTTGTTGTTTTAGGAGCATTGTTGCACGATATTGCCGATAGTAAGTTTCACAATGGCGATGAAACTATTGGTCCTAAAAAAGCACGCAACTTTATGGCGTCTATTAATATTAAGGAAGATGTGCAAGCACATGTGGTGAAAATCATCGAGAATATTTCGTTTAAAGGCGGAAATTTCAACAGAACATTTCATTCCAAAGAGTTAGAAATTGTTCAAGATGCCGATCGTTTAGATGCCATTGGAGCCATTGGTATTGCCCGAACTTTTAATTATGGAGGCTATAAAAACAATGCTATGCACAACCCCGAAATAGCGCCCAAATTAAAAATGACCAAAGAGGAATACAAACACCATAAAGGCACAACAATTAATCATTTTTATGAAAAACTATTGCTTTTAAAAGACTTAATGAATACCCAAACAGGAAAAGAAATGGCGGCAAACCGTCACCGTTATATGGAAGGTTTTCTAGAGCAATTTTTTAATGAGTGGGAAGGGAAAGTGTAAAGCTCTCACCTAGTTTTATACATTTTGCAATACCTACTGTTTTTATGATAGGGGTGTAATTTTTTTTCATTCTGCAGATGCAAAGATATATTTGGTTCCAATGACACAAAATGTCTTTAGCTGAATGTATTTTTGAAAGATAGAAGCGTAAGGGTAAAACAGTATGAAAAAAGAAATTACAAAAGGACAAGGTGCCGTAGAAAATATTGCTAATAAATTCTTTAAACAACGCTATGAAACCTCGATTTATCAAGATGATTATGAAGAAGAATTGGCTAAAACACAAATTTTAGAGGTATTTCCAAAAACCATAGTCAATAAAGTAAAAGGCAACAGCTTACCCTTTTTATATTCTGTAAATCCGTATCAGGGTTGCGAACATGGTTGTGCGTATTGTTATGCCCGGCCAACGCATCAATATTGGGGATTTAGTGCCGGTGTAGATTTTGAACGAATTATTTTGGTTAAGAAAAACGCTCCGGAACTTTTAGAGCAGTTTTTTTTAAAACGCGGTTACAAAGCATCAACTATTCAATTATCGGGAAATACTGATTGCTACCAACCTTTAGAACGAAAATTAGAAATTACTCGCAAAATATTGCAGCTGTGTTTAGATTACCGTCATCCGGTGAGTATCATTACAAAAAACTCATTAATACTTCGCGATTTAGATCTTTTAAAATCACTGGCAGCTAAAAATCTAGTAAATGTATCTTTAAGCATACCAACCATAAACGAGGATTTACGCAGGGTTTTAGAGCCCAGAACATCATCTGTAAAAACAAAACTAAAAGCCTTACAAACGTTATCCGAAAACAATATCCCCACGCATGTAATGGTTGCGCCGATCATTCCCGGGTTAAACAGCATGGAAATTCTGCCGATATTAAAAACAATTTCAGAAAATGGGGCACATTCTTTTGGATATACTTTGGTGGGATTAAACGATGAAGTGGAACCTGTTTTTAAAGATTGGTTGGAAGTGCATTATCCCGATCGAAAAGAAAAAATTTTAAATCAGATTGCATCCCTGCACAAAGGTAATTTAGCCGAAAAGAATATCGCAAAACGCAATGCAGGTAACGGAAATTTTGCCGATATGATTCACAAAACATTCGAAATTGGCAGAAAGAAATTTTTCAGTCACTCGAAATTCCCTGCGTTATCAACTGATTTGTTTGATGGAACGAAAGGCGAACAGTTGCGGTTGTTTTGATAAAACCTGCAAGGTCTGAATGACCTTGTAGGTTTCAAATATTACTTAATTCAAACCTACAAGATTTTAAAAATCTTGCAGGATAAAAGTCTATCTAACTTCCAAAGCTATGCTACTTTGATTTTCTTTGTTTCCAAACCGTGCATTGTAAACATTGGTGTGTTTGTAAATATCAACGCTTTCAACATCGTTCTGATTTAACGATCGAAATGTTTCTTCGCTAACACGCACGCCATCTACAATGTAAGTATAATTACCATTACGTGTTAAAGCTTCTGCATCTTTTAAAATGATTTCGGAATTTCTATAAACTTCTGACGGTCTCATATCGACATTAAAGACTAATGGGAATGCAACATCTACAATATGCTTTTTATTAAGTTCAATTTTTTTAACACCAACTGTATCAATAGCACATCCTATTGCTGAATGATAATTGAAAGAAATTATAACGTCAGGCAAGTCAATATCTTCTTCTTTCATCTTAATATTCAAAATATTACTCCTACGAACAGTCGCCATAATTGTTTTATACCCTTTATAAATAAACTGAATTCTATCGCCTTCACTTGCATCAAACTTGTACCTTCCTTCAACATCTGTTACTGTTTCTACATTTGTTCCTGCTAACTTTACAACAACGCCCGGAATTGGATCTCCTTGTTCAGTTTTAACAATACCTGTAATTTCTTTAAAAACATCTTGCTGAAATTTATATTGAATTAGATTTTCTAAAGATGCGGATTTTACAGTCCAAGTAGATAGCAAAAATATTCCAAGAAAAATCGTAACGTACCTACAAAGACCAAATAGTCTGTTTATTTTCATCTGATTTTTTACATCATTATTTATCATATCACAACTACTTTTTCTTCTTTTATCAATAACTAACAGCAAGTTACTATTTTTATTCGAAAAAATTCAATCATAAAAAATTTTCTCTTTCTTCTTAAAAAATAAGTATTTTTGTGAGAACTAAACAATTGTAGATATGAAACCGGATTTATTTCAGGCACCAGATTATTATTTATTAGACGATTTACTTACAGAAGAACATAAATTAGTACGCGATGCGGCGCGCGCATGGGTTAAGAAAGAAGTTTCGCCCATTATTGAAGAGTATGCACAACGTGCTGAATTTCCACATCAGATTGTAAAAGGCTTGGGTGAAATTGGCGGTTTTGGACCTTATATCCCTGTGGAATACGGCGGTGCAGGATTAGATCAAATTTCCTATGGATTAATCATGCAGGAAATTGAACGTGGCGATTCAGGTGTACGTTCAACCTCATCGGTTCAATCATCGTTGGTAATGTATCCCATTTGGAAATACGGAAACGAAGAACAACGCATGAAATATCTTCCAAAATTAGCAACCGGCGAAATGATTGGATGTTTTGGTTTAACAGAACCTGATTTTGGATCGAACCCGGGCGGAATGGTTACAAACTTTAAAGATAAAGGCGATCATTATTTATTGAACGGTGCAAAAATGTGGATTTCAAACGCTCCATTTGCAGATATAGCCGTGGTTTGGGCAAAAAATGAAGAAGGTAGAATTCATGGATTAATCGTGGAAAGAGGAATGGAAGGTTTTTCAACTCCTGAAACGCATAACAAATGGTCGTTAAGAGCATCGGCAACTGGAGAATTGATTTTTGACAATGTGAAAGTTCCAAAAGAAAATTTATTACCAAACAAATCTGGATTAGGCGCGCCCCTTGGTTGTTTAGATTCGGCTCGATATGGTATTGCGTGGGGAGCTATTGGTGCTGCAATGGACTGTTATGATACGGCTTTAAGATATTCTAAAGAACGCATTCAGTTTGATAAACCAATCGGAGCTTTTCAATTACAGCAAAAGAAATTAGCCGAAATGATTACAGAAATCACCAAAGCACAATTATTAACTTGGCGTTTGGGGGTTTTGCGTAACGAAGGCAAAGCAACATCAGCACAAATATCAATGGCGAAACGCAACAACGTGGATATGGCATTAACCATTGCCCGTGATGCACGCCAAATGTTAGGCGGAATGGGGATTACCGGCGAATATTCTATTATGCGTCACATGATGAATTTAGAATCGGTGGTAACATATGAGGGTACACACGACATTCACTTGTTAATTACAGGTATGGATGTTACGGGTTTCCCAGCGTTTAAATAAGATTTCTTATGTTGGTACGATACTAAAATATTAAACAAAGTAATATTTACAAGGATCGTCTCTTCGAGTAGCGCAACGCATTGAAGCGTATCGAGAAGTTCTCGACAAGCTCGAACTGACGAAGATTTAAAGAATTTATATAATATCAACTTTATTATAAATAAGAAGAGGCTGTCCAAAAAGGATAGCCTCTTTGTTATACTACTAACTTTTCAACATCATCACTAAAGTTAATTTCTTGCTTTTTTTGAAATAAAGACCGCTGATAGCATCTAAATTCGACAAAAATGACAAGTTTAGAACCAAAAATACGGCGTTTGAATACCGTTTTTCTTCCCGCAACTGCTACAGCCACCATTTTTCTAAAATTATGTCCAAGAGCCATCAGTAGAAATTCTAATTCTACTTTCTCTAAGCCTTTGAATGTAAATCTATTAAAATCATTATTGTACTTGAGTTGCCCAAAAACAGCCTCTACTTCTATAGGGCGTTTACTGCGATGTTCCAGCCCTTTCTCGCTCGTTAATAAATTTCTCGCTCTTTCTTTAAGCTCATTCAAACGGTGATTGACTTCTATTCTGCGATTACCTTTTGCATTGAAACATTCCTCTCGAAGCGGACAATTATTACAGTTTTTTGCCTGATAATAAGACACTTGCGATTCGTGTCCGTTGCTCGAAATTCGTTTTCCTTTGCCAACATTTTCCATTCGTTGACCCATCGGACAAACGTAAAAATCTTGTTCTTTGTTGTAGAATAAATTCTGAACCAAAAACGGATTATTTTTCATCGTCCGTTTCGTTTCTTTGTGAAAATAATTGTACTTCACGTAGGCTTTAATGCTTTTATTTTCAAGCATTTCATAATTTTCTTCGCTCCCATAACCTGCATCGGCAACCACTTCTTTGCTTTGTTTTCCATAGAGATTTTCAAAACCATCAAGATGCGATTCCAAAGTCGTGGTATCCCCCGGTTTTTGATGGATGGAAACGTGGGTAATAAACTGATTTTCAGTTGAAATCTGCGTATTATAAGCCGGTTTAAGCTGTCCGTTTTTCATGTGATCTTCCTTCATCCGCATAAAAGTAGCGTCGGGGTCGGTTTTGCTGTAAGAATTCCTATTGCCTAAAGTTTCTAGGTCTTTTTCGTATTTTTCTAATTTTGGAAGATGCTCATCCTGAAGTTTTTGTAGCTCTTTTGCCTGTTTTTTAGTGGGTTCTTTCAGCTTTTTATTCAAGATCGATAGCTTCTCCCGAAGTTCTTCCGAATTGATGCTTTTAGGTAATTCTTCTTTGTTAATTTCTTGATTATCAGACTGAATAGCACTTTCGATATCTGAAAGAATCGTGTTGATTTTAACTTCTAATTTTTCCTTGTATTTTTCAATCGAACCTCTCCAAACAAAAGTATAACGATTCGATTTGGCTTCGATTTTTGTTCCATCAATGTACTGAATATCAAGACTTACATAGCCCATTTCAACCAGCATTTTCACTACTTCGGCAAATAGTTGTTGAATATGATTTTTTAATATTTTCCCTCGAAAGTCGTTAATGGTTCGGAAATCAGGCGTAGAGTTGCCCGAAATGTACATGAAATAGATGTTTTCGGTGAGTGCTTTAGCTATTTTCCGGCAAGAATAAACGTTTGACAAATAGCTGTAAAACAACACTTTAATCATCATTCTTGGATGATATGCAGAGGTACCACCTCCTTTGTACAACTTAATTATATTGCTAATATCCAACGAGTTAACGACCTCTTCGATTAATCGAACAGGGTGATTATTAGGGATTTTATCAAAAATATTAATCGGAAAAAGTTCAGGACTATTGCCTGTTTGATTTTTAAAAACTACCTTAGCCATTGTTGGTTTTTTGTGCAACTCTAAGATAATTATTTTGGAGAAAAAATACAACAAAAAAAAGCTGTCCGACTTTTCGGACAGCTTCTTTATTGTTTTTACCATCAACTAATACTCTTTCGTATTTTCATGATCTAAATAAATTTTGCCGTATTTCTTGTACCAATACCACAATCCAAAAATGGATAAAAACACCACCAATAATGTTTGATCGATTTTTTTCCAACGGTCGAACAGTTGGCTGCTCCAAATTACAAATAGTGCAGACAATGATGCGGCTAAATGTACTAACTGAATAATTAGGTAAATTTTATACTTTTCGTTCATGTAAAAAACGATGTCGTGAAAAAAAGTAATTCCACAAATATATGCCAACAACAATACGGTTAGTGCCAGCAATAACCACTTTATAACATTTAATAAAGCTTTCATAAAAAATGATTAAGAACAAGCAAAATTAAATAAATATTTGTTTGAAATTACGCAGCATTGCAAATAGTTTTATAAAAGGAAAAACGAAGCATACACCTCGTTTTTCACTAAAATAATCCAATAAAATAAATCTATGCATTCAACAAATTCATTCAAATTTGCTTAAAGGTACAAATTATTTATGAAAAGTGATTCGTTTTTCCTTAAACATTTATTAACTTTCTGGTGCCAATTCAATTCGTAAGCCTTCAATTTCAGGTGAAATACCAATTTGGCAACCTAGCCGGCTGTTTTCTTTCACATTAAAAGCTTCCCACAACATGGCTTCTTCGTCTGGATTTTTTTCGGGTAAATTTACCTCTTCTTCGTTTAAAACGTAGCATTGACACGAGGCACACATTGCCATACCGCCACAAATACCAATGGTTCCTTCTTCGGCCAATTCATACGCGCGCACCAATTCCATTACGTTCATATTCATATCGGTAGGTGCGTCCACAATATGCTCGTTGCCTGCTCTGTCTATTATTGTTATTTTAATATCGTTCATAATCTGCATTTTTGCAAAGATACTAATAAAAAACCACAGCTATTTAGTATGTAGTGTAACATTAAAGTACAAACCAATACTAATTATAAAAACAATTAAAAAATGAATGCACACGAAATAGATTATGAGATTTTTGGGGAAGAAATGCAATTTGTAGAGATTGAGTTAGACCCACAAGAGACCGTTGTTGCTGAAGCAGGCAGTTTTATGATGATGGATGACGGTATTAAAATGGAAACCATTTTTGGTGATGGCAGTCAGCAACAAGGTGGTTTGTTTGGAAAAGTGTTAAACGCAGGTAAGCGTTGGATTACGGGTGAAGGTTTGTTTATGACAACTTTTACAAATACCAATTACGGCAAAAAAAAGGTTTCATTTGCATCGCCTTATCCCGGTAAAATCATTGCTTTGGATTTGCGCACCACCAACGGAAAGTTTATCTGTCAAAAAGATGCATTCTTGTGTGCTGCAAAGGGTGTTTCGGTAGGTATTGAATTCAACCGTAAAATTGGAACAGGACTTTTTGGTGGCGAAGGATTTATCATGCAGAAATTAGAGGGAGATGGTTTAGCTTTTATACACGCCGGCGGTACATTGCATAAAAAAATACTACAACCGGGCGAAGTTCTAAAAGTAGATACAGGTTGTATTGTTGGTTTTACCAGCAGTGTTGCCTACGATATACAATTTGTGGGCGGTATTAAAAACAGTATTTTTGGCGGAGAGGGATTGTTCTTTG